>JAZQAY010000067.1:0-19445 GCA_045545455.1 Anaerovoracaceae bacterium | reverse complement strand
GGGATCTCATCTACGAAATATACTGAGGCTTCAGCGTCGTTTGAGAATTCCTTTGCACAAACGGTGTCGACAGGAAGCATGAGCTTGACACCCATTTCATCTGCCTTCTGAAGAAGCTCTGCAGCAAGGTCAACGTTAGGTTCGTCAAGAATGGACTTACCTATCTCATAACCCTGGGATTTAAAGAAGGTATAAGCCATTCCTCCTCCGATAAGAAGTACGTCCACTTTATTAAGAAGATTCTCAATGACAGATATCTTATCTCCTACCTTGGATCCGCCCATGATCGCTACGAAAGGTCTTTCAGGGTCCTCTACTGCCTGTCCCAGGAACTTAACTTCCTTTTCGATAAGGAATCCTGAAACGCAGGGAATATAGTCTGCGCAGCCAGCAGTCGAAGCATGAGCTCTGTGCGCTGTGCCGAATGCATCGTTTACGAAAACATCACCAAGGGAAGCGAGTTCCTTCGCATAATCTGCACCGTTCTTGGTTTCTTCTTTTCTGTAGCGGAGGTTCTCGAGAAGCATCACTTCTCCTTCTCCAAGGGAAGCCGCCGCTGCTCTGACTTCATCATCCACAACAACAGGGCAGGAAATGAATTTGACCGGCTTGCCGAGAAGTTCTGAAAGTCTGTCAGCTACAGGCTTCAAACTGTACTCCGGCCTGGGTTCTCCCTCAGGTCTCCCCAGGTGTGACATAAGAACCACCTTAGCTCCGTGCTCAACCAGATATTCAATAGTCGGCATAGCAGCTGTGATCCTTGTATCATCGGTGATCCTGCCTTCTTTAAGAGGAACGTTAAAATCGCATCTGACTAAAGCTCTCTTACCTCTCCACTCTACGTCTTTAACTGTTTTTTTCATTCTATTTTCCTCCGGAAATCTGTTATCAGGCGATGCTCCGCCCGTCATATATCAATACCGTCTTCTCTTGGATGACGATAAGATGTTCATGCTTTCCCTGTATTTAGCCACAGTTCTTCTTGAAATCTCAATTCCTTTCCTTGAAAGGATCTCCACCATATCCTGATCCGAACAGGGTTTTTTCGGATCTTCATTGTCAACGATCTCCCTGATGAAAGTCTTGATGGAATTTGAGGACAGCCCTTCTCCGCTGCCGCTGCCTACTCCGGAAGAGAAAAAGTATTTGATCTCAAAAACTCCTCTGGGTGTCTGTATGTATTTGCCATTGATACTCCTGCTGACCGTCGACTCATGTACTCCCACTTCGTCTGCTATCTGCTTCAGGGTCATGGGCTTGAGATACTTCTCACCCTTTTCAAGAAATTCCATCTGATATTTCATTACAGCTTCCGAAACCTTATAGATAGTGCGCTTTCTCTGTTCGATGGATTTGATCAGCCATAAAGCGGAATTATACTTGTCAGAAAGATATTTCTGAACTTCCTCGTCTTCTTTATGACTCTTGGCAAGGTTTATGTAATATGAGCTGACCCTCAGATTCGGAATGGTGCTGTCGTTGGTAACGATATCGTAACCGTCAGCTCCCCTCTCGACGATGATGTCCGGGACTACGAACCTTATCTGCTCACCTGATGAATATGCCATTCCGGGTTTAGGATCAAGAGTCCTGATGAGATCTGCCACAGCCTGGACCTGAACTGCAGTCAGTCCGGTGCATTTAGCTATATGCTGGATACGGTTTTCCCCCAGATCCGTCAGATGATTCCTTACTATATACTCTATGCTCTCATCATGGAAACCTTTAGCCTCAAGCTGTATCAGAAGACATTCCTCGAGATTTCTGGCTCCAACTCCGACCGGGTCAAAGCCATGGATGACGTCCAGCACTCTTTCGATTACGGATGGCTTGACGCCGAAAACATAAGCAGTCTGATCTGTGTCCACCGTAAGATACCCGTTTTCGTCTATCGCTTCCACCAGAAACCTTCCGATCTTCCTGTCCCTGTCCCTGAGATTAGAAAAAGTAAGCTGAAGAAGCAGATAATCCTGAAGAGTCTCTTCTTTAGAGGTGTACTGATCAAAAGAAACTACGTCGTCATTCGATAATCTGTGTTCCCACTGGCGGTAACTGATATCATCATATTCCGATTCAGCGATCCTCTCCCTTAAGTCGAAGTCATCCTTCTCAGCTTCCTTTATTATTATCTCTTCAGACTTGGAAATCTCCGAATCTTTAATATGATCCCGATTGTCGTTCGGAACCGTATTATCCATTTCAAGTATGGGATTTTCCATGATTTCCCTGGATACAAAATCTTCCAGTTCCTGAGAATTATACTGCAGGATCTGGATAGCCTGAATAAGCTCAGGAGTCATAGTGAGCTTCTGAGTCTGTTCAATTGTAAGATCATATCCAAGTCTCATAAGAACATCCCGTCCGGGAAACAACTATTTCCCTTCAACTAGCAAATATTATACCAAAACGGCGTTTGATGTTCAAGAAGAATAATTAACACAATTTATGAGACTAAAAAAGATCCCTGCGCACCTTCGCAGGGATCTATATCATATTATCTAATCGTTGTTATCTATCTCCAGGATCTTTCCTTCAGCGATCTCAGCAAATCTCTTGATCTTCTGAGTCGTAGTCTTTATAAATGGTCCGTCCTTTATCTCAAGGCCCTTGATAGCCTTATAGTTAGTGGTCTTTTTGTTTACTTCACGGATATGGTGCATTATTATCCTGTACACTTCAGGGATCGTGATATCTCCGTAAAGTTCCTCTATCCTCTTGTAATCAGGAATGACCCTGGCTGTTACGATAAGCTCCTTCTCACCCGGAACCTCTTTTCCATATACCATGGATTCCTCTATCTCCTCGATATCGCCGAGAAGCAGTTCCAGTTCTTCAGGATATATGTTCTTGCCATTCTGGGTGACTATGACGTTCTTGATCCTTCCTGTAACGTATACGAAACCGTCTTCATCAACTCTTCCGATATCTCCGGAATGGAACCAGCGTCTGCCGTTCTCATCAACCTCGATGGCGTCGTTGGTGGCTTCTTCATCCTCATAATATCCTATCATAAGGGTATCTGTGGATATCACCAGTTCACCTTCACCCTTTTCATCAGGGTTATCCACGCGGATGATACCGTTTACAATAGTCTTTCCTGCAGAACCTACCCTTGTATCGTATTCCGGAGTTACTGCTGATATAGGACAGGTCTCTGTAAGTCCGTACCCCTGAAGGAATATGACTCCCAGATCTGTGAACCACTGCCCTACCTTGGGATCGATGGGAGCAGCAGCAGAAACGATATACTTCAGTCTGCCGCCTATGCCGTCATATATTTCCCTGAATACCTTTTTCTTTACGTCGATGCCTACGCTCTTCAGCGCATTCGTGGTCTGCATCATATATGTGACAGCTTTTTCTTTTTTGCTCTTCTTGATGGAGCGCATGACTGTAGAGTAAATATGCTCTATAAGAAGAGGTACAGCTATGATGATGGAGGGTCTGGTCTCCCTGAGATTATCCGAGATATACCTCAGACCCTGACAGACCGCAATGGACGAGCCATATCCAAATGCAAGGAGGAACCCTATGCTTGACTCATAGGTGTGATGCAGGGGCAGTACTGAGAAAAACCTGTCGTTTTCGCTGATCCTGACGTAGGCTGACACCGCATTTATATTGTTTGCAAGCTGCCTGGATGAGGCCATTACACCCTTAGCCGAAGCTGTTGTTCCGGAAGTAAAGAAAAGTGCTCTGAATTCATCCGGTTCCGTAACGATTTCTCTGAACGAATGATCCCCGTTGTTAATGAGTACTCTTCCATCCAGAAGGAGTGAATCAAATCCTGCTGTAACTATCTCTCTTCCGTCAGAGAGGCTCTTCGGTTCAGCCTGAGCATCGCTCTTCATCTCAACAAAACATCTCACGGTGGGGAGTTTTTCCTTCTCCATGAGCTTTTCGATCTTACCCTTCAGCTTGGGTGAGTAGATAACGCAGGCTGCACGTGAGCGGTTAATAGTAAGTTCGATCTCGTTTTCCGGAAGTTCCTTATCAAGGGGAACCGCTATGCCGGCGCCGATAAGAGCTGTGATATATGACACGTACCAGTCATACTGATTCTCCCCTATTATAACTATAGGTTCACCCTCAAGTCCGTACACTGAAGTCAGTGCCGTTCCCAGAGCATCCACGTCATTTCTGAACTCTCCGTAAGTCCACTCTCTGAAATATTTATCTTTAGGCTTATCCTTGTCCAGGATGAACACCCTGTCCCTGAAAGTCTCAGTACCATAATCGACCAGTTCCCTGACGGTAGCATAATTGCTCACTGGATAATGGTCCTGCCTCCTGATGACTTTGGGTGCGTTATCAACATATTTTTCAAAATCCATCCTGAGCTCATCGATCTTATCGATATTATCGAGTTTGAGCTTGGGGATCCTGATCTTAGGCAGTTTACGTATATCGTTTAATCTGTTGATAAACTTGCTGTCCTTTTTTGACATCTTGCCTTTACCTCCTTATCCGGCTTCGACCGGCCGGAAATATCAGGCGTTCCTTCCGCAGCAGTTCTTATATTTTTTGCCGGAACCGCAGGGGCATGGATCGTTTCTGCCGGGTTTCTTCTCAACGTGAACGATCTTGGAACGTCTGTAATCCTTAACGATCGATTTAAGTTTGTCTTCATCAAATACGTTCAGCCATTCTTCAAGTGTATACAGATAGTCTGCATCGGCCTTCAGCATGTTGAAGTATAGTTTTTCGTAGTCTATATCGAATTCCAGATCCGTATCCTCGGTTACAGAATCCAGGTCCTTCTCTTCGGTCAGTGAAGAATTGATCCCATCCATAAATCCCATGAATATAACGGGTCTTGCTTCGAATTTTTCGCACAATTCACTGAATTTACCGCTGAGTTTTTCGGGATAATTCTTAAGTATGCTCTGGTATACCCTCTGTTCTGTTCCGGCGTATTCCTGCCAGAATTCATCGATGGTAGCATCTGTCTGCTGTTCCATAAGGTCTTGCCACTGCTTTAATAACGTCATATTGATCTCCTTAATTATATTATTTGATGCCTTGTCAGGGCTTTTAAATCTGTCAGATCAGGGAAAGTATATCGCCTACGATAGCCGATCCCGTAGGAAGCGCTCCTGCGCCCTTTCCGTAGAACATGGTCTCTCCCACCATATCTCCTACCACGTATACCGCATTGAATTCGTTGGATACTCCGGCCAGCGGGTGGCTCCTAGGGATGCCTTCAGGTTTTACAGAACATTTCACCGATCCGTCCGGCTTAAGTGTAGCGTGAGCGATGAGTTTTATCTTTTCACCCTTCATCTCAGCTTCGCCTATATCCAGCTGTGTGATATGCCTGATGCCGCATCTGGGTATATCCATAGGAGGAATATACTTATCAAAAAGAAGCGCAATGAGAATGCTCAGCTTATTGGCAGCATCTATACCGTCAACATCTGCTGTAGGATCCTTCTCAGCAAATCCCTTCTCCTGAGCATCCTTAAGCACGTCTTCATATGAAGCTCCTTCTTCTGTCATCTTGGTGAGTATATAGTTGGTTGTGCCGTTAACGATACCCATAACTTCAAGGAAATTGTTTCCCGAAAGCTGACCTCTGATCGCAGTAAGTACAGGTATCCCGCCTCCCACCGATGCTTCAAACAGGAATTTCACTCCGTTCTCCGCTGCTGCATCGTTCAGTTCCTTCCAGGAGTTGGCTATCGCAGCTTTATTGGCTGATATGACGTGTTTCCCGGCCTTCATGGCTCCGAGCATGAACCCGGTTGAAGGTTCGATACCTCCCAGAGTCTCCACTACGCAGTCAATATCAGGGTCTTCATAGATATCCTCTATCTTTTCTGTGTACAGCTCATCAGGAATATCTTCACGATGCCTGATATCCAGTATCCTTGTAACTTTCACGTCCGCTCCTGTCCTCTGCTGTATCAGGTCGTGATTTTTTAAAAGAATGTCATAAGTGCCGCCTCCGACTGTACCGCAGCCCAGAATGGCAACGTTCAGTTTCTTCATGTCATACCTCCGTTCAGAATGCTCGTTCTGATTATTCTACTATAACTGTAATATTAATGCAAGGGAACTCATTGCCCCCGGTCACCTCTGTATCATGATATACCGCACACATATCCCGCCTTCATCCATGCAGTCTTCGACTTTTCAAAAGCCATCCTCGGGAAATCATCTTCCTCGACATATATGGTGCCGCATTTTATAAAACCCATTTTATTCAGGAGGTTCTGCATTACGTAATTATCGCCGTGTGTATCTATCCTCAGATGTCCGCCGCTTTTTTCGTATGCCCAGTTAAGTATGAACTCTCCTATTCCTTTGACAGAGCCGTCTCCCGCGATCCTGTGGACCACAGCATACTGGCTGTCATCCAGCCATTCTCCATCCTCGATATGAAGGTATGTGGGATCCGGCCCCCAGACAAATCCGAAGTGACCGATCACCCTTCCTTCATGTTCCACTACAAATCCGGTCCCTTCCTCGATATCCTGCTGTATTCTTTCTGCACTTGGCCATTTGGTAGGTCCCCATTGATTGGGATTGCCATGCTCTGCCATGAACTCTCTGGCGAATTCATATATAGACATGACCCTGTCAAAATCAGCCTGTCCGATTCTTCTGATCTCCATACTAAACCTCCGGATCTTAGCCTCATATATTTATCATTTGTCACTGTAAACTACATCAAGGAACTCCTTGATATACCCTGCATATTCCTCAGGCTCCTTAAAGACTGATTCCGCATGACCGGCACCCTTGATCAGCCTCAGATCCTTGTATCCATCAGTTTCAGCTACCATCATCTCGCTGTGATAAGGCGGGATAAGGTCATCGTCCTGTCCGTGAATGAAGAGAATAGGTTTCTTGTTTCCATCGAGACAATCTATCGGTCTCATTCCTTTAAAGGAGATCTGGAACCTGAATTTAATAAAAAAGCCTGCCAGTTTAAGGATAGAGACCGGAAGATGTGCAGATCTCAGTCCTCCCTCGAGTACGCTTTTTATATCGCTGAATGCACAGTCGCTGACTACGAAATCGATCTCCGGCTGATAATTGAGCACTGCCAGCGAAGTAGCTGCTCCAAGTGACTCGCCATGAAGTCCCAGTGACTCCATATCCGGGTGACGTGTTCTGGTGTCTTTGATCAGCTCTCTGAGATCCTTTCTTTCGCGAATGGTATATGTACAGTATGTCGGTTCATTCAGGCCGTGACCTCTGAGATCGTATATCACAACGTTAAAACCCAGATCTACATAGATCTTAGCGTACTTAAGAGACCCTATCAGATTATCCGTATAGCCATGGGAGATAATGACGTATTTCTCAGATGGCTCAGGATTGATCAGAAGCTGTACATTAAGAACGTAACCGTCAAAACTGTGTACCTTGTATGTCTGTTTATCAATGATATCGTACCATCCGATATCTGTCCTCTCTTCCTGCCATTCCCTGGCTTCTTCATATGTCTGCCTTTTTATGCCGAGCAGAAGATCAGAAAGAAGCCTTCCGGCTATTATAAGGAAAGCGAGCAAAATCAATATAATTGTAACTATCAAAGTAGCTGGATTCATAACTACGGTCCTTTCAGATATCAGACAGGGGTCCGGGAGAATGATAGCCATGCATCATTCATGCCTTCCCTTAAAATCGTATTATAACATAACTGTAACTTGTAAAACAGTAATTTTTGAGATAAAATATGCGGGTAACATGAGAACAGAAAGGAAAAGAAATGAGTTTACATGTAGTTTTCGTAGAACCGGAGATACCTCCCAATACCGGAAATATCGCCAGGACCTGTGCTGCAACAGATACAGTACTCCATCTGGTCAAGCCTCTCGGTTTTTCAATAGACGACAAAGCTCTTAAACGCGCAGGACTTGACTATTGGCCCTACGTGGATGTAAGAGTCCATGAATCATTAGACGATTTTATGAGTAAATACGGACCTGACGGACCGGATCCTCACAGGCTTTTTCTCGCCACCACCAAAGGCGGTCACCGGTATACTGAATTTGAGTATCGCGATGAAGATATGTTCCTCTTCGGAAGAGAAACAGCCGGTCTTCCCAGAGATTTCATAAACCTTCACGCGGATTCAGCCATAAGGATCCCCATGAGCGCTTCAACAAGGTTCAGAAGTTTCAATCTCGCGAACTCTGCAAATATCATTCTTTTTGAAGCCTTAAGGCAGCTGGATTTCCCCGGCCTTGAATAAAAACCAAAGCCCCTCTGTTGAGGGGCTAATTTTATTCGGTAAAAAAGCAGGCGTCTCCATAGGAGAAGAACTTATATCTCTCGCTGACAGCTTCTTCATATGCCTTCAGGACACCTTCCCTGTTGTAAAGGGCGCTTACAAGCATAACTAAAGTGGATTTCGGAAGATGGAAGTTGGTAATCAGCTGATCCACTATCTTATACTCATATCCCGGGTAGATGAATATTCCCGTACTTCCCTGACCGGCAGAAACTGTATACCCTCCTGTTTCCGGATCAGGGATCGCAGCTGACTCGACAGTCCTTGTGGAAGTAGTCCCGACCGAAATGATCCTGCCGCCGTTTCTTTTAGTCTCATTAATTAATGAAGCTGCATCCTCATCGATAAAGTATTCCTCAAAATGCATATGGTGTTCCTCTACCTTATCGACTTTTACAGGCCTGAAAGTCCCGATCCCCACATGAAGTGTGACATACGCAAGCTTCACTCCCATATCTTCAACTTCTTTTAATAGTTCCTTTGTGAAATGAAGTCCAGCCGTAGGAGCAGCTACAGAACCATCTACCTTGGAATAAACCGTCTGATACCGATCCTTATCCTCAGAATTATTGGCCCTTGCAATATATGGCGGAAGCGGCATCTGCCCTATTTCTTCAAGTCTCTCCATGAATATACCGTCATATTTGAATTCAACTATCCTGGTACCGTCATCTGAATAACCAGTGACTTCGGCTCTGAGAAGCTTACCCTCAGGATAATGGGACTCCGTGCCATCCGGCGCGATTCCTGAGAACACAACGCTGTCGCCGATCTTTAATCGCCTTCCCGGTCTTACAAGAGTCTCCCATCTGTCTGAATTCTGATCGCCATTATCAGAGGGAAGTCTCTTGCTCAGCAAAAACTCCACCTTGGCTCCTGTGCCTTCCTTTACCCCGAAGAGTCTTGCGGGTAGCACCTTGCTGTTATTCAGGACCAGACAGTCTCCCGGTCTGAGATAATCCAATATGTCACGGAACTTTCTGTGCTCAAGTCTTCCATCCTTCATATGTATGACCAGAAGCCTGCATTCGTCCCTCTTTTCCGAAGGCACCTGAGCTATAAGTTCTTCAGGTAAAATATAATCAAAATCTTTAACTTCCATTTTATCTCCATCAAAAGCGGCCCTCTCGGGCCGCAGCTTATTCAATTTCCATCTGTTCTTCAAACTCCGGATATTCAAGTCCGAAGTGCCTGTAGCCTTCCCGGCTTACCATTCTGCCTTTCTGAGTCCTGTACAGCAGACCTGACTGAATAAGGAAAGGCTCGTTTACATCTTCAAGGGTGACCTTCTCTTCTCCGAGGGAAGCTGCTATCGTATCTATGCCAACCGGACCGCCTCCAAACCTTTCAATAATGGTGAGGATTATATCCCTGTCGAGTTTCTCCAGACCGAGCTCATCCACACCGAGTGCTTCAAGTCCTTCCCTGGTTATGTCCAGATCTATATTGCCGTTTCCCTTGACCTGTGAAAAGTCTCTGATGCGCTTCAGCATCCTGTTGGCAACTCTCGGCGTTCCCCTGGAGCGCTTAGCCATCTCATCAAGAGATGCTTCATCGATTCCTACGTTAAGAAGAGATGCGGAGCGCCTGAGTATCTTCTTCAGTTCTTCAGGAGTATACAGTTCGAATTTGCCTATTACACCGAACCTGTCCCTTAAAGGGGCTGAAAGAGAACCTGCTCTCGTAGTCGCACCGATAAGTGTGAATCTCGCAAGATCCAGCCTGATGCTTCTGGCAGAAGGTCCCTTACCGATTATTATATCCAAAGCATAATCTTCCATTGCGGAATACAGCACTTCCTCAACAGAACGGTTTAGTCTGTGGATCTCGTCTATGAAAAGAACGTCATTGTCGTTCAGATTCGTCAGTATAGCCGCCAGGTCTCCGGCCCTTCCTATAGCAGGACCTGAAGTGATCTTGATGTCCACCCCAAGCTCATTAGCTATAATACCGGCCAGCGTGGTCTTACCAAGACCCGGAGGGCCGTAAAACAGCACGTGATCCAGCGGATCATGCCTCAGTTTAGCAGCTTCAATGAAGATCTTCAGATTATCCTTGACACCCTGCTGCCCTATATAATCGTCAAGCGTCTGCGGTCTCAGTCCCGCCTCCTGTCTGGCTTCTCCTATATATGAATTGGTTGATGTGATCCTGTCTTCGCTCATTTAATATCTCCCGATATCCTGTGATTTAATGATCTCAAAACAAATTTTTAAGAGCTTTTTTAATATACTCCTCTGATGTAAGGCCCTCATCTCCAACTGAAGATACTGCCTTGAAAGCCTCTGATCTGGCATATCCCAGACTGATAAGAGCAGCGATCGCCTCAGACCTTGCATCTCCTGATGAAGCCCCGTCTGAAGTCATGTTTCCGGCTATTTCTCCTGTTTCAGCATCGATGTCTGCCTGACCTACCTTATCCTTAAGTTCCACAACCAGTCTTTCAGCAGTCTTCTTGCCTACGCCCTGAGCTTTTGATATAGCTTTAACGTCCCCCATGGCGATAGAAAGCTTCAGCTCGTTTAAAGGCATCGAACCAAGTATGCCCATAGCCCCCTTAGGGCCTATGCCGCTTACTGTGGTCAGCAGCCTGAAAAACTCCAGACTTTCCCTGTTATGGAATCCATACAGGCTGACTCCGTCCTCTCTCACTATCATTTCAGTGAATACCTGTATCTCATCTCCTTCAGAATGCTTATATATAGGAGATCCCTGATGGACGAAGATCTCAAACCCAATGCCTGAGCCTGTCTCGACAACTATACCATTTTCAAGCTGCATGGCTAAAGTGCCTTTGATATATCTTATCATTCAGTTTCCTTCCTCATTATTTTCTAAATACCCTTTCTGATCCTCAGTTCTCTCCTGCCGCCGGATCCGCCTGTTGAATGCCCATGACAGATCGCTGCAGCCAGTGCATCTGCTGTATCATCAGGTTTAGGTACCTTGTCAAGATTCAGAATGGTTTTGACCATCTGCTGGACCTGCTTCTTATCAGCTCTGCCATATCCGACAAGAGCCTGCTTTATCTGTAGAGGCGTGTATTCACTTATCCTGAGCCCGCCGTCCGCGCAAGCCAAAACAGCAACGCCCCTGGCCTCGCCTACCATTATAGCCGTTTTAGCGTTATTGTTGAAGTATAATTCCTCAATAGCCGCTTCTTCCGGTTTATATTTGTCGATTATTACTCTGAGACCCTCGTGCAGTTCCTGCAATCTTCTCGGCATCGGAGTATCTTTATCCGTGAGGATTGAATCATAAGCTACTACCCTGAAACGGTTTCCCTCAACATCCAGTACTCCCCATCCAAGAATGGCATAGCCGGGGTCTATACCTAAAACTCTCATGCGTAAAGTATAACATACAGAACATTTGTTTGTCCATAGTATTTTGATGGTATGCAGCGCATATTTAGCCGAAATCTTTCATTGAATTTACTCTTCGATTATGGTAAAATCACTGTAAGCATGATTCGAAGACTAGAGAAATTTTTTTGCTATGCATTAAAAAATTAAAAAGGAGTTTTCCCCAATGCGTTATTCAAGACAAAATAAAATTATTGAGATCATTAATAACAATGAAGTCGACACACAGGAAAAGCTTGCTTCCCTTCTTAAAGAACAGGGATTCGAGGTCACTCAGGCCACTATTTCCCGTGACATCAAGGAACTTCAGCTGGTAAAGACACTTTCATCTTCAGGTAAATATAAATATGCAGTGAATACTTCCAGCGATCTTCCGCTTACTGACAGATTCGTGAAGATATTCAGACAGACAGTCGTTTCAGTAGATTCGGCAGAGAATCTCATTATCATCAAGACTCTTTCAGGATGCGCCAGTGCTGCAGGCGAAGCCATCGACACTTCAAGAATGGCTCATATCAAAGGCTCTATAGCCGGAGACAATACTCTTCTCATCATTGTTGACGAGAAAAACAACGTGCCCGCCATCCTTCAGGAATTCAGTTCTCTCATGAAAGAATCTGTGAAGGAATAGGCCTTTAAACTTCCCGAGGCATAAGATGATCGACCACATAAGTATCAGGAACTTTGCCATCATTGAGAACACGGAAGTTGATCTTGATGATGGCCTTAACATCATTACCGGTGAAACAGGAAGCGGTAAATCCATATTGATCGAGGCTGTCAGCCTGGCTCTTGGGAGCCGGGCTGATTCTTCATGCGTAAGAACAGGTACCGGTAAAGCTATCGTGGAGCTTTCAGGCGACCTGGACGGCGAAGAGATCGTGATACACAGGGAAGTCAGCCCCGCCGGCAAGAATCTCATCAAGCTCAACGGTGAGATGATATCCCTTTCTGAACCCAATCGCATCACCCGCCGTATTGCTGATATACACGGGCAGTACGACAATCAGTCTCTCCTGGATCCTGACTTTCATATTCACCTCCTCGACAGCTATAAAGCGGACTCCATCTCAGGTCTTAAAGATAAAGTTTCGTCCCTTTATCACGAATACACCTCAGCCAAAACCGAACTGATCAAACTCATGAATCAGGAAAAACAGAGCATGAGAGACCTGGATTTTCACAGATTCGAAGCTGATGAGATAGACAAGGCTTGTCTTGTTCCCGGAGAGGATTCCCAGCTTGACGACAGAATAGAGATCCTTAGAAACAGCGAGAAGATCTATGCGGAACTGAAAACGGTATACTCCTCTCTTTCTTCGGATGGAGCCGCACTGGATCAGCTGACGTCGGGGTTTGCATCAATGGAAGATCTCGGAAGATTTTCCTCTTCGCTTAATGATATCTCTTCCGAATATACCGATATCTTTTACAGACTGCAGGATCTGTCAAGGCTGATACTGAGAATGAAGGATTCCATTTCATTTTCGCAGGAAGAACTTGACGATGCGATCTCACGAAAAAACCTTATCGACAATCTTAAAAAGAAATATGCTCCTTCCATAGATGAGATACTTGAGTACAGATCAGAACTTGAAAAAAAGATACATATCATAGAGAATTTCGATGAAGAAAAGGCTTCTTCAGAAAAAAAACTCCTTTCCATAAGACGTGCTCTTCTGGATGCCTGTGAGTCACTCACAGCTGCCCGGAAATCGGCAGCTTCAGATCTTTCAGAAAAGACTCTTCGCGAGCTTAAGGACCTGAATTTCAAAGACGCTGATATAGATATATCGGTCACTCCCCTCTCCCAGCCTCAGGAAGACGGTATAGACAAGGTCGAGATACTCATATCCACCAACAGAGGCGAACCTCTGAAGCCCCTTTATAAAGTAGCCTCAGGCGGAGAGATATCCAGGATAATGCTCGCTTTCAAGAACGTGATAAGCAGTTATGATTCCATACCCACCCTGATATTTGACGAGATAGATAACGGCATATCGGGTTATACCGCTTCTGTAGTTGCAAAAAAACTAAAAGAAATATCAGCTGATCATCAGATCATCTGTATAACCCATCTTCCGCAGATCGCTGCAGCCGGAGATCATAATTTCAGGATATATAAAGAAAGCGATGATGCTTCCACATATACCAATATCGAAAAACTGGATGAAAGTTCAAAGGTCAGCGAGATAGCCCGTCTTATCGGAGGCGCTGCGATCACTGAAAACACGCTGATATCAGCCAGAGAACTGATAGACGGCCAGAAATGAGACTTACATGAAAAGCCCGCATATATGCGGGCTTATTTATATCCTTCCTATGAGCAGTTCCAGTGCGGTGAGACCGTCGATATTTCCCTGCTTGATCCCGGTATCGGTCTCGTACAGACGGCAGAGTACCGATTTAAGCTTATCAGTTCCAAACCTGTCCGAGGCTCTCATCGCTTTTTTTACTCTGAACTCATGGACACCTGTTTCCTTAACTATTCCGGTGATATCCATTCCCAGATCTCTGAGTTCACTTACTTCAGTAAGCAGTTCGAAATGACTGATCATAAGACCGAGAACGGAAAACACATCGCTCCCCGATGACACGATATTATGAAGAACAGAAAACGCTTCATCCTTTCTGTTCATCGACAGATGATCCAGCAGGTCAAATACGTAGGTGTCCAAATCTCCCATTACTGCCCTGTCAATATCTTCTTTCCTGACGATCTTGTCGGCAAGACTGACGATCTTGTTGAGATCCGTGTCAAGGTTCATGAGGTGATAATCCGAATCTCTGTGATAGTATCCTGATATATCTATCAGATAGTCTGCGGTTGATCTGTCGGCGGTCAGCCCGTTCACTTTGAATCGTTTCTCTATGAAAGCCCTCAGGGCCGGCTTGTCAAGGGCACAGAAATCATAACAATGTGCCTTCGAAAGAAGAAGTTTGTTGAGTTTCGTCTTCTTTTCTTTTCTATCCCTGGGGTCGTTCCTGACCTTTGATGAACTGAAGATGAGTATCGCACCCGGGTTTGGCTCATCCAGATATCTTTCCAGTTCCTTCAGCTGATCTTCTCCGGATCCCCTGGCATTCTCTTGCCAAAGCGGCGGATATTCTCTTATCCATATTATCCTTTTAGGAGAAAACATCGAGACCGTCTCACAGGACCTTAATATATCCTCCATCGTAACTGACTCCGGATCCGGTCTTTCGAAGTCCGCTGAAGCAAAAGACCCCGAAATATACCTTCCTGATAAAGTGTTTACAGCCCAGTCGATAAGATACTCTTCTTCCCCGTACATATACAGCACAGGCCATTCTGCTCCGCTTTTCAGATCTCCTGCAAATGTTTTGAAAGCATGTTCAGTTTTACTGTTGTTGTATCCAGACATTTTTAAACTCCGATGATGATCATCTGTTAGATTTTACTATCAATACCGTCCGTATGTCAACATCAATCAGCTTCCCATATGGTCATCTATCATAACGTGCACAGCACTGATATATGCAGTGCTTTTTTTCCCTTTTATATCCAGTCCTATCGCTCCCATAATATCGTTTCTGAATACGGTAACGCCATGAGAATAAAGTCTTTCAAGCACTTCTTCCGAAGGGTGGCCATAGCTGTTTTTCCCCACCTGTATCACGGCGATCCCCGGACTGACGATATCAAGAAGTTCATCAGAAGTAGAGCCCGCCGATCCATGATGTCCGACGTTAAGAACTTCAGCCTGCAGTCTGTCTTCTGATCCAAGAGCCCTGTAGTGTTCTATCATCCTGATCTCTCCGTCCCTGTCCAGATCTCCGGTAACAAGGATCCTTATACCCATGTAATTTATCATAAATACTGATGACTCTTCATTTCCCTGCTTTTCCCCCCTTATATCTTCCGGCCAGATAACGTCAATTGATACATTATCTGACACTCTGAAGGAATCTCCTGCCAGAGCCCCGGTGACCGGATCTGATGCCCTGAAACATTCCGCAAGCTCGTACAATCCTTTGATATGATCCGTGTCCTCATGCGTCGCCAGCGAAAGTTCCACAGATCTCACGCTATTCTTCAGAAGATAAGGTTTCAGCACTTTATCGCCGATATTTCTGTCCCTTTTTCCTCCTCCGTCTATCAGGATATTCTTTTCTCCGGCTCTTATGTGGGTGCACGCACCCTGTCCCACGTCAACAAAAACGATCTCATCGCTTCCTGAAGGCTCATAGATGATCACTCCCGCAACTGCGGAAACTGCAAGTATTAAAGCCAGGACAGCAGCCGTCCTTTTTTTGTTTTTTCTGATATCCAGGATATTTGCATATTCCGAACAGAGAAAGAGCATGATGCCTGATACCAGCAGGACTGCGAAGATCGGGGGACTGACTACTTCTGCTGAGTTCATTCCTTCAAGGGTAAGCACGGAATTGAGCTTTATCAGCATCTCAGTTACCGATACAGCCGGTACATACATCAGAGGATCCATGACCCCGATCCCAAATGCATAAGTCAAAGAATATATTGCAAACGTTATGAAAGAAACAGGTATCGCGATACCTGCCATAAAGATGACCGGAACGTTTATCAGCACCGCAAACGGAGATATGTAGTTGAAAGTGTAGGCCTGAAAAAAGATCAGCGATGCGTTAACAGATATCGCCTGCCTGAGAGCCTCAGGTATCCTTTCGGGAAGTCTGGGTGATATGACGTTTATAGATATGATGGCTAGAAAAGACATCTGAAACCCCATGCTGTATATAACATACGGATTTCTGAAGATAAGTATCACAGCAGCAAGGCTCATGGACGTCATGCTGTCATACCTGAGTTCCTTTATCCTTGCCAGTTCCTTCATGATTATCATGATCTCAGCTCTCATGACTGAAGGGCTCCACATAGTAAAGTCACCGTATGTGTAGAGCAAAAAAGTCAGTATCAGCATTTTATAAGGGCTTCTGTTATTTCCCGTAAGTTTATCATAAATAGAATACAGTAAACCGACGTGCAGTCCGGATACCGCAAGTATATGCGCAGTTCCGTTTTTTCTGAAATCTTCCTTTATGTCATCACTGATACCTTCAGTATCTCCGAAAAGCATGCCGGATATCATGCTCCTGCCCCTTTCAGGCAGTTTATTTTCAAAACTGTATCTCAAACCTGCAAGAAAAGCCGCATATCTCATTGATATACTGCGGTCCTCTCCTTTTATGACTAATGAATGTACGTTTCCGGTTAGAACATGTCCTGAACTTCTGATGTATTTTCTGTAATCAAAGCAGTGAGGATTTCTGGCAGGATCTCCATATGTGAGTTCTGAAGCGTAAGTGATCACTTTTCCTGTCAGTTTCCATATGTCTTCTACCGGTTCATAGCAGATCCCCCTGATCATCACGCCTTCAGGATCTCGTATTGAAAGGACCGTCCCATTGTCCCTGATCTTAACAGATAAAACCGTGCCTTCATGCGAGGTCATACCTCTTACTTTCTCCGCCCGGCTTGCGATCCAAAGGTCAGGGAAAAAACCGGTCATCAAAAATACGGTGCCCGTAAGGATCACCGCAAATAAAAACAACTTTCTTCTCATGCGTCTTTCCTTTCCTCCCCTGAGACGCATAAGCCCCACAACTGCATTTATTATATAATAGTTTAAACCGATTTACAATAGGGATAAAAGTATGCTATAATACACATATCTATATAAAAATTTTTAGAAAGGTGGGATTATTTTGGGAAACAATAACAGCAAAGGCGCTGGCCCTTTCCTTTCAAGGAGATCTAAACGTTCCGCAGAAACCGGTGACACCTCTACTGCTACTGCAGTTTCCGGAACTCCTGAAGTGAAAGAGACCAGGACAGCCCGCAGCAAGAAAAAGAAAAAAAAGAAACATATTCTTCTTAAGATACTGGCAGCTTTAGTCTGTCTGGGTCTCGTCTGCTGCATAGTTGTAGGAGCATATGTTCTTAAGACCATCAAGAGCGCACCTGATATCCAGACCGATGATATTTACAGTCTCCTCTCTCAGACATCTACTATCTATGACAGAGACGGAAACGTGATCGATAATATCTTCGGTGATAAAAAGAGGACCATCGTAAGCATCGATGAGATACCTCTGAACGTGCAGAATGCGTTCATTGCCATAGAAGACAAAACCTTCCGAACTCACCATGGCTTCAATGTTATCCGTATTTTCGGAGCGATATTCAATAAGGTAGTCCATGGAGGAGATATCGGAGGAACGTCCACAATAACCCAGCAGCTGGCACGAAACCTCTACCTTGAAGACACCATGATGGAGCGGTCTCTCGACCGAAAGATCAAGGAAGCATATTATGCATATATCCTTGAGCAGCGATTGTCCAAGGATCAGATCCTCGAGGCATATCTCAACACAGTCAACTTCGGAAGCGGATACGGCATCGAATCTGCAGCGAAGTCTTACTTCAACAAGGATGTCAAGGACCTTACTCTGGCTGAGGGAGCTGCTCTCGCCTGTATGCCTAATGCTCCTTCATACTATGCCCTTGTTCTTACACTTTATTCCAATGACCTTGGAGATTTTGCCGACAAGGTATTGTATACCGAAGGAAACTTCACTTACGTATGGAACGACCGCTGCAAGGATCGTATGGATATCTGCCTTGACTTCATGCTTGAGCAGGGTCTTATCACCCAGGAGGAATACGACGGGGCTATAAATGTAGAAATAAAGGATATCGTCAATCCTAACCGCGATGATGACTCCACCATATCCAGTTACTTTGCAGACTTCGCCATCGAACAGGTCGCAAACGACTTTATGACGCAGTTCAATATGAGTGAAGACGATGCATATAACAAGATCTACAACGGAGGTCTTCACATCTACACGACCCTGGATCCCCAGGCACAGTCAGTACTTGAGGCGGAGTTTGCCGATTCAAGCAACTTCCCCTATCCTGCTTATTACAACACCGACGGATCCGGAAACATCATCGCTCCTACAGGTCAGATGCTGATGTATAAGTACTCCAACTATATAGCAGACGGATATCTGTGGATCGAAAACGGAGCATATAAGTACAACGACGATGGTTCGCTGACCTTATATACTGACAAGTGGCTCAATTTCTATGCTACCACTGTCGGAGACTACGATGACGTTTCCATAGAGATGCCCGACATGTACTATTACGGCGATGACGACCATATGTACGCTGTTGACGGCGGATATGTGAACATCCCTCAAGGATACACAGAAACAGATGAAGACGGCAACTCCACATTCGTTCCATATAAGTCCTTCGATGAAAGCGGAAACGTCATTGTAAGTGCTAAATTCCTTCAGGACTATCCTGAATTCTTCACAACTCAGGATGGCTGGCTTATGACCAAGGAGTTCACCACACGTGCATCACTTATCCAGCCTCAGGCTGCCATGACCATTATCGATAATGCTACAGGTGCAGTTGTAGCAATGATCGGCGGCCGCGGAGCTGAAGGAAAGATGCTGTATAACAGAGCAGTCAACCCGAGACAGCCCGGGTCATCCATCAAACCCATCACTGTATACTCAGCTGCTCTTCAGAAGTCCTTCGAACTTCAGGCAGCAGGCAAGAAATTCGATTACGTCAATACCAAGTATGACAAGCAGGGTACGTATCTTTGGGGAGATTATATCACCGCTGCTTCCATAGTTGTGGATGAACAGATGACCGTACAGGGTAAGGACTGGCCTAAGAACTCTAACTACGCATATACAGGTGTCCAAACATTCAGGACAGCACTCCAGCAGTCCATCAATACCTGTGCAGTCAAGATCCTGGCACAGGTAGGTATAGACTACTCCTATGCACACGCTGAAAAATTCGG
>JAZQAY010000066.1:0-32436 GCA_045545455.1 Anaerovoracaceae bacterium | reverse complement strand
CACTATTTGACTATTTCCTTTGCGGCGGCTGCCAGGCCTGCTATCCCCTGGATCTCCGAAGGGATGATGATCTTGGTGGCCTGTCCGTCTGCTGCCTTCTGGAAGGCCTCCAGGCTCTTAAGCTTGATGACTGATTCATCTGCGCCGGCTTCTTTGATGACCTTGAGTCCGTAAGCGGTAGCCTCGTTCACCAGCTTGATGGCTTCAGCCTGACCTTCGGCTTCGCGGATGGCCATCTGCTTCTTGGCCTCTGCCTTAAGGATGGCTGCTTCCTTCTCACCTTCTGCAACCAGGATGGCGGATGCCTTGGTACCTTCAGCATTCAGGATGGCTTCACGCTTCTCACGCTCAGCTCTCATCTGCTTCTCCATGGCCTGCTGGATATCTCTCGGAGGAGTGATGTTCTTTACCTCTACACGGTTGATCTTGATACCCCAGGGGTCTGTGGCCTCATCCAGCACGATCCTGATCTTGGAGTTGATGTGTTCACGTGATGTGAGGGATTCATCAAGTTCCAGGTCTCCTATGATGTTACGGAGCGTGGTTGCCGTCAGATTCTCGATGGCTGCCATGGGGCTCTCCACGCCGTAGGCGAAAAGCTTCGGATCCGTGATCTGATAGTATACTACGGTATCGATCTCCATGGTTACGTTATCCTTGGTGATAACGGGCTGGGGATCGAAGTCGATCACCTTTTCCTTAAGGGACACCCTTCGTGCGACTCTGTCGATGAGAGGGATCTTGAAATGGAGACCTACCTGCCAGGTCTCTTTATATGCTCCAAGTCTCTCCACTACGAAGGCCTGCGCCTGAGGTACGATCCTGATGTTCGTGACCAGCAGCGCTATTATTATCAGTATTATTATCGCAAGTACTATGAACGTGATTATTGATCCCATATTTTCCTCCTTTACTCAACTATTAATTTTACACCCTCTATTGCTTTTACCGTTACCGTGCTGTCTTTCAGGATGGTGGCATCCTTGTCAGCGGCAACGGCTGTCCAGTTCTGCCCCTTGACCTTCACAAGCCCTGTGTTGAAAGGCGTGATGTCCTTAAGCACCACTGCTTCCTCGCCTACCAGGGCGTCAACGTTTGTCTTCTGTGAACCGGTCTTCAGCTTGTTCACGAATACCTTTCTGGTGGTAGCCAGGAGCACCAGCGAAACTATGAGAAAGACCGCCACCTGGATCCCTGCTCCGGTCTTGAAAAGCGCCAGTATGAGCGCGATCAAGGCACCCGCAGCGAACCATATGGTAGTGAGCCCCACAGTAAGCGCTTCTATTATTATGAATACGATGGCAGCTGCCAGCCATATCCATATCATGCTGATCGTAAGTCCCCCTATGGTTATCATTCCAAATCTCCTTTCTTTAAGGCTTTATTATACTAAAATGGTATCATTTTTTAATGCAACTGTCAACGGAGAGCGCGCTTTACTTTCACCCCGCTTTGAGTTATAATGGGGTCTGATTTTGTTTTAACGAGGTTCGTATGAAAAAACACCATTATGCCTGGACGATCTGCGCCGCAGGCACCTTGCTCATCTTTATAACCATGGGGGCCGTTTCAAACGCCTTCTCCATATACATGCCCTACATCAGGGACGGATTCGGACTCACCAATGCCCAGACTTCGACGCTGGTCACCATGCGTCTGACGGTGGCCTTCTTCTGTATGCTGCTGATCGGCAAGTACTACGATCTCTTCGAGATACGGACAGGCGGTGCCCTTGCAGCAGCCTTCGGAGGGCTTACCTTCCTCATTTATTCCTTTGCATCTGATTTTACCTGGTTCGCCATTGGAGCGGGAGTCTCAGGCCTGGCCTACGGCTTCGGTTCCATGGTTCCGGTATCCATACTCATGACAAGATGGTTCGACGATCATAAGGCTCTGGCCATCAGCATCTGCTCCGCGGGTTCCGGACTTGGTTCCATAATCCTGCCGCCTGTGGTCACGGGGCTCCTCAGCACCTTAAGCATGCCTGTGGTATTCAGGATCGAAGCGGCCTTCATCCTCTGCTGTGCAGCTGTGATCTACCTCACCATGAGAAACTATCCCCACGAAATGGGTCTGACGCGCCTGGGCGAGAACCGCGAAAGGCTTAAGCAGGAAGCTGCTCAGAACGCAGCGCCGAGAGCCTTTAAAGCTCCCATCACTAAAGCCGTTCTGATCCTTTCCTGCGCAGGCTGCTTCCTCATGGGAGCCCAGGGGAATCCGGGGATCATGCATATTCCCGTGCTCTACACCTCGGCAGGTTTCACCGCTGTGTTTGCAGCCACTCTCATGAGCATCATAGGTGCGGCTCTTACGGTTGGAAAGATCGTCTTCGGCGAAGTCACGGATAAGATCGGAGGATTTAAATCTTCCGTATTATTCTTCGTTCTTCTGGTGCTGGGTAACGGGCTCTGCTGTCTGGCAGGCACAGGAAACGCAGTACTGGGACTGACCGCAGTGGCTGTCCTGGGAGTGGGCTACTCCGTGTCCACCATCGGTCCCTCCATCTGGGCAGGCGACCTGTCGTCTGAAATGGAGTTTCCGAAAACCATGCGCACCTTCCAGATATTCTATTCTCTGGGAGCTCTTATCACAGCAAGCATCCCCGGTATCCTGGCGGACCATTTCTCGGGAAGCTACGTACCCGCCTACGTGATGTTCACAGCCATGTCCCTCGTGGCGTCGCTTCTGATAGTCGCAGCGTACATCAGGAAGAAATAAATACCGTAAATGAGAGAAAAGACAGCACATGCTGTCTTTTTATTTGCTTTAAAATATTTAACAATTTAACGGATTAAACAAATAAACCTTGACTTTGGACCTGCTACAGGGTTTATTCTTTAATTAGAAGATAATGAAAGAGAGGAGTGATTTGCATTGAATAATATAATCAAAAAATATTTGGAAGATCATTTCGGAAACATGCAGGACGACCTTTCGAGGTTCATCGCCATACCGAGTATCTCCTCTGATCATGAAAATGTGGTAAAAGCTCTCCATTTCATCCTTGACCTGGCTGCCGGCTACGGATTCTCGGCGAGATCCGTTCTTGACGATCAGGTGGGCATCATCGAAATGGGCGAAGGAGATGAAACCCTCGGTATCCTGACCCACGTGGACGTAGTTCCTACAGGCGATCCGGAAGACTGGGATACCGATCCTTTTACAGCAGTCACTAAAGACGGCCGCATGTACGGAAGAGGTACTATTGACGATAAAGGTATGATCATAGCAAGTCTTTACGCAATGAGAGCTGTCAAGGAACTGGGGCTTCCATTAAAGAAAAAAGTCCAGCTCATAATGGGCACTCAGGAAGAAGTTGAATGGACGGATATGGATGCTTATGTCAGGGAATACCCCCTGCCTGACTACGGTTTCACTCCCGACGGCGAATATCCCATCTGCAATATAGAGAAAGGCACCGTTGATCAGGCAATGGAATTTGATACGTCGGATGATACAGAGCCGGATGGTCTGTATCTCAAAGGACTGGACATAGGTTTTGTTTCAAATGCTGTTCCCGGCAAGGCTAAAGCCTTACTCTCATCAGGAGAAGAGATAACTGTTACAGGAAAGACCGTTCATTCCTGCCAGCCTGAAAAAGGTGTAAATGCCCTGTTTATACTGGCGGATGAACTGAAAAAGCATGGACTCACCAAAAACAGACTTCTGGATCTTCTCTATTCAGTGGCAGAAGACATGTCCGATCCCTTCGGAAGCAAGATCGGTCTGTATTCTGAAGATGAATACTACATGGGAGAATTCGTTCACAGGAATGCTTTTGCGCCTACGATTCTGAAGGCAGCGGACGGAAAAGCCACTTTAAATGTAAACGTCAGATTCCCCTACGGCGAGGATCCTGCCAGGATCTCAGGCAGATTTGATCTTTGGGCAAAGGAGCACGGCGGACATACCGTAAGATGCTCGATCCTTCCCGCAGTCTTCGTTTCCAAGGAAAGACCTTTCCTCAAGGTATTCGCCGAGGCGTATGACGAGATCAGCCCATTTAAGAACGAGTTCACGCTTGCATACGGCGGCTCTTATGCCAAAGCCATGCCAAACGTTGTATCGTGGGCTCCGCTATTCCCGGGCGAAGAGGATACCTGCCACGAACCCAACGAATATATCGATCTTGACAACATGCTTATGTCTTCAAAGATATTTGCTCAGTCCATAGAAAAAATCACCTTGAGTGAAGAAAGCTTCAAGTAAGCAGAAAAGAGGCTGTCATGCTGCTGACCGTAGGCGAGATCGCCAATGTTTTAGGGCTTACAACTGAAAACATAAGATATTACGTAAAAGAAGGTCTGATAAAGCCTGTCCGTAATGAAGACAACAATTACAGACAGTATTCATCAGAAGACGTGCTGATCATCTCGGATATTATTTTTTACAGGACCATGAGGATATCCATAAACAATATCAAACGGATACTGGAAGGTCTGCCCGTCGAGGAAATAGGTTCTGTGATCGAAGAGACCGAAACGGAAATGCTTCAGAAGATCAAGGAGTATACCTTTGCGCTGGAGACTCTTCAGGAATGGAAGAAACTGTACGCTGAGGAGCTTGCTCATATAGGCAAATTCTCTTTCGGATACAAACCGGAAACCATCAGGATCGGTCATGATTATTCTGAAGACGAGCATATGGCCAATTATCTCAAAGGTAATATCCACATAGAAAAGGAAGACTGGGGTAACGTAAGTCTTTCGTTTTACTGCAATGTCAATGACAATCCGGATGTGATGTACAGATATATCTCACTTGGCAGCACTTCTGAGACCGTAAAAAACAACAAATCTCACAATCTCGTCGTTGAACCTTCGGTATTCTGCCTTGTTACACAGACACGGATGTCCGAAAACATACACGACATGATCGATCCTCTGCTGGACTTCGCGAAGCAGCAGGGAATCGAACTCACCGGAGATATATACGGCATCGAAAGGACGAACTTCTATAAAGACGGCAAGCGTCACTGGCTCTGCAATATATACGCCCCGCTTCTTCATCCGGAAAAATATGAAAACCGCGACGAATACAAAAGGAACAAATATATCTGAAAATTATTCTGCTTTATAGTGTGTTATTTAAGAAAGAAAGGAGAAAAAATGGACAGTTTGTTTATGACAATGGAAGAATGGCTTGAAGGAGTCGAACTGAACTATGGAATATTCTGTATACTCCCCATTCTCGTCATACTGGTCATTTCAGTATGGCGCAAAACCACATTTGCAGCTCTGCTTGCCGGCGTCATTGTGGCTTGCTTCATGGTAGCTAAATTCAATCCGCTGGTCACCATCGGACTGTTCCTGGATGAGTTCTATGCCACTGCATGTGACAGCGGAACCATGTGGGTACTTCTGGTCTGCGGACTTTTCGGCGCTTTGATCCAGGTAATGACGGACTCCGGCGGAGTTCTTGGCTTCACTAAGATCGCTAAGAAACTCCTGAATTCCAGAAACAAAACACTCATCGGAACATGGATCCTGGGTATCATAATCTTTATCGATGACTATCTTAACTGCCTTGCAGTAGGCGCAGCCACAAGACCGCTTTCCGACGAGTATAAGATTTCAAGAGAAATGTCGTCCTTCATCATCAACTCCACAGGAGTTACGGTGTGCGCTATCGTACCCATCTCATCATGGGGAGCCTTTATGTCAGGCCTTATGGAAAAAGCCGAACTCACCAACGGTCTTTCGGCTTTCTCGGCATACTGCCATGCGATCCCCTTCATGTTCTACGCTATCGTAGCCGTCATCATCGTACCTCTTGTAGCCTGCAGGATACTTCCCATGTTCAAGAACATGAAGGCTGCTGAAACCAGAGCCATCGAAACCGGCGAAGTCCTTTCCGAGGATTCCAAAAGAGCCCTGGTGGAAGGTCTCGAAGATGAAGAGAGACTTAAAGACAAGCCGCACAGAGCTCTCAACTTCATTATCCCTATCCTTATCGTAGTAGTTATGACCATACTGGCAGACGACATGGTAGTAGCTTTGGTGATCGCACTTATCTGCACGCTGATCCTCTACCTTCCTCAGAGACTCATGTCCCTTAAGCAATACATCGACTCAGCCATGAAAGGCCTCACCGACATGTTCGGAGTCCTGGTCATCATCATCGTAGGATACATGCTCATCGACCTGAACGCAGCTCTTGGCGTAAACGAATTCGTAACTACCATCTGCTCCGCTGCAGTTCCGGCTAAAATACTTCCGGCGCTGATCTTCGTGGGAGTCGGACTTCTGTCCCTGGCTTCCGGATCTTTCTGGGGACTGGCAGCCATCGCATTCCCCATCGTAGGAACCGTAGCCAACAATCTGGGACTCAATCCTTTCCTCATGTCTGGCGTGGTGGTTTCCGCAGTTGCTTTCGGCGGACACATCTGCCTCTACTCCGACACGGTAATCCTTACCAGCGCAGCGACACAGTGTACTCCAAGCGATTACTTCAGAACATCGCTTCCGATCATCCTGGCTTATCCGTTCGCAATAGGCATCATCCTGTTCCTGGTGGCCGGATTCATATTGTGCTGACATGCTATAGTCAGGAGTTTATATGACAAAAAACCCCTTTCGTCCTGCGAAAGGGGTTTCTTTTTCTTATTATTACCTTTATACTTCAAAAGTATCTCCTGCAGAAGCAATCTTTACCACGTCTCCAAGCTGCATCTTGAAGCGTACGATGGCGTTCATTCCGGTGCAGTGCACAGGGAAGATATTATTAACGCCCAGGTCTCTCATCTCGCCGATCACCTGATCGATGAACTCATCAGATGCGCAGAAGAGATGCATTCCTGCCACAACAGTTTCAATATGTTTTCCGGGAATCTGCTCCTGGATATATCTCAGAATGGGCACAATACCCTTGTGGCTGCAGCCTGAGAAAACATGCAGTCCCTTTTCATCCTCGATGACCAGAGTCTGCTCGTGCTCCATCTGGTCCGGGAACATTTTGTCGCCTACCTTGATGAAGAAATTCTCCGTAGGAGTAAAGCCTTCCACAGCAGGCACGTTACCGATGAGCCAGGTCTTGTCGTATATTTTGTAGGTTCCGCTGGTCCTGATGATCCTGTCCTTGTTTTCTTCCATGAATTCTTCAGACCAGGGAATGCCGATGTTTCCGTCAAGGTCCAGCGCTATCTGATAGCTGAATGCTTTGTCGTGCACGTATATCGGCGCCTTCTTATTGACTGCCGCAAAAAATTCCGTGCCTCCGGAATGGTCGTTATGTCCGTGACTGATGGTTGCAAAGTCCACGTCGCTCAGGTCCAGTCCCATTCGCTCGGCATTTCTCACCAGCATGGGAGAAGCTCCCTGATCCATAAGGATCTTTTTGCCATTAGCTTCTATGAGGACCGAGAGTCCCCACTCAGCATCGCACTCTGTGGATTCAGTTTTGTTGTCGATCAAAAATGTGATTTTCATGTCTACCTCCGGTATTCCTCAGATGTCTTCTTCATTCTCGATATGCACTGTCTTTTCTTTTAGCAGTTCTTCCATTTCCAGCTCCTTCTGACGGATAGCTTTGCTGAAGCCCGTCAGCGGATCGAAGGCACCGAACTGCTTGGCTCTGTCCTCGATGGACATTTTGGGCCGCTTCGAAGGCGGTCTTTTTCTACTGAGATATTCCTCGTTCTTATCCATTGTCTCACCTATATTATAGAACCGATGTCCCTCAGGGAATAATTTTCAAAATACTTGATCCGAAGCCCCCTCGATTCAATGAAATCCCTGATGGCTTCGTGATCCGGGTGTGCGCTTAAGTTTCCGTTGAATATAATCTCATCCCCCACTCTTCCCGAAGTGCCTCCCAGGAAGCCCGTATCATAGCCCGGAAGCTCAACGTGCCCGGCTTCCACCTTAAGCACTGCTATCCCAGCCGTTTCAGCTGCTCTGGCTATACCTCTGTCTGCAGTTATGATGGAGTCCTCATCCACGGGAACTATGCTGCAGCAGGCGTAACCCTGCCTGACGTTGACTGGAGTGAGGCCCAGGTCTTTCACAGCTTTAAGCAATGCCTTATCCGTATGCTCCAGGTCGTGAATGAAGTATTTCCCCGTGGAAAAGCCGTTATATATTATGTCTCCCGGGTACTCAGGCTTCAGCATCCTCTCGTTTCCCATGAATATGGCATCTTCCTTCAGCCTGCAGTAAATCAGGTCAGGATGGCATCTCACTGGCTCAGCCACGGTGCTTATGGGCCTGAATATTATCAGGTCAGCCTTTTCGGAAAGATAATTTTTCAGTTCTTCGCCCGCGTCCTGCGAAATTATTACCTTATTCCTCATTTCCGCTCTTATGTCCGCCTATCTGAAGGTTCCTCTCAAGGGTGGTGGCAGCCTCTTCAAGGTCCATGCCCTTGAACATGGCGTTCTTCCCAAACCTGGTACGGATCTCGTTGATAGCGGTCTGCATGCCGCGCTCCTTCGAGAGTTCCTCTTCATTCGCCATCTCCAGGAAGTTCAGCTGCTTTTCCTCTTCATACTTATGGACGTTATTGCAGTTTATGTATACGCGCCTTATGGGGGTCTCCTCGTCAACTATCCTGTCATATAGTTCCGCGATCCCTTCCACCATAAGGTTACCCGCGTTGGTATCGAAGTTGAAATTGTGTGTCCCATGCGCAAAACCCATGGCCGTCTGGTTGGAATACCCAACGTCGAGGGTCACAGACTGGGTAACCAGCTGTTTTTCCACAAGTTCCAGCGAAAGGAGCTCCATCATCTCCTTCACTATGAGCCTTCCCTCGTCGAATTTATAGTCCCTCATGAGGACCTGTCCCCTTGAAAGGGAGTTTGACTTGGGCTTATACGCCTTGATGTGCCTGATTTCCGTGGGTTCATACCCCCAGGCGTGGTCGATCAGCAGTTCTGCATCGATCCCAAACACCTTATACAGAAGATCCTCATCCGCAAGAGTTATGTCACCCATAGTGTATATTCCGTATTTTGCGAGTCGTCTAGCGGTGCCAGGACCCATCCTCCAGAAATCAGTGATTGGCTTGTGGTCCCAGAGCTTCGTCCTGTAGCTCATCTCGTCCAGCTCACCGATGAAGTCCGGGGCATGCTTGGCGGTGATGTCCAGGGCGACCTTCGCCAGATACATGTTTGTGCCGATCCCGGCAGTGGCCCTGACCCCCACTTCTTTGGTGACCTGATCCATCAGGAAAAAGGCCATCTCGCGGGGTGTTTTGTTATACAGCTTCAGGTACTTCGTGATATCCATGAAGACTTCGTCTATGGAGTACACGTAGATATCGTCCTTGGAGATGTATCTCAGGTAGATGCCGTAGATCTCGGCCGAATAGTCTATGTATTTCTGGAGCCTGGGCGGCGCCATTATGTAGTCGATGGACTTGGGGATCTCGAAGACCCTGCAGCGGTTCTTCACTCCCAGGGCTTTCAGGGCAGGCGAAACCGCCAGGCAGATGGTCTTATCCGACCTGGATGGGTCCGCCACCACGAGCTTCGTGGTCATGGGGTCCAGCCCTCTTTCCACGCACTCGACGGAAGCGTAAAATGATTTAAGGTCGATACAAAGATAGGCCTTTTCGCTCATCGTCTTCCCTTCTTGGATCCTTTATCCTCTGTTGCCCTCGGCGATCATGGTCCTCAGGACCTTGGCAAGCTGATCGGGACAGGATGTGGATCTGAACCCGCAGGTGATCCCTTCCAGCCTGTCAGCAACTTCTTCTATTTCCATGCCTTTCATAAGGCTGTTGAGTCCCTTGTGGTTTCCGTCGCATCCGCCGTAGAACTCGCAGTTGACGAGCTTACCGTCCTCTACTTCAACTTCGCAGCCGTAGGCACATACTCCTTTTAATGGAAACTGTTTCTTCATTACTTTTGTTACCTTTCAGTTTTTGATTTTTTCTGCTATAATTATACGAAATCAGTATACCACAAAACGGGACTTTATCAAACATGGACGAAAGTAATTTGTTTCTTAAAAAAATCGAGGAACGCTTCGACAGGTTCCTCAGTTCATATATGATATCAGGTGGCGACTTCCTCTCCCCCGAAGAGCAGAGTTCTGCCTCCGGCTTCTTCAGGCGTAACGCCTCCCAGGGCGCCTTTCTTTACGGAGGATATGATGAGGCGGAGCGCCGCATGCCGGTCTTCATGCCTGACTATACAGGAGTCACCGACGAAGATTCTCTTATCGAGTACTTCAGGACCTATCCTGACGAATGTCCGATAAGGGTGCTTGAAATCAGGATCCCCGCCGTCGAAAAGACTGCGCCCGGCCACCGCGACTACCTGGGTTCCCTCATGGGCCTCGGCATCAAGCGTGAAAAGGTCGGTGACATAATCGTGAACCCAAGAGGTGCACAGATACTTGTCTCCGAGGATATGGCGGAGTATCTTAAGGACAGCCTGAGTTCAGTCGGACGCGTGACAGTAACAACTGCGATCACGGATATAACGGGACTGACCCCCTCCGAGGTAAAAAAAGAAGAGAGAGAATACAACGTATCCTCTCCCCGGCTGGACAACGTGGTGTCCGCAGTGTTTTCTTTGTCCAGGAAGCCGGCAACCGAGGCCATCACAAAAGGCCTGGTCTTCGTGGACGGTATCCAAGTCATGAAACCCGACCGCCAGATGAAGGAGGGCGAGAAGCTGGTCTTAAGGGGCAAGGGAAAGGCCATCTACCTTGGCGTCTCCGGGACCTCCCGCAAGGGGAAGGACTATATCAAAGTGTTGAAGTATATATAGATAATCAGCACCATCTTTTAATAATGCAAAGGCAGAATAGACGGGAAATACTAAATTAAGTATGCTTTCTCGTCTTTTTTTCAGTCCAATTCAGCAGGAGACGGGATTTAGTTAATCAAACAATCTTTCCCGTCCATTTTTTGCAAAGTATAGGTGATGAATGGATGGGAAAGCCATATTTTGCAGTGCTTTCCCGTCTTCTTCTCATCTAATTGCACTTGATTTTGGACGGGAAACCAGTGTACTAGATGACTTTCCCGTCCTCAGCTATAAAAAAGACGGGAATGTAAATATTTAAGTACATTTCCCGTCCACCTATATTCTTTGTCTTTATCCTTAACAATTATTAATCTCTAAGCATTATACAGTTTCGCGTATTCGCCGTCTTTAGCCAGGAGTTCGTCATGGGTGCCCTCCTCCACTATCAGGCCGTCTTCGATGACCACGATGCGGTCGGCGTCCTGAACCGTGGAAAGCCTATGGGCGATGACGATGGTTGTCCTGCCTTTGGCCAGTTCCTCGAAGCTCTCCTGGATGTGTTCTTCGGTGATGGTATCCAGCGCCGAAGTTGCTTCATCCAGTATCAGGATCTTAGGATCCTTAAGGAAAATACGGGCGATGGAAACTCTCTGCTTCTGTCCGCCCGAAAGCTTCGTCCCGCGCTCTCCGACATAGGTCTCGAACTGATCAGGCATGGCCATGATGTCGTCGTATATCTCCGCGCGCTTGGCTGCTTTCACAACCTCTTCGTATGTGGCGTCGGGCTTGCCGTACCTGATGTTCTCAAGTATGGTATCTGCAAAGATGAAGACGTCCTGCTGGACGATACCCACGTTCTGCCTTATGGAACTCTTGGTCACGTCCCTGATGTCAGTTCCGTCTATGGTGATCCTGCCGCCGGTCACGTCGTAGAATCTCGGGATCAGCTGGCAGAGCGTTGTCTTGCCGCCGCCGGAATGTCCCACGATGGCCACGGTCTCGCCGGGCCTGATATCCAGATCGATCCCCTTCAGGACTTCCTTTACGTCGTTATATGAGAAGGATACGTTCTCTAGTTTCACCTCGCCCTTTGTGACTTCAAGGGGCCTGGCATCTTCCTTCTCGATCACCACAGGTTTTACCTCCATGATCTCGATGAACCTCTTGAGGCCTGCAGTGCCGCTTACGAAGATCTCAGCGAAGTTTGAGAGCTTCCTGATGGGTGTCACGAAGGTGCTTACGAACAGCGTGAAGGTGATGAGATCGATGTAGTTCATGCGGCCTTCCATGATGAGCCAGCCGCCGAAAGCGATTACCGCCACGGGCATGATGCCCATGAAGAATTCCTGGGAGGCCATGAAGCGTCCCATGGTCCTGTAGTATTCCTTCTTCGCGCCCTTGAAGAGCTCGTTGGAATCGTCAAAGTGATCCCTGTCCACCTCTTCATTTGCAAAGGCTTTGGAAGTCCTGACTCCGGAGAGTCTGGACTCTATCTCCGAGTTGATGTCAGCCATACGCTTCTTAACGTTTACGGAAGCCTCGGACATTGACCTTCTGTTCTTTATCACCAGCATGATGAAGATGGGAAGCAGAATGGCGATCACTAGAGCCAGCCTCCACTCCATCCAGAACATGAATATGAGAGACCCTATGATGGTAAGGCTGGATATCAGCACGTCCTCGGGTCCGTGATGGGAAAGCTCCGTGATCTCGAAGAGGTCGCCAGTGAGCCTGTTCATCAGGTTACCGGTCCTGTTTTTATCGTAGAACTCGAAGTCCAGTTCCTGAAAATGGTAGAACAGGTCGCGCCTGATGTCAGCCTCCACCCTCACTCCGAAGGTGTGGCCCCAGTAGGTCATGATGAACTGCGCGAAAGCCCTCACAAGATACGCGATAGCGACTATCGCCATTACCGCAAAGAACGCCTTGTACTTGTTCTCCGGAAGCATGTCGTACATGGCCCTTCTGGAAACCAGAGGGAAAGCCAGGTCGACTGCCGCGACCAGGAAGGCGCAAAACATGTCCGCCATGAATATTTTTTTGTGCGGTTTGAAATAACTGAAAAGTGTCTTAAACATTGATGTCCTTATCTTTTACCACTCAGCGACCGATCCGTCCTTATGTCTCCAGACGGGGTTCTTCCACTGATGGGGATTTGCATTCTCTTCCAGAACGAGTTCTTTGTTGACTTCAACTCCCAGGCCGGGCTTCTTAGGAAGATCCACGTAGCCGTCGGTGAACTTAAAGTCTTCCTTGTTAAGTGCGTAGTCCAGAACTTCCTTGCCCACGTTGTAGTGGATCCCGATGGACTGCTCCTGGATCACTGCATTGTAGCAGGTAGCGTCCAGGTTGAGGCAGGCTGCGAGAGCGATGGGTCCCAGCGGGCAGTGAGGTGCGAGCGCCACGTCGTAGGCTTCCGCCATGGATGCGATCTTCTTGACTTCGGTGATGCCTCCTGCATGTGAAAGGTCGGGCTGGATGATATCCACGCCGCCTGTCTGAAGGAGACGCTTGAAGTCATACTTGGTGAAAAGTCTCTCGCCTGTCGCAATGGGAATGTTAGCTACTCGGCGGATCTCCTTGAATTCCTCCATATTCTCGCAAAGCACCGGCTCCTCAATGAACATGGGGTCGAACTCTTCGAGTTTCTTAGCCAGGATCTTGGCCATAGGCTTGTGCACCCTTCCGTGGAAGTCGATGGCGATACCGAAGTACTTGCCGCAGGCTTCCCTGATAGCAGCAACTCTCTCGAGGACAGCGTCGATCTTATCATAGGTATCGATCATCTGAAGCTCGTCTGTAGCGTTCATCTTGATGGCGGTGAAGCCCTTGTCCTGGCGTTCCTTTGCTGCGGAACCAACGTCGGAAGGTCTGTCGCCGCCGATCCATGAATATACCTTCATGCGGTCGCGGCAGGCTCCTCCCATGAGCTGCCATACGGGAGCTCCGAAAAACTTTCCCTTGATGTCCCAGAGGCACTGATCGATACCGGAGATGGCGCTCATGAGAACTCCGCCTCCTCTGTAGAATCCGGCCCTGTAGATGGTGGCCTGGATGTCCTCGATCCTCATGGGATCCTTGCCGATCAGATACGGCTTATATTCGTTCACACAGGCAAGGACCGCGTCGCAGTGTCCCTCAAGGACGGCTTCACCCCAGCCGGTGTATCCCTCATCTGTAACTATCTCTACGAAGCCCCAGCGGGGTCTCACGTAATATGTATTTACTTCTGTTATTTTCATATGTATTTTACTCCTGATCCACAGTTTTCGGTATTTTACATTCTAACACAAAAAATGGCAAGAAAAAAGACCCACTTTCGTAGGTCTCAGGATAGTTACCAAGCAAAAACTGCGGATCGGATGATCCGCAGTTTCCGTTTTTTATTATGCTTCTTCTGTCTGTGTATCTGCTGCTTCTTCTGCAGCGCTTTCGCCATTTTCAGGCATCTCCCCCTCAGGCGGAGCCATGGGATTTCCATTCTCATCAAGAGTCGGCTCAGGCGGACGATGTCCTCCGGGTCCATGCCCCGGTCCGTGTCCTCCCGGGCCTCCGGGTCCATGTCTGCGGCCTCCCGGACCTCCGGGACCATGTCCGGGACCTCCATGTCTTCCCTCAGGCGGAGCCATGGGATTCCCGTTCTCGTCAAGAGGCGGCTCAGGTGGCTCAGGGCGATCCTCTGTGATCTCATCTATCTGGTTTTCTGCGGCTTCAGCTACAGCCTCTACCTTCTCTTCAACTGTCTCAGCTGCCTCTGCTGCAGCTTCCTCTGTTTTCTTCAAAGCATCAATAAGTGGCATGTCGTGTTCTCCTTTCTTATAGTTCGGTAATAATTGTCTGAGAACTGTGTTTTCATTTATTGATCATATATTAATCCTTTTTTCTTGAAAAAAGATTGAAGCCATAAAAAACAGACCATCTAATGAGGCCCTGCCTTCCAAGGTTCGAGCTCTGCTCTATTTTAAGATAAACTAAAAGACCACCTGATGGTGGTCTTTTAGTTTATGGTGCGGACAACAGGACTCGAACCTGCAAGGTCTCCCACACGGTCCTTAGCCGTGCGCGTCTGCCAATTCCGCCATGTCCGCTTGGGGGCAGCAATTTTTGACTGCCTAATCATATTACTACTTTTTTTCATAAAGGTCAAGGGCTTTTTTATCAAAAAACTATGTATTTTCTTTTAACTTGTAAACCCGTATCCGTTGTGTTATCATTTAGTTACATCATAAGTCAGTCACGGAGGAACCGAAATGAACGACGAAAAAGTCATTAAAGAAATGCACGAATCCGGCGAGATGTATCTGGAGACCATCCTGATACTTTCCGAAGAGAAGCCCGCTGTAAGATCCATAGATATCTGCGAGCACATGGGATTTTCCAAGCCCTCTGTGAGCCGCGCGGTAGGCAAGTTAAAAGCCGATGGATATATCGCAGTGGATAAGTCAGGCTTCATCACCCTCACCGAATCAGGCAGAGCCATAGCCGAGAGGATATATGACCGCCACAATACCCTTGAGAACATCTTCATGATCATGGGAGTTGATCAGCCGACGGCTGAGGACGACGCCTGCAAGCTGGAGCACTATCTCAGCGACACCACCTATGAGGCAATGAAGAAGTATTTTGATCTTTAATGTAGAAGAGCTGCCTGCGCCCTGCAGGCAGTTTTTTAGTGTGATGATATAAAGGAGAACCGTTATGGAATATATAGGAGACGTTTTTTATGAATACGGAGGAGGGCTTTATGCCAACCTTACGAATAAATGCCCCTGCAGGTGTGAATTCTGCATCCGTGACATGGTGGGCGCCCTGGGGGATGCCGATTCCCTCTGGCTAAGGCGCGAACCCACCCTCGACGAAATAAAGGAGCTTCTCAGAGAATGGGATCTTAACGATTTCGATGAGCTGGTGTTTTGCGGTTACGGCGAACCCACCGAGAGGCTCAGCGACCTTCTCGCCACAGCCCGCCTCGCAAAGGAACTCGCCCCCGGGATCAGAGTCCGTATCAACACCAACGGCCTTTCGGACCTGATTAATAAAAGAGATACCACGGAAGATCTCCGCGGTATCGTAGATGCTGTCTCTATAAGTCTTAACGCCAAAGGACCTGAAGAATACCTCGCCCTCTGTCATCCCAGGTTCGGTATAGAGGCCTTCGACGCAATCATCGATTATACCCGCCGCGTGAAGGAAGTCGTCCCTGACGTGACCATGTCGATAGTCGGCGGAACTATTCCCAGACAAGACGAAAGACCCTGCCGCGAAATAGCAGAGTCTCTTGGAGTCAGATTCAGGATCCGTTAGGATCATTACACGTTCAGAAGAGAAAGCTCCGGATGTCCCGAAAAATATTCAGAAGTGGGGCGAAAGTTTTTTGCCCCCGACTTCAATTTCTTCTTCCTCCGGATCATCCGGCGACCAGCTGGGCTGAAGTTCCTCGATGGTCAGTTTGCCGTCTGTAAGAGCCGCCACCTGATACTGGTCTTCATAGACTATCTCTCCTGGAGTGTTGGTGTAGACCAGATAGTACGGATGGTTATACCTCTCCAGAAGCCAGAGCGCCGGTCTTATCATCTTGATCATCTCAGAGGAGTTCTCTGTCTTGAACCAGCAAACCACCGGTTCCTGGCGCTTGCACTGAGGCGGCCATGGCAGGTTCTCGGCGAACCAGTCGTTTATCTCCATAAAGAGATCCGCATCTTCCTGGTCCATGATCTTTTCCTGCACCATCTTCATGCACATGCTGAAAATACCCTTGGCATGCATGGTGTTTGCCGCCAGTTCTTTTCCCTGTATACGTACGTATTTGAATTTCAGTTCGCTCATTATATTCCGTCCACTCAGGATGCCTTAAATTCTGTATAGGTCTGTACAGGATTATTTTAACATATTTACTTGTGTTATTGCAAAAAAACTAATATTATATTACTAACATCGCTTTATTACGATAACAACGGAGGACACGCTTTGGGAAGCGAGTACAGGCGGCATCAGAGGATATGGCGGATACTTCATGCCATCGTCAGACCCATCGTCAGGATAAAATTTGATATGACCCACGTTGATATCCACGTGGACGGGCCGATGCTTTTGATACCGAACCACGTCACTTCCTGGGATCCGGTGCTTGTGGCCATGAGCTTAAGGGATAAGCAGACATACTATGTCGCAAGCGAGCACCTATTCAGAAAGGGCCTCATAACCAGACTCCTCAGATGGCTGGTGGCCCCGATCCCAAGGAGCAAAGGAAACGCCGGAGCTGACACCGTCAGGCCCTGCCTGAGGCACCTGAGAGCAGGCCATTCCGTCTGCATCTTCGCCGGGGGCGAGCAGAGCTGGGACGGAAGGAACAACCCCATATTCGACGCCACCGGCAAGCTTGCGAAAGCCTCGGGGGCGACCCTCGTCACCTACCGTCTTGAGGGCGCATACCTGTGCAGACCCCGCTGGGCTGACACCATGAGGCGCGGCAGGGTATACGGTCACGCTGTGGGCATCTACTCTCCCGAAGAACTTAAAGGAATGTCTCCAACCGAGATCACCGATATCATAAACCGGGACATCAGTGAGAACATCTGGGACCGTCAGGCAAAAGATCCCCGAGAATACAAAGGCAAAAAACTCGCTGAAGGCCTCGAGCGCATGCTTTACCTCTGCCCGGAGTGCAGGAGGATCGGTACGTTGAGCACCGAGGACGACACACTCCGCTGCACCTGCGGATATGAGACAAGATTCAGCAGTAACGGACTATTCGATCCCGGGACTCCCTTCGCCAATCTGGCTGAGTGGGAGGACTGGCAGAAAAGCGCCTTAAGATCCCTGGAATTCGAACAAGCCGACTCCCTTTTCTCTGACGGGAACGTCATCTTCACCGAGATCGGCCCTGATCACACAGAGACTCAGCTCGATCAGGGGACTCTCATCCAGTATCCGGACCGGCTGGAGATCGGAAAATACAGCTTCAGTTTATCTGAAATAGACGATATGGCCATGACCAGGACCCACATACTGCTGTTCAGCTCAGGCGGAAGATATTACCAGCTCAGCGCAGATAAGGGAATAAACTTCAGAAAGTATCTTGAGATCCATAAGGCAGATCCAGACCGGACTTAAGTAACCTTTCATCATCATTCATAAGTTACAGCTAGTTTAAGAAAGAGAAAAAATATGGATTATTCAGCAGCTAATACGGGACTTTGGAACGTCATCATCCAGCTGGGCCTCATCGCAGGTTCCATACTTCTCGCCAACTTTCTCAGGCAAAAGGTATCCTTCATAAGAAAGACCCTGATGCCTGTGGCGGTCCTTGCAGGCTTCATCCTGCTGGCGGCGCGCTACGCGGGTCTTGTCACCGTGGACGGAAGCTTCATGGAAATACTGGTATATCACGGTATTGCCCTGGGCTTCATAGCCATGAGCCTGAGAGTCCCGGAAGCGAAGACAGAAGGCGGTGATCTGACCGGTCTCAAGTCCGGCGCCATCATCGTAAGTTCATACCTCACCCAGGGGATCGCAGGGCTTCTCATAACCCTTGCCCTGGGCTACACCATAATGCCTGATCTGTTCAAGGCAGCAGGTCTGCTCCTTCCCATGGGCTTCGGTCAGGGACCCGGGCAGGCGAACAACGTAGGTTCAACCTATGAGGGTCTGGGATTCGCAGGAGGAAGGAGTTTCGGCCTTGCCATCGCTGCAGCCGGATACCTGGTGGCCTGCATAGTGGGCGTCATCATCCTGAACGTCCTTTCCAAAAAAGGAAAGATCGGCGAGACCAGATCCGGACGAGAAGAGCGCCCCACGGTGGACTACTTCCAGGCAGAAGATGAGATACCCATCTCCGACTCCATCGACAAGCTGTCGGTACAGATCGCCATGGTGCTCCTGGTCTATCTCGTGACCTTCCTGGCTTCCTGGGGGATCACCTCCGGGATCTCCGCCATATCTGCGGGACTTGCAGGCACGGTCAACTCCCTGATCTGGGGCTTCAACTTCATCATCGGATCCGCCCTTGCCATACTTCTGAGAGTGCTTCTCGAGAAGGGCAAAAGATCCGGCATCATCGAGAGACGCTATCAGAACAACTACCTGCTGAACCGCATCTCCGGCTTCTTCTTCGATATAATGATCGTGGCAGGAATAGCTTCAATAAACTTCGAGGATATCAAAGGCCTCTGGCTTCCATTCATACTTCTGGTTCTGGCCGGCGGCATCCTCACTTGGATACACCTTTCCATCGTATGCCGAAAAGCCTACCCCGGCTACTACTATGAGGGCCTTATCTCCATGTACGGCATGATGACCGGCACCATCAGTTCCGGCGTGCTGCTCCTCCGCGAGATCGACCCGAACCTGTCCACACCGGCAGCCAACAACCTGATCACGGGAAGCAGCTTCGGAATAATCCTGGGAGCTCCTGTTCTGGTCTTCGTGGGCCTTGCTCCCAGGTCAGACATGATGTGCTGGGCCGTAGTGGGACTGGTGGCAGTCTACCTGGCAGCCCTCTACCTTCTCATCTTCAAGGCCGGAAAGCGCAAAAAACCTTCCGCGGACAATTAACGCACCGAAGACATGTAAGCAAGGTTTCATCTTTGCGTCCGATGCACGGTTTAAACCCATAGAAAAACCGCAGGCTCTGCCCGCGGTCTCTTTATGTCTTCATATATTATCTTCATCAGATATCCGACGCGTCCACGTCGGGGATTATGAGGAATCTGTAGTCGGGATAGAGAGCCGATACTTCCTCCGTCAGGGTGCCTATGGCTTCGTCCTTATCTACGTCAAAGCTTAAGACCACGTCGAACCTTGCGGTCTTCTTTTCCGTGTCTGCATAGAACCCGTGCATCTGAAGCGCCCAGTCGTGGGACATCACGCACTTCTGGATGGCGTTTCTCATCTGAGCAGCCTCATCATCTGAAGTGTTATATGAGTATACCCCTATCCCCGTCAGTATGATGCCGGTCTTCTGGAAAACTCTTCCCTGTATCCTTCTGGTGATGCGGTCCACGTCGTCCACTGACATGGTATCCGGAAGTTCTATGTGGGCAGTTCCGTAGTTCTTGTTGGGACCGTAGTTGAAAAGGTTCACGTCATAGGCTCCCATGACCGCTTCCTCTTCACAGATTATCTGCTTCAGTTCCTTCACTTCGTCAGCGTCTCCGCGCTTACCGATTATATCGTTAAGCGTCTCTGACATCATCTCGCAGCCGGCCTTGATGATAAAGCCTGAGATGACCACGCCAACGTATGCCTCCAGGGAAATACCCCAGACAAGGAAGATTATGGCTGATGCCAGTACCGATGCAGAAAGAATGGCGTCAAATGAAGCATCCGAACCTGATGCGATGAGGGCTCCGGAGTTCACCTTTTCGCCCTGCTTCTTTACGTATGCTCCCAGTAACAGCTTTACCACTATGGCGACCGCTATGATCACAAGGGATATGGTGCTGTAGTCAGCGGCCTCGGGATGGATGATCTTTTTGACCGACTCCACAAGGGACGTTATGCCTGCATAGAGCACGATAGCAGCCACCAGCATGGAGCTTAAGTACTCTATCCTTCCGTATCCGAGAGGATGCTTCTTATCGGGGTCCTTGGCTCCCAGTTTAGCTCCTATGATGGTTATTACTGATGATAAAGCGTCGGACAGGTTGTTTACCGCATCCAGCGTTACAGCGATGGAATTGGAAACGATACCTATAACTGCCTTGAAGGCTGCCAGGAGGACGTTGGCTCCTATTCCTATTATACTGGTCCTGACTATAGTTTTTTCTCTGTCAGAAGCCAGAAGCGCGATATCTTTGTTTTCTTCGCTCATACTATACTCCCTGTTTTTTTGTATTTTTCTTAAGAAGCGTCTTCCGCTTCGGATCGTACTCCTCAGATGATACGTGTATTATCAGTTCCTCCAGCGTCCCCAGCATGGCCACCGCGCATACAGTCCAGCAGTATGGAACGGCTATGGGCGATGCGATTGCAAGAGGCACACCGAATACCATGAACCCGGTAAACTTGTTCATGTACGTATGCATCGATGAAAAACGATGATACTTAACAGCAGCGGTTACGTAGGATATTATCCTGATCACGAGGATGGTACCCACTAAAAACCAGATCTTCTTAGGAAGGGTGACCCACATAATGGGCAGGATCCTGATTAGGATCAGGGTGTAAAACAGAAGGTCTGCTATGCTGTCAAGTTTAGCTCCCAGTTCGCTGGTGGTTCCGTACTTCCTTGCGATGGCGCCGTCCGCTACGTCGCTTATGCCAGTCAGCACGTAAACCACAAGAAAAAGCGTGGAAAGCGGCTTCATGAGAAGGAGCCACACCGTGCCTGCGATCCTTAAGGCTGATATTATATTTGGTAAGTTCTTATTAGCTAACATTTCCGGTCCTTACTTAAATAACTAAAGCCAATGGATGTATTATATCACAACGGCAAGGGCTTTCCAATAAGTATATTTGCCTCTATATCCTGACGATCTTCTCGCCCTCTTTAATGATCATGTCCATCTTGTCCACGTCGATATCGTCATCTGTAAGGTTTCCGCTGAAGTGAAGATGAGCGTCTATGATACCGGCATGATGGTCTTTCCTTTAACGTCTATGATCTCATATTTTACCTCTCCTTTATTTTATCTATTGCGACTTTGATGGCCGCAGCGATCGCCAATGCGACTACGCAGATCCCGAATCTCTTAAGGATCCTTATCATTGCAGCCTGCCGCTCTTCTTCCTTTGTAATAGGCTCTTTGGTCACGTAATTTACTCCGTCTATCACGTTTCTGAAGTCCGCCTTCTGAGCATCGCTGAGCGTGGTGCCTTCGGAAGGCGCCACGAAATAGTAAATGGTCCTTCCCACGCCGGTGACGTAGAAATGCACGTACTGATCCGTCTCGGCATTGAATGAATCTATCACCAGGTACTTCCAGCCGTTATCGTAGATCTCTGAACTGATGTCCGCTGTTTCCAGATCACCGGAGTCGCTTATCATCAGGTCCGTTATCTGCTGGTCTGTGAGAGCGTTGAAATCCACAGCCCCGTCGCTGTTCATAAAATAGAAATACCAATGATAGCCCAGATCCTCCGAAGTGACCAGAAGGTCAAAGCGGTCGGGAACGTCCTTAAGATCCGGGACTTTGCTGTTTCCCGTGTATGCGGTGAGTTTGCCATCAAGCTCTATACTGATGCTTCCGTCGTTAAAAGTGTAGCTCTCAGCAAAAGCATACTGAGGCACCATCACGAATATCAGGATCATCAGCGTCAGAATGAATGTCTTTTTCATGAGTCTTTCCTCAATTGGCCAGGACTGTAACTATATTATGAAAGGATGGTCCTTTCCCTCCAGATATGCTTTGATGCCTATGATGGAATTCTCCACCATATCCGCCACCGCCTCCTCCGTATAGAAAGCCATGTGCGGTGAGAAGAATACGTTGGGAAAACTCTTAAGGACCGCCATTTCAGGAATATCTATTATGGTACCCGAAAGGTCCTTGTAGTAGATCTCAAGCTCATTCTCGATCACGTCCAGAGCAGCGAATCCTATCTTTCCGTTCACCAGATTTTTTATCATGGCGTCAGTATCTATCAGGTGGCCGCGTGCACAGTTCACGATTATCACGCCGTCTTTCATTTCGGAAAAGGCCTTTTCGTCCAGCATGTGATAGCTGGATCCCAAAGCAGGAGCGTGAAGCGTTATGATATCGCTCTCCCTGTAAAGGGTTTCCAGATCCACGTATTCCGCATGAGACCCGACGCTGTCGTCGGGGCAGATGTCGTAAGCGAGTATTTTGCAGCCGAATCCCGAAAGATGTCCTATGACTCTTTTACCGATACGTCCTGTGCCTATTACCCCCACTGTGCTTCCTGCGATCTGTTTGCCGATCTTACCCTTAAGGGTGAAATCCTGAGCTGCCGCTTTTTTCATTATGAAGGGAAGCTTGCGGCAGGCTATGAGCATCATCATGATGGTGTAGTCCGCTACGGAATCAGGGTCATAGGTCACGTGGGTCACACCTATGCCGGACCTTTTGGCATATTCCACGTCCACATGATCGTATCCGATGGTCCTGGTGGAGATGACTTTGACGCCGCCTTCCTTCAGGCGGTCGATCATATCAGCTTCAGTCGGTGTGGTCAGTATGGAGATCCCGTCATATCCGTCGGCGTAATGCCAGTTCTCAGGCCCGGGGAACTCCGTGGTGTATCCGAGTTCGATATCGTATTTTTCAGCATATTTTTTGAAAAATGGAAGTTCATCGAAGTCGCGCATATTATATACAAATATTCTCATTTTTCTGCCTGTCCTTTGCTGTCGATATATATGCTTAACAAAAAAATTTTACCACATATTCGCCTGCCATAAAACAGATTTTTTGCTCAAGGGTTCTTTCATATGTTAAAATATGCATATACTTTACGTGTACGTATTCTATTATCAGGAGGCTGAACATGGCTAAAAGAGAACGGATCACAGACATCATACTTGCCGTGATCATCGTGGTGCTTATCGCAGGTCTGATAGCGCTGTATATGATGCCCGCCGGCGGGAATATCATCACGCCCGGCACAGCTTCTTCCGATGAACTCACCTATGAGGATTACAACGGAAAGAACATCGGTATCCTTACAGGCACCAACCTGGAGGCTGACAGCTTCAAATACTTTCCTGACAGCCAGTACTTCTACTTTGACGGCTATCCTAATCTGAACACCGCTCTCGAAAACGGCGTGATCGACGCCTTTCTGGGAGATGAAGGCGCTCTTAAGAGCATCCACGCAGCTCAGCCCCAGATAGACTATATCAAGGAGAGACTTACTTCAAACGACTATTCCTTCGCCTTCAGAAAGAACGACGAGGCCGAAAAGGCCCTCTGCGACCAACTGAATGAATTCATCAAAAAACTCAGGGCGGATGGCACCCTGGATGAGATAGACGCCATCTGGTATGGAAATGACGAAAGTCTCAAAGTGGTTAACATGAGCGATCTCACAGGTGAAAACGGCACTATCCGCGTTATCACCACTTCCACCGACGAACCCTTTTCATATATAAAGGATGGAAAGAACGTGGGCTACGACATAGATATCGTAGTACGCTTCTGTCGTGAATACGGCTATGCCCTCAAGCTGGGGGACGTGGCCTTCAACGCCCGCATTCCGGCCATAGATTCAGGTCAGTATGATTTCACCACCTCAATGAACGTAACTCCGGAACGCGCAGAGAACGTACTTTTCTCAGAACCCGTAGGCGGCGGAGGTATCGTAGTGGCAGTGAGAGCTTCGGATCTGGCTGCAGCTTCAGGTGAAACATCGGACGAGGTCACAGAAGACACGGGTTTCTTCAGAAAGATGGCCGATAGCTTCGAGAAGAACTTTATCCGCGAAGGCAGATGGAAACTTATAGCAAAGGGCATCGGAGTCACCTGCCTGATCACAGTACTGGCCGCCCTGTTCGGAACGATCCTTGCCTTCGTTATCTGCATGTTCAGGAGGACCGGCGGCAGATTCACAAACAAGGTCTTCGACATCTATGTCAAGCTCCTTCAGGGAACTCCAATAGTTGTCCTTCTTATGATCCTGTACTACCTGATCTTCGGCAAGACTGGGCTTTCCGCTGTTGCAGTGGCTATACTGGGCTTCGCTCTGAATACCAGCGCGTACACGTCAGAGATAATGCGTTCTGGAATAGCCGCCATAGACGACGGACAGCGAAAGGCTGCTCTGGCCTTAGGCTACAGCGAGCAGCGCGCCTTCTTCAAATATATCTTCCCCCAGGCAGCCATCAATTTCCTGCCTGTATACAGAGGTGAACTGGTATCCCTTCTCAAGAGCACATCAATCGTGGGCTACATCGCTATCCAGGATCTGACCAAGATGAGCGATATAATAAGGAGCAGGACCTTCGAATCCTTCTTCCCTCTCATATCCACCGCGCTGATCTATTTCCTGCTGGCATGGATCCTTTCAGTGGGGGTCAAACTTGTGCTGGATCATATCGACCCCAGAAAGAAGGAAGCAAGGCATCCGGATACGACTGCGCTTTCCGAAGATACTTCCGCTGTATCTAAAGGCGAGGTAGCATCAGCTGTATCTGCGGAGGCGACACCATCAATGGGTCAGTCAAAGTCTGCAGGTCCTCTTATCAGGATCGAACACCTCAGGAAGGAATACCCTGAATCCGTACCTCTTAAGGACCTATCGACTGAGATATATGAAGGAGATATAATCTCCATAATAGGGCCTTCCGGAACCGGTAAGACCACACTTCTTAACTGCATCAACATGCTGGAACCCCCTACTTCCGGAACCATCACTCTTGACGGACAGGTCATCACCGATCCGGACAGCGATGTCACGGAAGTAAGGAAGAAGATCGGGACGGTATTCCAGTCTTTCAATCTTTTCCAGAATAAAAACGTAATAGATAACGTCATCTCTGCTCCTGTGGACCTCCTTGGTGTGCCATACGCCGAAGCTTACCGCGAGGGTAAGGAACTCCTTAAACGCGTGGGCCTGGCAGGAAGGGAGGAACACTTCCCTGATGAGCTTTCCGGCGGCCAGAAGCAGCGAGTTGCCATAGCACGCGCCATCGCCATGAAGCCAAGGATCCTTCTGTTCGACGAGCCCACATCAGCTCTCGATCCTGCCCTGGTGCGCGAAGTCCTCAGGATCATAAAGGATCTGGCAGACGATGGCATGACCATGATGATCGTGACTCACGAGATGAAGTTCGCAAAGGACGTCTCGAACCGCGTCTTCTACATGGATCAGGGAGGCATCTACGAGGAAGGTACGCCGGATGAGATCTTCAACGAACCTAAGAAGGAACGCACCAGAGAATTCATCAAGCGCCTCAGGACACTTTCAGTTGAGGTCGATTCGGCAAATGCCGATTATCCCGGCCTTCTTTCACATCTCGAAAGGTTCTCTAAGGAGTCCATGCTGGATGCTGCGACCCTGAGAAAGCTCAGCCTGGCAGTTGAAGAGCTGGTGATCCAGACCATTGCCCCGCTTACCAACACCTCCGGTGAAAGCGGCCCCATCAGGCTCAGCATAGTTCACTCTGAAGCAGATGGAGACATCAAGATGGATATCCGCTATAGCGGAAAGCGCATCGACCCTCTCGAAGCGAGCGACGAGCTGTCCCTCGTTATCGCCAGGAACGTTCTTTCAGAGATCAGGTACGAGTACTCGGAAGAAGATCACGAGAACATCGTACACGCTGCCATATGCTGATATGAATATTATGCGTATATTCTTTGCATATCGTGCATATTATATTTAGACTCAAAAGATGGTGTCAATTCTTAAGCTAATTCTACAATTTGACACTCCACAATAAAAAAGGTGTCAATCTTCAGTTTTTTACAAAGAATTGACACCCTTGTGCTATTATTTCATAATTAATGTTTATGAGGCAGCTTCATCGCCTTTGCCTTTTCAGGATTCTCCTCCGCCCACTTTTCAGCAAATCCCATTACCGCCATCATGTCATCATAGTCCTTTCCATGGAAGCAGCAATCAGGACAGGTGGGACAAGGCCATCCCTTATCCTTGAATTTACATGCATCGAGATGCTTATATGCCTTCGCAAGATTTGCTTCGTACTCCTCCTTTGTCTGGGACACTTCCTTGTTCTCAGTATAATAGAGGTCATACATCTTTTTCGTCATGGTCTTCTTGACTTTGGTAAATAACGTTCCTTTGATTCCTGATACAACTGACATACACAGATATCTCCTTTCGTTATGCATTTGTCAATTTTATTATACCATGAAGTTATAGTTTTGGAAATGATTGGGAAAATGAAAAGAGTCCCTCGAATGAGGAACTCTTTTTTAATTGGTGCGGATAACAGGAGTCGAACCTGCATGGTGTTACCCACACGGACCTGAACCGTGCGCGTCTGCCAATTCCGCCATATCCGCATGTTCTTTGCTGAACATTGTTATTATATATCATGCCGTGCAAAAAATCAAAGACTTTTTGCTTTTTACACTAAAAACATTTTGTGCTATACTTGTAACATGTCCGGGCAAACATTTCTGACCCGGGATTGAATCTATCACGGAGAAAACCATGAAAGAAATATTATTAAAACCACAGACTCCATATTTCACCCACCTCGACGTGGACGTACTGGATTTTCCGGGCGGGCCCGACGCTGAGCCCAGGAAGCGCATGACCGTCACCATCGAGTACTCTAAGTTCGACGTGGATCAGATCCGCCGTGAAACTCCTGATCTGGAGGGAGTTATGGAATACTACAATGATTGGCTCTATCAGCTTATACGCGTCCGCATCCTGGACGACTGGACAGCAGTTGGCGGTCTGGAAGAGACTATGGATATAGTAAGAGATCATATATCAGGAATGTTCACAGCATGAAAAAAGCCGAAGGCCTCACAGCCTCCAGCTTTATTTTTTATCCAAGTTTTCCCTGTTCTTTCGCAAAGTCCAGGAGTTCCTGTACGCGCCTGTTCTGCGTACCGATCGTCACTCCCGCATTTATCACGCGGCTCACCGAAGTGATCAGTTCCTTTGCTCTCTCGAAGGCAGCGTCTCCGATCTCCTCGAAGGGTTTCTCTGTCACCACCTCGCAGGCCAGGAGCCTTGCGAGCTGATAATCCATATCGTTTTCATAAAGCGGACCTGCCGCGAATGCGGTATTCGTCTTCTGGAGTTCTCTGAATACCGGTATACCGGTACCTCCGGAACTGATTACGAAGACCTCGGGTTCATCACCTGCGGGTTTCATCAGTTCGATGGATCCGAACATGGGATCAAAGAATCCGTTGTCGATATTGTAGAGTTCTTTGATCACATCCTCCTGAAATACTTCCTGAGGTGTTCCGTATCTGGTTATATGGTCTCCTGAAACGCAGACGATCTTGTCGGATATCTTCTGAGCCAGATCTATCTCGTGAAGAGTCATAATTATGGTAATGCCGTTCTGCTTGGCCATCCTTCCCAGGATGCTCAGAAGCTCCAGCTTGTACCTGATATCAAGGAAGGACGTAGGCTCGTCCAGAATTATGATCTCAGGTTCCTGACAGATGGCTCTCGCCAGCAGGATACGCTGCTTCTGTCCGTCTGAGATGGCGTTGAAATCGCGGCCTCCCAGATCCAGTGCATTTACAGCGCGAAGCGCGTCATCGACCTTTTCCTCATCCTCATGGGAGAGGATCCCAAGACGTCCTGTGTATGGATAACGTCCGGTAGCAACGATATCGTGGCAGGTAAGGAGTTCCGTCTTCAGTCTTTCGGTGAGGACTACTGCCATCTTGGTTGACAGTTCCTTATACGAGATCGATCTGATCTCCTGGCTGTCGAACATTACCTGGCCGCCGATGATCTCCAGCTGCCTGGTGATACTCTTCAGGATAGTTGACTTTCCTGCGCCATTAGGCCCTATCAGCGTAACGATATCGCCCTTTTTGATATCAAGACAGATGTCGTGGATCAGGACTTTTTTGTTGTATCCTACGGAGAGGTTCGAGAGTTCGAAATACTTTTCGTTCATTTCATCCCCCTCCTTCTGTTTATCATCATGTAGATGACTACCGGCGCGCCGAAGATCGATGTAACAGTCGAAATGTTGAGTTCCAGAGGCGCAAAAGCAAGCCTTGCGATCAGGTCACAGAACATGCAGAATACCGCTCCTCCAACGAAGGTGGCAGGTATTACTACGATAGGCTTCGACGTTCCCAGCGCTCCCTTGATCAGGAAAGGCACAGCGATTCCTACGAAGGATATGGGGCCGGCAAAGGCTGTTACCGTCGCCGAGAATATGCTGGAAAGCATGATCAGCGCCACCCTGAAGAACTTGATGTTCACTCCGATGGACTGAGCATAAGCTTCTCCCAGCTGATAAGCTCCGATAGGTTTGGAGCAAAGGAAGGTCAGAACAAACGTTATTCCCACCACCACAGCAGTGATCTGTACGTTCGACCAGCTCATTCCCGAGAAGCTTCCCAGCGACCAGCCGTGAAGATTAACTATGTCCGAATCGCTGGCGAAAGTAACTATGAAGTCGGTCACAGCAGAACAGATGTATCCTATCATGATACCTGCAACCAGAAGGGCCGCCATATTCTTTATCCGCCGTGCAACCAAAAGAATGAATCCTATGGACACCAGGGATCCTATGAAAGCCGCTGCGATAAGTGAATAGGAATTCATGGTGTAACCAAGGCTCAAACTGAATATCATGGTAAATGCCACGACCATCTTGGCTCCCGATGAGATACCCAGAACAAAGGGACCTGCGATGGGGTTCTCAAAGAAGGTCTGAAGCAGGAAACCTGACAGGCTCAGCGCTCCTCCCAGCATGGCAGCCATGAGTATACGCGGAAGCCTTATCCTCCAGATGATATCCACTTCCTTGGGTTCACCGGACTTGGTGAACAGTATCTCCAGTATCCTCGAGATCGGTATGTTCACGTTACCGGAATTGATGTTCACGACGATGATCACAAAGAACGCTATCGCCAGTGTGACGAACACCGCGGTATAACGGCTGCGCCTTCTAAGATTTTCATGGCGAAAACTCTCGGCTGCCATATTTTTTTCTGCGATCTTATTATCTGTCATAAATTACTCCAGTTTGGTAATGAATTGAAGTTTTCCCTCTGGATCATCCTCCGTGAACAGAGTATGGAAATCCATTATTACATCGCCCGCGATATCTGTCCTCTGATACATGGAGCCTCCGGATGCCCAGCAGTTTCCTTCCTTGACAGCCTTCATCTCGCTCATGATGGGATCCTTGGCGAGAAGGTCGTTCAAGGTCACGACCGAACTGTCGATGGACGTGTTGTATATGATATAGTCAGCATCAGCAGCTATATCATAGAAGGCCTCGATGGTCATAGGGATGGTGGACTTGCCCGCTTCATCGGATACGTCTTTAAAGATATATCTGGCTCCTGCCATATCGATCATGGCGGGGATATAGTCGTCAGCACTTCTGACCACTGCCTTTCCGTCCGTGGAGATATAGAAGAAAGCTACTGTCTTTTCTGTGTTGGAGAAATCATTGAGTTCCTCGACTCTGGCCTTTTGCTCATCGAAGAAAGCCTTGGCTTCATCTTCTTTTCCGATCAGTTCCGCAAAAAACTTGATCCACTCCATACGTCCAAGCGGATTGGATTCGAAGCTTGACATATCTACCAGTACAGGAATACCAAGATCTTCGATCATCTCTTTGACTTCCGGGGAATGATAGATCATTGTGGACTCTATTGCAAGCCCGCATCCCTCGTCTATGAGCATCTCATAGTCAGGTTCGCTGTACTTTCCGGCATAGATGATCTTACCTTCCTCCATGAGTTTCTTAGGTTCGTCATACATCCAGCCGTCAGGCTTAAGCGATGACATCCTGATGGAGTCAGTTCCATCCATACTTATGAAGAGCGACATCATAGCGGTAGCAGCCAGATAGATGTTCTCAACTGGTGCCTGGATGATCACGACTTTCTCATCAAGTCCCTCAGGAATCGTTCCTCCTTCGGGAATCAGAAGATAGTCGTCTCCGCCGACCGTGTGAAGGTACTTATATCCTCCTTCATACCTGTAGACGCTGAACTCCGTGGCATAATCCTTTTCGAGTTCAGATTCGAAGGTAAGACCTTCGATTTCAGGCGCTTCAGATGCAGTCTCGCTCTGAGAGCTCTCCTGATCCGCAGCAGGCTCTGCGCTCCCGCTGCCGGACCCGCAGGCCGACAGGCTGAAGCACATCACCATGCAAAGTATGAGCAGCAAAACTATGGGTTTCTTAGTTCTTTCCATTCTTCTCTGCCTCTTTTACTTTTTTCTCAAAAATCTTTTCAGCTTCTTCTTCGCATCCGAAGAGTGCGCCGTATACCTTTACCCACTCTGCCTGAGCGAGTTCGTCTTCTTCCTGAGCTGATCTGTCTATCACAACAGGGACTGCAAGTGCAGCAAATCTGCTTTCGATCTTTTCGAGAGCTTCCTGCTTTTCCTTGGCTTCTTTTTCGAGTTTTTCTTTATCCTTATCCTTAACGTTCTTGTCGATCTCTTCGGGAAGAACACTTCCGGGAAGTACTGCAAGAGTTGACTCGTCCTTGACTACCTTAGCGTAGTCGGGTTTCTCAAGGTTGCCCGCGAGTTTGATCTTTTCATCCTCGATGGCCTTCTTAAGGGTGTCGTTCTTGACATCCTTTTCATCCATAGCAAGGAGAGAGATCGCATCGAGGCAATCCAGTTCTTCCATTATGGAAATAACTTCCTCAGATGCCATAAAGGTCTTATCTGAAGGTACGGTAATGATGATATATTCCTTGTCAAGACCTGCAGGAATTTCGAAATCTTCAGGTACCAGGAGGTAGTTCACGACCTTATTCTTATACAGCTCTGCCGTGTATTCTTCCTTGGACTTGCTGATAGCTTTGCCGTTCTCGTCGTACTGTACCTCTTCTCCTGATTCACTGGCTGCCGCAGCCTTCTTGGCGTTCTCTGTGTATTCCTCGTCGAGAGCAGTCTTTTCAGAGATGTCGATGGAGATCATCTTAACGTCGTTTTCGTATTCGAAGATCTTGAAATCCTTGGCATGTTCGATCTCGGGCTGAGTCTCCTTAGCCTCAAGGCCTACGATAGCAGGAGCCTTATCCATGAGTTTGGTCTTGGCTTCCGCTGCATCCTTCTTTGCTTCCTTTGCCTTTTCAGCCTGCTCTTCATTCTCTGCCAGACCGATGTATATGGTGTACTCTACCCAGTGAGGCTGTGACATGGCAGTAGTTCTGCCGACGATCGTATTATTGGCATTGAGATTTACAGGAATAGTGAAGGTCGAAGGACCGCTTCCTTCCTTGTAATAAATGCTGCCGTTTGCCTTTAACTGGTCTACCTTATCGCTGGAGAATACGATGGTTGCATATGCCTGTCCATCCTTAACGGTTATCTGTGTGCAGCTGATGGTGAGCCTGCCAGTACCGCCAGACCAGCTGAAGGAGTCAGGTGTATATACTCCGTCAGGGAGAGTAGTGCTGGAATCTACAGCAGGTGCATAGCCGGAGTCCCCTGAACCTGAAGGAGTTGTGTCTTTTTCTTCAGGAGCAGGCTTATCTGAATCAGGTGTTACCTTATCGTCTGCTGCGTTGTAGTCTTCAACGAGCAGAGTCTTGGCAGTTCTGTTGATTTTCAGCTGCTTGCCGTAGAATACATCGGCGAGAGCGCCCTTTCCGTTAAGGTAGGTCTGATAGTTTCTATCTGATATAGATGTAAGGGGCACATATGATTCTCCCTTGGTCAAAGGAAGTTTGAACTGCCACTTACCGGCTGAATTTACGCTTCCGTGGATCCATGTATTATTTCCCTTATCTTTGGATCCGTCTCCGTTGGCTACAGCCTGTGTCTTCGTACCCTTGAACACTTCATGGTATCCGGAGCTGTTCATAACAAATACAAGGTATTCTTTACCATTTTCAGTAACAAGCTTAGCGCTTACTACCTTGAACATAGTGGCTTTATTAGTTATAGCAAGCTCCGTTCCTACTACGTCATCCCCCGAAGGATCTACAGGGGTGGGATCAACGGGAGTGACAGGATCCTCTTCTGACTCTTCAGTTATCTTGATATTGTACGTGTATGCTACCCACTTCGGTGCAGACATCCCTGTTGTTCTTCCGGAGAAATCAATTTCTTCATTGACCCTTACCGGAAGTGTTACAGTGCTATTCTCTACCTCATAAGTGTTGATGCTCTTTTCCCCAGTCTCAGGA
>JAZQAY010000065.1:0-4429 GCA_045545455.1 Anaerovoracaceae bacterium | reverse complement strand
GAATAGATAAGGACACTTCAGGGCTCCTGATGATCGCAAAAAACAACAGAGCTCATGAGTCTTTATCCTCACAGCTCAAAGAGCACAGCATCACGAGAAGATACATTGCGTTAGTTTACGATAACATTGTTAAGGACAACCTTACGATAGACGCACCTATCGGAAGAGACCCCGGAAACAGGCTTAAAAAAAAGGTCAACGGAGAGGCTCCGAGAAACGCTGTCACACATGTGAAAGTGCTTGAAAGATATGGTAAATATACTTTGTGTGAGATGCAGCTTGAAACAGGAAGGACTCACCAGATAAGGGTACACCTTTCATACATTAAGCATCCCTTGGTAGGAGATCCTTTATACGGACCTTCGAAACAGCCCTCCTTCCTTGGAGGTCAGATGCTTCATGCCATGATCCTGGGATTTATCCATCCTTCGACAGGAGAATATATGGAGTTCAAGGCAGATCTTCCTGAGTACTTTTCTGAGAATATGAAGAAACTGGGGATCGGGGTTGGAATTGAGATTTGATGGTCAAAAGGATGTATTTTGGGAGATTAAATGTGATTATATACGGTATTTGTTGATATTATTAGGGGTTCGAATGCTATAAAACTTTTGTTTTTAATTGGGATGACATAAAGTTTAAACCCAATAGGAATAGGCTTAATAGTTATGGAGTTTATGCTTTGACCCCGATCCCTTTAGTTATGAGTATAGCGTTTTGAAACCGGTATTCAATGTTTCATGAGCGAAATGTGAGTATTTGGTATTCAGATGTGCAAAATAGGTATTTAAATGTGATCTGACACTAAACCGACCCGTTAGGAGGAATGAGAATGAACGAGATGATTCAGACGTTAAACGAACTTTGCAGTTTCAAAAGCGTTACAACACGGACAGACGATCCGGCGTTTCCATATGGTGAAGAGACCAATAAGGCTTTGAAGTTCATGCTGGAGACGTGTAAAGGATTCGGTTTCAGGACAGTCAACCTCGACAACCAGCTGGGATATGCAGAGATAGGTGAGGGAGATGAGATCTTCGGAATCCTGGCTCATCTTGACGTAGTGCCGGTTGGTGGAGGCTGGACACATGAGCCCTTCGCAGCCACATTTTCTGATGACGGTTACATCTACGGAAGAGGAGTAATAGACGATAAAGGTCCTGCTGTAGCTTCTGTATATGCCATGAAAGATGTTCTGGACAGCGGAGCGAAATTCAATAAGAGAATAAGGATCATCTTCGGACAGACTGAGGAAAAGGGACCCTGGTCCGACATGGAATACTATAAGCAGCATGAGGAACTGCCTGCAATGGGTATAACTCCGGATGCGGATTTTCCCGCTCTCTGCGGAGAAAAGGGTATAATGCATTTCACCCTTTCCATGCCTGCTAAGAAGGCAGGCTTCATATCGGTCTCGGGAGGCCAGGCCTCAAATATGGTGGCGGATGAAGCAAAGGGAAGCGTGGACTGCGGCGGTTTTGTAAGAGACTTCTACGAGCAGGGAAAAGCTTCACATGGCAGCACGCCCCAGGATGGAAAGAATGCCATTTCCATGTTGATGAAGGAAGTGGGCGATGCCACTGAGAACTGCGGAATGGCCAATTTCTACAATAAATATATCGGCTTTGACGTTTACGGAGAGAAGTTCGGAATCGACGGGTCGGACGAGGAATCGGGAAGACTCACCTTAAACGTGGGAAAGATCGAGATGAACGAAGATACTGTCGATCTCAGGATGGATATAAGATATCCCGTTACTTTTACGTCCGACTCCATCATAGCCGGGTTAAAGGAAGTGGCGGAGCGGGAAGGCCTCAGGTTCATCCTTGAAGAGGACAAACCTCCGATTTACATGGACAGAAATGGCGAACTCATAACGAAACTTCTTGAAGTATACAGAGATATCACGGGCCGCGACGATGAAGCCCGTGTGATCGGCGGAGGAACATACGCCAGGGCAATGTCAAATATCGTTGCTTTCGGTCCCATGCTTCCCGGAAGAGAATGCACGGAGCATCAGCCCAACGAGAGGATACTGCTGGAGGATTATCTGCTTTTGAGAAAGGTATATGCTGAAGCTTTTAAGAGGATCTGCACAGAATAGGAAAAGACTATGAAGAAACTTACGGCAAACATCAATGAGATAGCTGAAAAACTAAACAACGCAGACAGTGCCGGAGATGAAAGAAACAATTACGTAGGATTTGACATCTCCGTTGAGAATGCAGTATGGAGCCTTAAGGCTGCCATGTTCCCGAAGTTCTTCGGAACGGAAAGATTCGGATATGACGTGGGCATCAAGCGACAGACCGAACTGGCCAAGGCGTATGACGAGATCCAGAAATGCCTCAGGTACGTACTGGATGACGATGAAGAGATCAAGGAAAAGGCTGCCTGCCTGATAAACAAGCTGCCGGATATCATGGAATCGGTCAAGACAGATATCACTGCAGCCTATGAGGGAGACCCTGCCGCCAAGTCAAAGGAAGAGGTCATCCTCACTTATCCCGCATTTGATGCTATAACGATCTACAGGCTTGCGCATGAGCTCTATCTCCTGGAAGTGCCCGTGCTTCCCAGAAAGATGACAGAGCTTGCTCATCAGAGGACCGGTATCGACATCCATCCGGGTGCGACCATAGGAGACTACTTCTTCATCGACCACGGAACAGGTGTAGTAATCGGAGAGACGACCGTTATAGGAGAGAGGGTAAAGCTTTATCAGCACGTAACTCTGGGAGCCAAGTCCTTCGACGTGGGAGAGGATGGCAGCCTGGTGAAGGACGTCAAGAGACATCCAAACATCGGGAACAACGTGGTTATATACGCCGGAGCCACCATACTGGGCGGAGACGTATACATCGGTGATAACTGCGTTATCGGCGGTTCCGTATGGCTTACGCATTCGGTTCCTGAAGGAGAGATGGTGGTTACCGATCCTCCTAAGGCTATACACGTGCATACACAGGAAATATAGAATAAATGGAGTCACATATTGCAATATGTGACTCTTAAACAATAAAGGATCTTTAATGGCTTTTGATGGTATGATGACGCGCGCTGTGGTGCGCGAACTTCAAAACTCAATAACTCTCGGCAAGGTAGAGAAGATATATCAGCCGGAATCCGACGTGCTTGTAATGACCATTCATACGAAGCAGGGGAATGTGAAGCTTCTCATGTCCTCGGGTTCCAGTCATGCCAGAGTACATCTCATAGATGAGGCTCCAGTGAACCCGCCTGAACCATATACCTTCTGTATGCTTCTGAGGAAGCATCTCAATGCTGCCAGGATAACAGGAATAGATCAGGCAGGGTGTGAAAGGATAATAGAAATAACCTTTGAGACTCTCAACGAACTGGGATTCACGGTGAATAAGAAGCTCATAATCGAGGTGATGGGCAAGCACTCAAATATCGTGCTTACGGACATGGAGACAGGTAAGATACTGGATTCCATCAAGCGCGTGGGTTTCGACGTGAACAGGGTAAGACAGACTCTTCCCGGACTCATATATCAGTACCCGCCTGAACAGGATAAACTGCCCTTTGACGAGCTTACAGGTCATGAGGATGAGATCAATTCAGCTAATGACGGAAAGATGCTCATGAGTCTCATATCAGGCATCGCTCCGTCATTTGCAGCGGAGGCTGCAGCCCATGCTGACAGGGCCGGTTTCATTGAGAGCTGCCTCGATGATATTGAAGAGGGAAATATCTCTCCCAGGATGTATCTGGATTCCGAAGGAACTCCCAGGGAATACTATTACAGGCCACTTGGCGATTATGAGGATACCTGTGATGTAAGGGAGTTTGAAACTCTTTCGGAATGCCTGGAAGCCTACTACAGCCTTAAGACCACGTCCAACCAGGCCAGGCAGAAGTCGGCGGACCTCAGGAGAGCCGTTAATGACATATTAAGCAAGAAATTTCTTAAGAAGAAGCGTCTTAGTGAAGACCTTCTGGAAGCTGAGAATTCCGATGAATTGAGGCTCTGTGGAGAGCTTCTCACAGCCAACATCCATATGGTGAAGCAGGGCATGAAGTACGTGGACGTCGTAAGCTATTATGATGGATCCACAGTGCGCATTCCGCTTGATGTGAGAAAGTCACCTTCAGCCAACGCCCAGCATTATTACAAAAAGTACGGCAAGGCCAAGACCGCCATAAAAGAGAAAAAGATCCAGATCGAGGAGAACGATAACGAGATCGCCTACCTTGAATCTGTCCTTGGTTTTATCGATAAAACGGAGAGCGTTGAAGAGGCGGAGGCCATCCGTCAGGAACTTACGGAGACGGGTTATCTGAGACCCAGAAAGAGAAGCGGATTCAAGGACAAGAAGGCCCGTCCTCAACCTATGAAGTACAGGTTATCAAGCGGCATGACCTGTCTGGTAGGAAGGAACAACAAGGAGAACGACTATCTCAC
>JAZQAY010000064.1:0-4517 GCA_045545455.1 Anaerovoracaceae bacterium | reverse complement strand
CTGTTCTCTCGGCACAGATAGTCCCGCCCAGTGATGAATTCTCGACGTTGCAGCCCGTATAGATCGTGCCGTCCTTGCATTCAAGAGCGGCTCCCACGCAGAACTTACTGAAGGGTGCGTAGCTCATCTTCGTCATGTCTTTAGCTATTCTGTATAATTCTCTGTCTGTCATATGTCCTCCTTCACGCCTGCATCCTCGGGATGCCCAGCCAATCCATTATCTCTTCTTCCCGTGCTCTCATGACCGTCTTATCCTCTTCCTCTTCATGGTCATATCCCAGAAGATGAAGCACTGAATGGGTGAACAGGTATATCAGTTCCCTTTCAAGGCTGTGGCCGTACTCTTCGGCCTGTGACTTTGCCTTATCCAGGCATATCACGACGTCTCCTATCATGAGTTCATCAGGGGTCTCATCGGGAGTCTCCGCATAAAATGCCAGATCATTCGGTTCATACTGAGGGAAGCTCAGAACGTCTGTCACCCTGTCAACTCCCCTGTAATCCCTGTTAAGTTCATGTATCTCCTCCGGCTCAACAAAAGTCACCGAAAGCTGACAGTTGGAAGCGGGCAGGCCTTCAAGTTCCACCGCCCTCTCTGCAGCTCTCTCCATGGTTTCTCTGAGTTCGCCGATACCGGCATCGTTTTCTTCAATAAAAATCGTCATGGGCACCTCGTTATTCTTTATTTATCGCTTCTGTCCACAGCATCCTTATAGATCCTGTACATATCCTCAACGTAGAGCGTAAGCGCAGATCCCACGTGTCCGCCGGTGGCCTCTGCACATTTTTCTGCCAGAAGATGAAGCTCCTCTTCAGTGGGTACCACGCCAAGACCTTTGATGTCAGTGGGCATTCCGATTGATCTGAAGAAATCTTCCAGTCTTTCGATACCTTCGAAGATGACCTTCATTTCGTCCTTATCGGGTTCCACGTCCATAACGTTGACTGCGAATTTATAGAATCTTTCCGGAAGATCGTCACAAACCATTCTGGCCCATGTTCCCCAGATCGCAGCAAGGCCTGCACCGTGAGCCACGTCGTAAAGGCCTCCCAGTTCGTGTTCAAGTCTGTGGCATGCCCAGTCTCCTCCGTCAGTGCCGCAGCCGGTTAGTCCGTTATGAGAAAGTGCTTCGGCCCACATAAGTTCAGCTCTTGCATTGTAGTCGGAAGGATCCTCCAGAGCCTTTTTAGCGTTCCTCATCACGGTCTTAAGAAGTCCCTCTGCGATGGCATCGGTTATCTCCATGCTTCCAAGTCTGTTGAAGTATCTCTCCATGGTGTGCATCATGATATCGGTCGCGCCGCTTGCGGTCTGAAAAGGGCTGACCGACATTGTGAGCTCGGGATCCATAAGTGCGAACTTGGGTCTGCAGAGGTCACTGTTGACTCCTCTCTTCTTCCATCCTTCTTCGCTTGTGATGACGGATGAGTCGGACATGACAGAACCCGTTGCGCTCAAAGTGAGCACGTGTCCTATAGGCATACATGCTTCGGGTTTTCTGGTATGCTCATAGAAGTCCCATACATCCCCCTCGTTTGCCAGTCCGTATCCTATAGCCTTAAGTGAATCAAGTACGGATCCACCGCCGACTCCAAAAAGGAAATCAGCTCCGAAATCCCTGGCAAGGGCTATACCTTCCCTTACTTTGGAAAGTCTGGGATTGGGAACTACTCCTCCGAGTTCAACGTGCTCTATGCCCTTTTCATCAAGGGTGCTGAGTATGCGTCCCAGAAGACCGTTATTAACTATTCTCTCGGAGCCGTAGTGCACCAGCACTTTCTTTGCTCCGTATTTCTTAAGCATCTCTCCTGCCTGGAGTTCGGCTCCTTTGCCAAATTTGATTTCTGTAGGTGTGTAATACTTGAATCCTTTCATTTTTTCCTCCAATTATTTGCCCGCCCCAGGCCTGTCCTGAAGCCAGTCTGATCCGTGTATATTCTAACTCATGCAGAGTCAAATTACAAGGAAATGCTGACACCTCACAGCAGGAAGTTTTTGACTGTTATGTCGATATCCTTCGGTATCAACGGATGCTGCCTGGTATCGAATAATAAAATCAAATTCTTTCCCTGCACTATCCCGTTTCTATGATAAGCCTGTATCTTTTTTACGTTATCTTCAGCATACTCTGCTTCTGTCATTTTACCCATTATTTCAAGATAATAAACAATTCTTGTCCTTACATTTAGAAGAGTGAAATCCGGGTATACTATGCCATGTCCTTTCAATCTTAGAGGGCACTCAAATTTATACGGAACATGCCATTCGTCAAATCTGTCTGCAGCCATGATCTCGTTCTTTGATCTTACCCTCAAACCTTTACCGGAATAGTATTCAGGTGCACCGTCATCAAATCCGAGTCCTTCAAATGGTTCCTCACGCCATATTTTTGCATACTCTTCATCCGGTTTAAAAAACGGTGTGATCAGTTCGCGTCTTGGCAGGCTCAGCTTTTCATAAATATCTTCGCACGTTCCCCGCTCGTATTTATTTATCAGTATGTTCAATGTCTTAAGTTCATCCTTTGCGCATCTTACTACGCATTCGTCGTAATCCCTCTGAGCGATTGGCGCCGCAATGTCCCGGTATCCCTTTTTCAGATACTTACCCCTGGTGCCTTTTGCATTTTTCTCCGAAAAGTAATAGTAACTTTTCCCTCTTCCCGAAGATATCCTTATTTTACCTTCGGGAGCGTTTGATAAACTGCTTTCTTTGATTGCTATCAGTTCCTCCAGATCTTTGGCTCTGGACTGCATATTGTTGATAGATAATCTCATAGTGACTTCCTTTTTAATCATTGATGTTTTGTGAGCCCATCTTAAGATCATACTCCAAAAAACTCAATATGCCGGAATCGTATACATTATTTTTATGGACACCGACTCGCATTGTATTTCAAGGGATCCCACTCATCAGACACTATGAACTTAAAGCAAAAAATATTTTTTGCACCATACTTATCAGCGTACATGGGGTTTCAGTCTTATCAAAATTTTTTCATTTTAAGCTGGCCTTTTATAGTGAGTTTTTCAGTCTAAATAAAAAAATGAGTATTAGAACTGACATTATTTTGCAATTATGTCAGTCCTGCTTAATAATCTTCCTTTTGGGCTGAATCAACATTTAAAAATATCAGTCTGAATATATAATATTTTTGCTTAGACTGAACATATACCCCCCATATATCAGTCTCTAAATAATATCTTATTTCCAGACTGAATAACCCCTCCCATATTATCAGTTAACACAAAGATTTTTTTATTCAGACTGAATTAACGATCTAACACAATCAGTCCCCACAAAGAATCTTTCATCCAGACTGAGCCACCTCCCCGAAAACATCAGTCAAAAAAATAAAAAACGCACCACAGACTGAGATCCATGGTGCAAAGAAACTCTATCCGGTTATTTCCCGTGTATCTCATCAAGGGCATTCATGCAGAGATCGATAGCCGCAGGGATGCAATCCTCGTCCAGATCGAACTCGTCGTTATGGACTGCCTGGGTGGTGTCCGTACCGATCCCCAGATATGTGGTGATGCCGCCATGAGCCTTCACAGCGTTCATCATGGCTGCAGCGTCATCGGAGCCTCCGATACTTCCCTCGTAGTATACCTTTTCGAACCAAGGCACTTTGTGGGCAGCCCTCTCGATTATCTCCATCATGGCATCGTCGGACTTCGATGCGGGATAAAGTCCCCACTTATACACGTCATAGGTGCAGCCGTGCATCTTTGCTGCTCCGTCCAGGACTTCAAATACCCTGCGCTCCACGTACTCGGAGATCTCAGGGGTCTCGCCCCTGCACTCAAGGCTTATGAAGCATTCATCCGGGATGGAGTTAACGACTGTGCCGCCCCTGATTATACCTACATTCACCCTGGTAAGACCCAGCTCGTGGTCGGCGATTGTCCTTAAGTTAAGGACAGCAGAACATGCTGCAAGCATGGCGTCTCTTCCTTCCTGAGCGGCTCCGCAGGGATGAGCGCCATATCCGTGGAAAGTTACGTCTATCTGCCTGTCTGACAGGAAGTCCTTGCAGCCGCAGCACATTGTATGCGATCCAAGTGGCTTGCCTTCAGCTGATAACGCGACATGCATGCAGATGAAATGGTCCACGTCATCGAGATGCCCCTTGGCCACCACGGATTCCGCGCCGTGATATACCTCTTCGGAAGGCTGGAATATCAGCTTGATCTTACCCTTGAACCCGTCTTTCTTAGTGAGAAGCGCTTCAGCTATACCGAGACCCATGGCAGTGTGAGCGTCGTGCCCGCAGGCGTGTACGCAGCCTTCGTTACAGGAGATATACCCTTCGTCATATGGACGGAAACCTTCCTTATGCGGTTCTTTTCCGGGAAGGCAGTCGATATCAAATCTGAATGCCGTTACAGGTCCCGGGATGCCGGTATCGAAGGTGGCGATGACTCCCGGGAAGCCCTGGGTCTTCTCAACGATCTCAGGTTTCGCTCCCTGGGCGATTGCCCTGTCCATGTTGGCCCTCCTCTCCTCAGGG
>JAZQAY010000063.1:0-11181 GCA_045545455.1 Anaerovoracaceae bacterium | reverse complement strand
GTTCAACTTCGTCTTCATCCTGCTTGGCAGTGAAGAGACTTACCGCGGGTACGATCACAAGTCCGCCCACCATGGCAAGCACGCCGGATCTGATGGATGATGCGAAGAGGTATCCGAGCACCGGCCCCCAGGAGGACACGTCGATCCCGCCTAAGGAAACGATCATCTGGATCACCATGAGAGTGCAGCCCCAGGCAAAGGATACGTAGCACGCAGCCTTGGTGGTCTTCTTCCAGTATAAGCCATAGAGGAAAGGGGCCAGGAACGATCCCGCGAGAGCTCCCCAGGATACGCCCATCATCTGAGCGATGAAGGTGATCTCCGGATGTGAGTCCTTTATTACAGCGATCACAGCGGATATGATTATGAAGAACACGATGAATATCCTCATGATCCTAACCTGATCGTCCTCTCTCAGTTCTTTTTTGCTCATGGGTGTGATCACGTCCAGCGTGAAAGTGGAGCTGGAGGTGAGTACCAGTGAGGAAAGTGTGGACATGGATGCAGAGAGCACCAGGACGATCACAACCGCGATCACGAGAGCAGGCAGGGTCGCAAGCATTGCAGGCACTATGGTGTCAAAGAGCGGTGTGACTCCGTTTGACTGGTACTGAATGTTATCGGCATAGAGTCTTCCGAAACCGCCCAGGAAGTAGCATCCTCCTGCTACGATTATGGCGAATACGGTGGATATAACTGTACCCTTGTGGATGTCTCCCTCGCTCTTGATGGCATAGAACTTATTTACCATCTGAGGAAGTCCCCAGGTTCCAAGGGATGTGAGCAGCACTACGAAGACAAGTGCCAGAGGATCAGGTCCGAGGAACGAAGTGTATGCTCCTCCTGTCCATCCGTCTGCGGGAACTTCTGAGAGTTTCTTCACTGCTTCCATAAAGCCGCCGTTGGCATTGAGCACGGATCCTATTACCGCGCATATTCCGAAGAGCATTATGATGCCCTGGATGAAATCGTTTATAGCTGTGGCCATGTATCCGCCGAAGATGACGTAGATACCTGTCAGTACTGCCATCAGAGCGATGACAGCCCAGTAAGGCACGTCGAATACGAGGCCGAAAAGACTTGAAAGTCCGTTATACAGAGAGGCTGTGTAAGGTATAAGGAAAATAAATACGATGACGGATGCGATGATCTTCATGTTAACGGAGGCAAAACGCTTGCCGAAGAAATCCGGCATGGTCTTGGCATCCAGATGCTGGGTCATGATACGGGTCCTTCTTCCCAGAATGTTCCATGCCATGAGAGATCCGATAAAGGCGTTTCCGAGACCCGCCCAGGTAGCAGACATACCGAAGTTCCAGCCGAACTGTCCCGCGTATCCTACGAAGATAACTGCGCTGAAGTACGAGGTGCCGAATGCGAAAGCTGTGATCCAGGGACCCGCTTTCCTTCCGCCAAGGACGAAACCGTCTACGGTCCTTGCCTTTTTCCTGGTGTTGATACCTACGCCGACCATGACCGCAAAGAATATCACGAGCATGATCACTGAAATTAATTTGGTGTTCATAATAGCCTCCCTAAGTAGTTGGATATAAGCACTTATGCGACGCCGGCACTCACGATTAGTCCGCCGGAAGATGTCCCCGGCGCCGGATTATAAAATGCTTATGGGCCTATATTACTACTTGAGAAACTCCATGTCAAGCAAATTTTCAGAAAATTCTGAAAATAATTTGAAATTCTTTTTCGCTTATTTCCGGGCATTGTAAAAGTTCGTCCGATCACGCTTTTCGGTCAATATAAAGGCCCCTCCGCCTTGCCTTTCAGACAATAAAAAAGCCCCTTGCCTCCGCCCTTTCAGGCAGCGCAAAGGAGCTGTTGTTCACCTTGTCTCAGTTATCAGAACAGTTCGCTGTAGCTTGGAATATCCTCTGTCACATGGCCAAAGGTCTTCTCCACGATCTCTTTAAACTCGTTGTAGCGTACGGCGGTGTTCTCGTTATCCTTCAGTTCTTCCATGGCCTTCACCGCGCCCTTATAATACCAGGCCTGCTTTTCCAGCGGAGCGTTGAATCTGTCCCAGTACTCCTCGCCTTCAACCATGTAGTCGCGGTACATGTTTCTCACGTTGGAGAGTTTATCAGCCAGCACCAGGCATTTCAGTCTGAAGGATCCTTCTGCAAGTTCCTTAAGGCCCCGTGACTTTCTCTGGAACCAGGTCTTGGACTTATCTTCGGTATGATCGCCAACCAATTCTGCCACATCCTCACCGAATTCTCTTATGATATCATCTATGGTGGCGCTTGTATCCTCTACAGTATCGTGAAGGACGCCTGCGATCATAAGTGTCATGTCAGCCCTCATCTCGTTAAGTATGGCCATCACCTCCATGGGATGGACGATGTAAGGTATCTGAGTGCCCTTCCTGAGCTGTCCGGCATGTTTCTCCACCGCGTAGATTATGGCCTTGTTCAGCAAGGCATTCTCTTCTTTATAGTCTTTTTTCTTAGCCATGATTTATTACTCCTGTTCTATATCTCCAGATACTCCACGCTCACGCCGAAGCTTTCAAGAAGTTCCTTCACGTCGGCGGTCTTCAGTATCACGGTGGCTGTATTGTCGTTTGGATGAGCATCCATAAGGCCGTCTCTGAAGTACGATGATATGATGACCCTTACCTTATGTTCATTGTCGTTCAGCGTGCCAAGGGGTGTGACCTGTCCCGGGATAAGACCCAGGATATCCATGAGTTCGGCCTCGTTAGCGAACTTAAGGGGCCTGGACTGCAGCTTCTCCTTTAAGGATTTAAGGTCCAGCCTCTGTGCCGACGGTATCACAACCAGATAGTAATTCCGTTTTTTATCGTCCTTTATAAAGAGGTTCTTGGTGCCCGCCTCCCTGTGGGGAAGGTCCAGAGCGTCCGCCTCTTCAATGTTATACACGGCCTCGTGCTCTATGGCCTCGTATTCTATGCCTCTTTCATCGAGGAGCGCGTAGATCTCCTTCTTACCGTACATCTTACCACCTCAAATGGCCACAGCGTTCGTCTCGGGGAAGTACTTCTTTATTACTTCGATGAACTGCTCCTTAGGCATCGCTCCGGGGATGGCCACAGTATCCTCTATCACGAAGCAGGGCACGGAACTTATGCGGTTCATCTGAGCCTGTCTCTCATCGAGGCTCACCTGATCGGCGTAGTCCTTTCCTTCGAGCATAGTCCTGATATCAGCCTCTTCAAGGCCAGCTTCTTTTCCGAGTTTGACCAGGACTTCAGCGTCTCCCAGATCAAGGCTCTCTCCGAAATACGCCTTATACAGCCTCTCTGCCATCCTGTCAGCCGGTTCCGTCCCGCCCTTGTCCTTCGCAAGTTTGGTGAGCCTGTGGGCGTCCGCTGTATTTGTATGGAAGACCTTCGCATAATCGAACTCAAGTCCGGCTGCCCGGGCCATCTCGTTTATGCTGTCCACCCTCTTCTGCGCGTCCTCAAGGCTCAGCTGATACTTGGCAGCGAACATGGCCACCACGTCTCCTCCTGCGCTCTTCTTAGCGTATGGGTTAAGCTCAAAAGCCTTCATTTCGAATTCGTATTTCACGCCGAGTTCATCCAGAGCATGTCTCAGGTTCGTCTCTCCTATGTAGCAATACGGACATGCGTAGTCCGACCAGTATGTGACCTTCATGTCTTTCCCTCCGTGTCTTATGCCAGTTCTTTGCAGAATTTCTCTAAAGCCATATCCTTTGATGCGTCTGACTTGTCTTTCGGATCCACCAGATCCAACTCAGTCTCAAGCCCGGTTACCCCGAGAAGTGCCTTGAGTTTAGCTATCGGCTTATCCCCGCCTCCGCCGCTGTGACAGACCAGTGCTGCCAGTTTCTTATCCTTAAGACTGTCTCTGTTCTCAGCTATAAAGGTGCGGATAGGCGGCGTCACGTTTCCGGCCCATACAGGGAAACAGAAGATGACCCTTCCGTACTTATCCGCTTCAAACTCATAGGGTTTCAGTGCCGGCATGTCTCCCATTACCGCGCTCTTTCCGCCCCAGAAATATTTTTTGAATCCGCTGTCGGGATAAGCTTTCTCAGGTTCGATCCTGATGAGGTCAGCTCCCGTCCTTCTCGCGACGCTCTTGGCCGCATACTGACAGTTCCCCGACATGGAATAATATACTATTGCCGTCTTCATCTCATTTCCCCTTTCACTGATCTCTTAACTATGATTTTATTTCATCACGGCGCTAAAATCAAGAGAAGAACTCATATGAGTCCTTCCCTTTCTTTAAATCGCATCATTCATTATTATCAGTCGAGTATCTCTCCATCCGTTGAGATCGTTACCACCTGCCATGGTATGAACTTGCCGCTGGCCCTCAGGGCGTTCTCAGCTGCTCTCTGGAGTCCTCCGCAGCAAGGAACCTCCATCCTTACCACTGTAACGCTCTTTATATCGTTATTCCTGATGATCTCTGTGAGTTTCTCCGTGTAATCCACGTTATCAAGCTTAGGACAGCCTATAAGAGTCACCTTTCCCTTCATGAATTCCTCGTGCATGTTTGCATACGCATATGCGGTGCAGTCTGCAGCGATCAGGAGCTTCGCTCCGTCGAAGAAGGCCGTGCGTGTCGGAAGTAGCTTTATCTGGCAAGGCCACTGTGCAAGTCTGGATACAGATCTTGCAGCCTGAGCGGGAGCCGCCGCTTCTTGCTTCGTCTCTTCCCTTTTAAGGTCTCTGAACATGGAACCCGGGCAGCCGTGAGCGGGAGCACTGTGAGGTGCCGGGGATGCTTTGCTCGCCTTGACCGCTTCCTCGTCATATGCAGGGGCTTCCCTTTCTTCAAAGGTTATTGCTCCCGCTGGGCAGGCCGGCAGGCAGTCTCCGAAGCCGTCACAGAAGTTCTCCCTCACAAGCTTCGCCTTTCCGTTCACCATGTCTATCGCGCCCTCGTGACATGCGTCAGCACAGAGCCCGCAGCCCGTGCACTTTTCTTCATCTATATGTATTATCTTTCTGATCATGTTTCTCCTCCTTGATTTGATGATCAAAGTATATTATACTTTTTAAAGCAAGTGCGTGGTTTAAACCACATTTTTGAAAGAAAGTTTAAAAAAATGAGAAAAATCATAAGCGACAGCGTTCTCTTCAGAGGCATGACGGAAGATGAAAAGGAAAAATGCCTTTCATCACTTCATGCCCGTGAAAAGACATTTAAAAAGAATACTGTAATAATGCACGCAGGCGAGACGACTGACCTGATGGGTATGGTCCTTTCAGGAAGCGTGACCATAGAGACCAACGACGTATGGGGAAACCGCACCATCCTGAACCACGTCGGCGCAGGACAGTTTTTTGCAGAGACCTACGCTCTCCTTCCTGATGAAGTTATGCTTGTGGATGTTACTGCAAACGAGGATTCGGAGATACTGTTTATGGATGCCGGAGGGATCCTGAACGGCTCCTCTTCAGATTCCTGGAACGGGAAACTCATTAAAAACATATTGATGATCTCTCTTCATAAGAATCTGAACCTCTCCGGAAGGAGTTTCCACACCTCTTCCAAAAGCTGTCGTGCGAGGCTTCTCTCCTATCTCAGTTCAGTATCTCTCAAAAAACATTCCACGGAGTTCACCATCCCCTTCAACAGGCAGCAGCTGGCGGATTACCTCAATCTGGAACGCACTAACATGTCCAAGGAACTCTCCAGGATGCAAAAAGAGGGTATCATCGAATTCCATAAGAATCATTTCAGACTTATCCGCTGATCCTCACTAAAAAACCCGGGGCGTATATATAACGCTCCGGGTCGTTTTTATTCTCCCATGAATTCAGTGAGTACCTCGCGCATCTCAGGGGTTATCCTCGTTCTGCACTCTTCCTTAAGTTCCTCGGGTACTCCGTAATATGCTTCTGCGATGGATCCCGCGATAGCTCCCATTGTATCCGTATCTCCCCCGAGATATACGGCATTTCTTACAGCGCTCTCGAAGCTGTCCGCTTCCAGGAAGCAGATGATGGATTCGGGGACAGAGCCCTGACAGCTCACGTCAAAGGAATATCCTGGCTTTATCTGATCCACCGTCCTGGAGAGATCGTAACGGAATTCCTTTTCGATGTATTCCCTGATCTCCTCTTTAGTGCAGCCTTTCCTGGCCATGAAGATACAGGCTGCCACAGCCTCTGCACCCTTCACTCCCTCGTGATGGTTATGCGTGACTTCCGCTGTCCATGCCGCAATCTTTATGGTAGCCTCCAGATCGTCTGCTACATATCCTGCAGCTGAGACTCTCATGGCTGAACCGTTTCCATAGCTGTTATACGGGTCCCTCTTGTCGGACAAGAGCCAGGCCATGAACCTTCCTCCATACCCTGCATCGGGATACTTTCTGCCCCACTTCTTAAGGGAGTCTATGAGTATATCCTTGAACTTGTTCTCTGTCTCAGGATCTTCCGTCGCAAGTGCCCTGCTGCGTCCGTCAGTCACCTTTAACAGCGCTTCCGCCACTGCGATGGTCATTACTGAATCATCTGAAAAAACGGATCTTTTATTGAACAGTTCGAAATTTCTGTCCTTTACCGCCCTGTGAAATTCATAGGGTCTTCCTATCATATCTCCTAAAATCGCTCCGTACATAAGTCGCCTCCTTTTCTTTGATGAGTCCATCATATCATCCGGGCTTTTACACGGGGTAAACTCCCAGGCGACTTGTGAAAACAAAGGGAATTTATTCCGTGAGCCTCATGGCAGCCACCATGAGTCCGCGCTTACCTTTGTGGCCTCTGTGCGAGAAGAAGTCGTCCTTGTTGCACTTGGTGCAAAGCCCCATGTCGAGAACGTTCTCCTCCTTTACGCCCATCTTTACCAGATCATGCTTTATGATCGCCTTGAGATCTATGTGATATTTAGGCGCTCTTCTTTCGATAAAGTCCGCATAGTCCGGATCCGCATCCCTGAAGGCCTCAGCCACGTCCTCATCCACCTCAAAGCAATTCTTGCAAAGCGATGGCCCGATACCGCAGATGACATCTCCGGGGTCAGTTCCGTATTCCCTCTTCATGATATCGATCATCTCGCGGCTTATTCCTCCCAGAGTCCCTCTCCAGCCGGAATGAGCCAGACCGATGACCTTCTTCACGGGATCATAGAAGAATACAGCGTTGCAGTCCGCGTGGGTCGTGACGATGGTGAGATCCTTCTCGTCTGTCACCAGTCCGTCCACGTCCCTGTATCCCCAGTCACGGGTAACTCCCCGCCCGGCATCCTCTTTCGTGACCTTCAATATGTTCACGGTGTGGGTCTGGTATGTGAGCACCATCTTATCGGCGGTCGTCCCCAGCACCTCCGCCAGGATATCGAAATTCCTACGGATGTTATCTTCAGAATCGAACTTTCTCTCCCCGAAATTCCAGGTGGAAACGCAGCCGCTGCTGACACCTCCGTGCCTGGTGGTAAAAGCGTGCCTGAGTTCTTTGTAAGAATCAAGTTTGGGGAAAGTCAGATACTGCCTTTCCCCATCGATGTGAAGTATGTAATTATCAGTTCTTTGATCCAATGGTCTTCTCCCCGGGATCGTTTCTTATCCCACAACGATCTCTTTTGCAAAAGCTTTAGCATCAGCAAGATCCTGCTCGTCAGGTCTTCCCTTATGCATGAACTTGAAGCTTCCCTTGCAGTGGAATTCGCGCTCGTCGATCTCGATACCCAGTTCCTGGCAAAGTTTGGACATCCTTCCATATGTGCTCTCGATGAGAGCTGCTGTGCTGACGTTCACAAGCTTACCGATCTTGTCCTTGTTCTCCGTAACGAAGTCCTTTACTTCCTTGTCCATGTTTGCGGCGTAAACAGAGTTTCCGAGGAAAAGTACGTCCACCTTCTCTTCGAGAGGGCAGTCGATGGATTTAGCCTCTGCTCCGATGGCCTCTGCGATCGCGTCGGCGACCTTCTTCGTATTTCCGCCTTTGGTAAAGTATCTTACTGCTGCATTCATTTCATTCATCTCCTGATATTATATTTCTTTTCCCAGGATCTTGTAAAGTATCCTGTAGAGTTCCATTGCTTCAGACGGTTCCAGGCTGAAACAGCCTGCGATCCTTCCGGGCACTGACAGAGCCTGTTCCTTAAGAGCCTGCCCCTTTTCGGTGATCTCCACGATGAGGACCCGCTCGTCCTCTTCAGATCTCCTGCGGCTCACGTAGTCCTTCTTTTCAAGGGCCTTGAGAACAGGAGTAAGGGTCCCGCTGTCAAGAAACAACTTGGCTCCCATGTCCTTGACGCTTATAGCCTTCTCCTCCCACATCACCATCATGGCGATGTACTGGGTGTAGGTGAGGTCCAGTTCATCCAGAAGGGGCCTGTAGTTCTTTATCACCTCACGGGCTGCCGCGTACAGCGGGAAGCAGAGCTGGGATTCCAGTTTCAGCGCATCTTCAGGTGAGAAGGCTGACTGATCCGGCTGCTCTGCCCCTACCGCCGGGCAAAATGGAGTTATATTTGAATTGTTGGTATTTGCTGTATCTTTCATCTTTTCTTATTAAAGAAGTTCCTCAACTGCAGCCTTGACCTCTTCCATTTCTGCAGTGGGTTCGAATCTCTTAACGATGTTTCCTTCTCTGTCGATGAGGAACTTGGTGAAGTTCCACTTGATGTATGCCTTATCGCCGTGCTCCTTGTCTACTGCCTTGGCTACCTTGTTCATTGCCATGGCCTTGAGTCCCTTGCCGAAACCTTCAAAAGGCTTGGCTGTTGCAAGCTCCACAAAGAGCGGTTCTGCGTTTTCGCCGTTTACATCCAGCTTGGAGAACTGAGGGAAAGTGATACCGAATCTTCCTGTGCAGAATGTATGGATCTCCTCATCCTCTCCGGGTGCCTGGTTTGCAAACTGGTTGCAGGGGAAGTCCAGGATCTCCAGACCCTTGTCGTGGTCTGCATCATATATTGCCTGAAGGTCCGTGTACTGGGGCGTGAATCCGCAGCCTGTAGCTGTATTTACTATGAGAAGCACCTTGCCTTCGTAATCCTTGAGTGATACCATGCTGCCGTCCATTGCTTTAACACTGTGCTGATAAATTGACATTATCTTACCTCCGTTGTCGTCTGTTTCTTGTTGATTTATGTTTGTGATTGTGATTTCGATTTAACTAAATTCGATTGAATTCAATTTAATTATACTCGTTATACAGCATTTGTCAACAGATTTTTTATTATCCGGTGCCGGTTTTTTTGCAAAATACCCGCTGCTGACACTGCTTCGCTGCCCAGTGGTGTCAATTTTTTTATTTCAAGACTATGTTGACACCTCTTTTCGGCGCGGGTGTCAATTTCCCGATTTCCCAATCATTTTGACACCAAATGTATAGGATGTATAGAAGGTTTTTTGCTCTAATGCGCTCATTCATACCTTTTTCGACAAAATACTCCCCTTATTCGACAAAACATCCTTTGCCCGCCCTGCCCGGCGTCAGTCCGAATCGCCGGATCCAGTATTTTGCATGAGAAAGCGATGTCAAAAATCGCCGAAATCGCCATAATTGACACCACAAAAAATCCCATGCAGAGCATGCAGCATTTATACAGTAAATATTCATTTTCCACCGATAAAACCAAAAGCCCCTGGCAAGCAGGGGCTTTAAGTATGCTGATCATTATCAAAGCCATTTGGTGGAAGCGAGGAGTTCGTTCCACGCATCCATGTTGGCTTCTTTCAGTTCTCTTCTGGTGTAGAGGTGAATGTTGTAAAGGGATTTCGCGTGCTTGACGACGACTGTTGTTCCGCACATTTCTGTATCCTTTGCTACATATTCATAGCTGAAGCAGTGTGCAGGCTCCCCGTCTATTTCAAGCGAAGCGTCCTCGATGAACTTGTATCCGTATGGCTGCATGGCCTTGCAGATGACTTCCTCGGTGCTCTTCATTATGTCCTTGACGCTGTTCATCCTGGCGCCGAACCCTATTCTTTTCCAACCTATGCTGACCGTCATATGGCGGTCAGGATCAAAGAGCATCTCTGACGGATCATTTCCCAGCTGGTTCAGTTCACTTCTCTCCAAAGCATCCATAACATGGAAACCTTCCGGATAGAGAATCTTCATTTCATTTATTACGACCTTGTTATCCATTTTTTGTCTCCCATTAGTTGAAGCAAAGCACTGTTGTCCGAATATATTATACCACTATCGATCGGGAATGCACAATTGGTTTTGGATCTGGGTGCATTTATTCAGCAGTTACCAGTTTCACGATGACTTCCACCATCTTCTTCATCTCGTCGATGGAGCAGAATTCAAGCACTCCGTGGAAGTTCTGGCCGCCTGTACAAAGGTTCGGCGTGGGGATCCCCATATACGTCAGGCCTGCGCCGTCCGTGCCGCCTCTTATGGGCTTCACCACCGGTTCCACTCCGATAGATCTCAAAGCATCCATCGCCCTGTCTACGATCTCCATGTGGGGTTCCACCAGTTCGCGCATGTTGTAGTAGGTGTCGCTCATTTCGAGTTCCACCGTGCCCTCGCCGTACTTGGCGTTAAGGTAGTCGACCACGCGGCGGACATAATCCTTACGCTCCTCGAACTTGGATCTGTCGTGGTCGCGGACGATCATGCCGATCGTAGCTCCCGACTCGTCGCCCTCGAAGCCCATCACGTGATAGAAGCCTTCATAGCCTTCTGTATGCGCAGGAGCTTCCCAGGCCGGGAACATTCCGACGAGTTCAGTTCCGATTAAGACCGCATTCTTCATCTTGTTCTTGGCAGAACCCGGATGGATGTTGATGCCCTTTATCCTGAACTTCACTCCGGCGCCGTTAAAGCACTCGTACTCCAGGCCGCCCAGGCGGTCGCCGTCCAGAGTGTAGGCATATTTCGGTCCGAACTTTTCGGTATCGATGTGCTCAGTGCCGCGGCCGGTCTCCTCTTCAGGATTGAAGCAAAGGCATATCCTGCCATGCTTTACCTCGGGATGAGCGATGAGATACTCCACGGCTGTTACGATCTCTGCGATGCCGGCCTTGTCGTCAGCTCCCAGAAGCGTAGTGCCGTCGGTCACTATCAGTTCGTGTCCCAGATAGTGGTCAAGGTCGGGGAAATCCTCCACCTTGATTGCAACTTCGGGATTGAGCTGTATGTCCCCTCCCTCGTATTTCAGGATCCTGGGTTTGATGTTGGCTCCGGAGACCGCGGAGGACGTGTCCATGTGGGACATGAGGCCGATGGGATCCGCATCCACACCGGGAGTC
>JAZQAY010000062.1:0-8146 GCA_045545455.1 Anaerovoracaceae bacterium | reverse complement strand
AGGACCGAAGCTGTGATCACGTGCTGATCCTCACCGACGCTCGTCGCATCGATCAGAAACAAATCAAAACCGTCTCTCTTGGGCGGATCCCTACAAAATTACGGGATCCGCATCCAATCGAGCCGGTTTTTTCTTTGTCTGATCATCGCTCTTCGCAAAGTGATAATCAGCACTTTTGCACAGTTCGGAGCGAAATATTAATGTGGCGCTTGATAAACAGATATGATATAATCATTATGTATAGTTATGTTCATTTTCGTTTTCATGAGGTAGACAAAGATGAAGGATATTGAGATCATGGACAATGAAAATACACTGAATAACGAGATAAGCGAAGCAGAAGGCAAAGAACCCGCCGAAAAGAATAAAAATGATTCCATAGTCAGGTCCACCGTAAAAAAAGCGGTGGCCGTAGGCGTAGGCGCGGGACTTCTTACCGTGGGATCTGTGGCGGCACTGGACAATCTTCCGGAAGTCGGCCACGGAACTCCTCAGTTCAGTGACCCTGCTCCCATCGTGCTTGAGATCGATGAGACGGATATGGATACCTCGGAGGATTCTGAGGAGGAGCAGCAGGAAGAAAAGAAGAGGGGCTTCTTCAGCTGGCTGAAGATCTGGTTCTACGGTATGCTGGCCGGCATCGCGGGGTTCTTTGCGACCAAGGTGCCCTGGAAGAAGATATTTACCAAACGGAACTTTGCGATCCTGATAGTGCTGATCGTTCTGTTCCTGTTTGCAAGGTATCTTTTGCCCTACTTCGTTGACGTGCCCTGGGGACCTGACCCTATAACAGGAACAAATAATTGATTAATCAGAGGAATTTATGGATCATCAGAAATATATAAGAAATTTCAGCATCATAGCTCACATAGACCACGGCAAATCGACTCTTGCGGACCGTCTCATCGAGAAGACCGGTCTGGTCGCTGAGCGCGACATGAAGGAGCAGTATCTGGATAACATGGACCTGGAGCGCGAGAGGGGAATAACCATCAAGCTTCAGACCACGAGACTGGTATATAAGGCAAATGACGGTCAGGAATATATCCTGAACCTGATCGATACGCCGGGTCATGTGGACTTCACATACGAAGTATCACGTTCCCTTGCAGCCTGCGAGGGAGCTGTTCTTGTGGTGGACGCAACTCAGGGAGTAGAAGCCCAGACGCTGGCAAACGTATACCTGGCTCTCGATGAGAACCTGGAGATCATGCCGGTACTGAACAAGATAGACCTGGCATCTGCAAGGCCTGACGAATGCAAGGAAGAGATAGAGGAGGTTATCGGACTCGATGCCTCGGAAGCTCCTCTCATCTCCGCCAAGACCGGCCAGGGAGTGGACGAGCTTCTGGAGGAACTTATAAAAGTCATCCCTGCTCCTGAAGGAAACGAGGACGGCAAACTAAAGGCTTTGATCTTCGACTCCAAGTACGACAACTATCTGGGTGTAATTATTTATGCCAGGATATTCGATGGTAAGGTGAAGAAGGGGGATATGATCAAGCTCATGTCCACCGGCGCCAAATATGAAGTAACGGAAGTGGGCTACTGCGCACCGGGGCTGGTTCCCACCAAGGAACTGAGAGCAGGCGAAGTAGGATACATCTGCGGCTCCATCAAGCAGGTGGCGGATGCTCGTGTCGGTGATACGGTCACATTGGCAAACGATCCAGCTGACGAACCCTGTCCGGGATACAAGAAGGTGCAGTCCATGGTGTACTGCGGTATCTACCCGGCAGAAGGAGAGAAGTACGAGAGCGTCAAGGACGCCCTGGAGAAACTTCAGGTGAACGACGCAGCCTTCAACTTCGAACCTGAGACATCGCAGGCTCTGGGCTACGGTTTCAGATGCGGTTTCCTGGGACTTCTTCACATGGAGATAATCGTGGAGAGACTTGAGAGGGAGTTCAATCTGGCTGTTATCACCACTGCACCCAGCGTTATATACAAGGTCGTGAAGACCGACGGCGAGGTGATCATGCTTCAGAACCCTTCGAACCTGCCCGCCCCTCAGGAGATAGATCACATCGAGGAGCCCATGGTAAAGGCAAACATCATGATACCCAATGAATACGTGGGATCCATCATGGAACTCTGCCAGCAGAGGCGCGGCACCATGAAGCACATGGAGTACATCACTCCCACCAGGGTGCAGCTCCACTACGACATGCCTTTAAACGAAGTAATATATGATTTCTTCGATGCTCTTAAGTCAAAGACAAGGGGATACGGCTCTCTTGAGTACGAACTCGACAGGTATCAGAAGAGCGACCTCGTCAAGCTCGATATCATGCTGAACCGCGAACTGGTGGATGCCTTCAGCATGATAGTCCACTCTTCAAACGCATATCAGCGCGGAAGATTCGTCTGCGAGAAGCTGAAGGAGATCATTCCCATGCATCAGTTCGAGGTGCCCATCCAGGCAGCCATCGGTCAGAAGATCATCGCCCGCGAGACCGTTAAGGCATACAGGAAGGACGTTATAGCCAAGTGCTATGGCGGAGATATTTCCAGAAAGAAGAAACTTCTTGAAAAACAGAAGGAATGAAAGAAGCGTATGAGGCAGTTCGGTACTGTGGAAGTTCCGCAGCAAGCAGTCACCGCCGTGCTGAAATACGACGATAATAAATAAGATGAGTTTCGGAGTATACGTTCACGTCCCTTTCTGCAAAAGTAAATGTCCGTACTGCGATTTTTACTCGGTGCTTTTAAGGGACAAAGAAATAAAAGAAAAATATACTGACGCAGCTGTAAAGGAGATAAGGAGCTTCAGAAGATACTTCAGGGATGATGCGGAGCATGCCTTCATAAAGCAGGCGCCGGACTCCATATACTTCGGAGGCGGAACGCCGAGTCTTCTGGAGCCCATCAGGATAAAAGAGATCATCAAAGCCTGTGACGACACCTTCGGCCGGGAGGATGACAGGGAGGTCACCCTGGAAGCCAATCCCGGAACTGTGGATGCGGATTCCCTCAAAGGCTTTAAAGCCATGGGCGTCAACAGGCTGAGCCTTGGGGTGCAGAGCTTCGATGATCATATCCTTAAGAAGCTGGGAAGGACACACAGGACTGAGGATTCTTTAAAAGCCTTCGAAGAGGCGAGACTTGCCGGCTTCGATAACATCAGTATCGATCTGATCTTCGGCATAGAAGGGCAGACCATGGAGATCTGGGAGGAGAGCCTTAAGAGGGCGCTGGAGCTTAAGCCTGAGCACATCAGTCTCTATTCCCTGGAATTCATGGAGGGAACGGTCTTCACAAGGCTTCTCATGGAAGGAAAAATGAAGGAGACGGATCCTGAAGAGGACAGGCAGATGTACGAAAGAGCAGCAGAAGTTCTCACTGAAGCGGGCTACGTACACTATGAGATATCAAACTTCGCGAAGCCGGGGTATGAATCCAGACACAACCTGAAGTACTGGGATCTGGACGATTACGCAGGCTTCGGCCCGGGAGCCCATTCCTACATGACAGACGATGAGACCGGTTACGGTCAGAGGTTCTATCATAAGGGGGATCTGGAAAAGTATCTCGCCGATCCTCTCAAGGTGGAATTCATGGAGCCTAACGGCTATGCCGACGACATGCAGGAGTTCACCATCACGGCTTTAAGAAGGAGCTCCGGGATCTCCAAGTCTGAGTTCGAGGAACGCTTTGGCCAGGATTTCTGGGGATTCTACGGAGACCTTGCCAGACTGCAGTTCAGGTCCTTTGTTGACACCGGACATGCGGTCGAGGACGATGATAACATCAGGCTGACCCTTAAGGGGTTCAATGTAAGCAATCAGATTTTGAGCCTTTTTGTATAAGGCGGAAAGGACTTATTTATGTCAAAATACATCATGACTCTTGACGAGGGCACTACCAGCGCCCGCACGATCATCTACGATAAGAAGGGCAATATGATCTCCGTTGCTCAGAAGGAATTCACTCAGATATTCCCTAAGGAGGGCTGGGTGGAGCACGACGCGGTTGAGATCTGGTCCACTCAGATGGGAGTTGCCCAGGAGGCGCTTCTAAGAGCAGGCCTCACATATGAGGATATAGATTCCATCGGCATCACCAACCAGAGGGAGACAGCCATAGTCTGGGACAAGAACACGGGTGAGCCAGTCTACAATGCCATCGTATGGCAGTGCAGAAGGACTGCTGAGTTTTGCGACGGACTTAAAGAAAAGGGCTATACCGATATGATCCGCCAGAAGACCGGACTCCTCATCGACCCGTATTTCAGCGGGACCAAGGTGAGATGGATACTTGAGAACGTCCCCGGAGCCAGAGATAAGGCTGAAAAGGGAGAACTCCTCTTCGGTACCATCGAGACCTGGCTCATATGGAAGCTCACCGGCGGCAAGGCTCACGTAACGGACTATTCCAACGCAAGCCGCACCATGATGTTCAATATAAATACCCTTGAGTGGGATGACGAGATCCTTGAGATACTGGACGTACCCAAGTCCATGCTTCCCAAGGCTATGCCTTCATCCTGCGTATATGGAGAGACCATTCCCAACATCTTCGGAGGCCCCATTAAGATCGCGGGAGCCTGCGGAGACCAGCAGTCCGCTCTTTTCGGGCAGACCTGCTTCAAGGTGGGTGAGGCCAAGAACACCTACGGCACAGGCGCCTTCCTTCTCATGAATATAGGAGAGAAACCGATCTTAAGCGATAACGGTCTGGTGACCACGATCGCCTGGGGCCTTGACGGAAAAGTTTATTATGCTCTGGAAGGCTCTGTTTTCGTCTGCGGCGCAGCGATCCAGTGGCTCAGGGACGAGGTCAATATCCTTGAAAACTCGCCGCAATCAGAAGAAATGGCCCTTTCAGTGGATACTAACGGAGGGATGTACGTAGTCCCTGCATTTACAGGTCTGGGAGCTCCTTACTGGGATCCCTACGCCAGGGGAGCCATCTTCGGTATCACCAGGGGAACCAACAAATATCACCTCGTGAGAGCTACTCTTGAGTCCCTGGCATATCAGGTAAAGGACCTTATAGATTCGATGAATCAGGACCTTCAGGATACCGCGGAAGGAGCCGGAGGGATCGATAAGTCTCTGGGCTTAAGCACCCTTCGCGTTGACGGCGGAGCATCAGCCAACAACTTCCTCATGCAGTTCCAGTCTGATATCCTGGATTGCCCTGTAGTGAGACCTGTATGCATAGAGACGACTTCTCTCGGAGCCGCATACCTGGCCGGCCTTGCCACCGGATACTGGGAGTCTCAGCAGGATATCCTGGACAACTGGCAGATCGAAAGGAAGTTCACTCCCGATATGACGGAAGAAAAGAGAGACGAACTCCTGAAGGGCTGGAAAAAAGCAGTATCACGTGTGAGAGACTGGGCGAAATAAATGAAGAACAAAGAATACCTGACCACCGGTGAATTTGCAGAACTCTTCGGAGTTAAGAAGCAGACCATGTTCCACTACGATGACATGGGTATCTTCAGACCGGTGATCCTGGGAGATAACGGATACAGGTACTACAGCTATGACCAGATGGAGACATTTTCCATCATCCTGATGCTGAGGGAACTGGGATTATCCATCGCTGAGATCAGGGAGCAGATCGAGAGCCGTTCGCCTGAAGAACTGGTGGAACTTCTGGAGTCCAAGAGAGAGGACATAGACAGGAAGATCGAAAGGCTTAGATGGGCCAAGGAATATATCGGAAGGAAGACCCTGACCACCCGGGAGGGCATCGGCCTAAGGGCTGCGAACGGTAAGCTCAGGACCGGTGAGGTTTTTCTTCAGGAGCTGCCGGACGAACTGATGATAACCACTAGCTACAGCGGATCCGGCGATGAGCGGACGGTGAACAAAGCTGTGGGAGATCACTTCAGATATCTCAGGAGCCTTGGGATGAACAGCTGTTATCCCGACGGAGCGACTATTCCAAGAGATTCTGTAAGCGTCGGCGAAAAGGGCGTAGGATACCGATACGATAAATACTACACCATACTTACAGAGTCCGAGGCGGAAAGACTCAGGAAGAGCGGAGATCTTTCAAAGATGGCAGTGGAAGACGGCGGCGGAAAGTTCATCGCGGTCTACGACGAAAGAGGTTACTCAGGTGTAGGCGAATGCATACTGAAGCTTCTCAGGTATGCCGGCGAGAATGGCCTGGAGCTGGGCAGCGATTTCTATGAGGACGTCATCTGGGATGATCTCTCGGGAAGGAACAACGAAAATTATCTGATAAAAATAAGCATCCGGGTGAAATGAACCCGGATGTATGATATGGAGGACAGATGAAATATCTGGAACTTGTTATACACACGAACCGTGAAGGTCTGGAGGCGGTGGAGGGCTGTCTCATGGGCATGGGCTTCACCGACATGGTGGTGAACGACCCCATGGACCTTCAGGATCTGATGAACAAAAAACACGATTACGACTGGGACTACATCGGCGATGAAGTCCTGGCAATGGCCGATGAGGAACCCACTATAACCATGTACTTCGACGGGGAAGAGACCGGAAACGGCTACGCTCTCGCCCAGGAAGTGGACATGGCCATAGAGGAGCTGAGACAGGCCATGATGAACGGAGAGTACGGAGAAGGAGCCGATTTCGGACCTCTGACGGTGACCACATCCCTTCATGACGACTCTGAATGGAAGGACAACTGGAAGGAATATTTCAAGCCTTCCAAAGTAAGCGAGAGGATACTGGTGTGCCCCACCTGGGAGAAGTATGAACTCACAGATGAAGAGAAGGCAGCAGGGGTGAGGATCCTTAAGATAGATCCGGGCATGGCCTTCGGAACGGGGACCCATGAGACCACGTCTCTTTGCCTTAAGGCAATGGAGAAGTATATGAAGCCCGGAGACAGCGTCCTTGACGTGGGCTGCGGATCCGGCATCCTTTCCATAGCAGCGGACCTTCTGGGAGCAGGAGACGTGCTGGGCATCGAGATCGACCCTGTGGCGGTGGACGTATCCAGGGAGAACCTCGAACTCAACAGCTGCGGATCAAACGTCAGGGTCATAGAAGGCGACCTCACCAAGGGCGTGGACTATAAAGCTGATATCGTGGTGGCAAACCTTATGGCTGACCTGGTTGAGATGCTGAGCCCGGACGTGAGAACTCATATGAAGCCGGGCGCCAAATATATCAGTTCAGGTATAATAGACGAAAAGGCAGATGAAGTGAGAGCGGCCATAGAGGCCTGTGGCTTCACCATCGAGGAAGTCTGTGAAGACGGAATGTGGAGAGCCATCGTTGCATCGTGAGGAAGAGTCATGATAAAGTTTTTTGTGGATAAGGAAGATATCTTTGAAAACAAAATATACCTGAGCTCTCCTGAGGACAGGAAGCACCTCACCAAGGTGCTGAGGGCCCGCGTGGGAGACGAGGTGACGATAAGCGACAAGGAAGCTTTCGAGTACGAGACGGTGATTGATGAGATCACGGACACCGACGTGGTGCTCAGGGTGACGGGCAAACATGAGTTCAGCCAGGAACCGGAGACGAAGATCACCCTTTATCAGGGTGTGCCTAAGGGTCCTAAACTCGAGACCGTGGTGCAGAAGACCGTGGAACTTGGAGTGAAGAGGATCGTCCCTGTTTTCATGTCAAGGACCGTCGTGGCGGACAAGGGGAACTTCAATAAAAAGCGCGACAGACTGCAGAAGATCGCGGACGAAGCGGTGAAGCAGTGCAAGCGCGGTATCATACCGGAAGTGGCCGATGCCATGACGTTTAAAGATATGATGGAGGAACTGTCTGAGAGAAATTACGATGCTATCCTGGTGGCCTATGAGAATGAGAAAGGCTATTCCATAAAGGATGCTTTGAGGGGAGGGGCTGACACTCACCTTAAGAAGGGTAGCAGTGTCGCGCTGATCATCGGCCCTGAAGGCGGCTTCGAAGAGGACGAAGTGGAATGGGTCCTGGACGAATTCGACAGGAAGGCCTGCGCGGTGACTCTCGGTAAGACGATCCTGAGAACTGAGACCGCCGGCATGGCTGCCATATCCATGATAATGTACGAACTGGAGCTGTAATACAGCTCTTTTTCTTTAGCAGAAGAAAAAAGTTAGCAATTGCTAACTTTTTTCAAAAAACCTATTGACAAAGGTTTTTTCATAGTGTATATTAAGTACAACAGTTAGCCAACGCTAACCATTATCTTACAAGCC
>JAZQAY010000061.1:0-4453 GCA_045545455.1 Anaerovoracaceae bacterium | reverse complement strand
GACCGAAGGTCTTGATCCCGGCTTCGTTAAGAAGGTCTACAGCTCCCATTACCAGAGGATCGTCGGGAGCTACCACACAGAAGTCTATCTTATTCTCTACGGCGAAATCCCTGATCTTCTCTATGTCCTTGGCACCGATATCAACCAAAGTGGCGTCCTTTGCCATTCCGCCGTTACCGGGAGCTGCAAATATCTCAGCAGCCTCAGGGCTCTTTTTAAGGGCTTTTATGATGGCGTGTTCTCTTCCGCCTCCGCCTACTACTAAAATCCTCATATCATTCTCCAATCTTTTCTGCAAAACATCCTAAGCAGATCACAGCCTGCCTTTAAACGGATCATTAATGATGGAAAAGCCTCATGCCCGTAAAGGCCATGACCATATCGTATTTATTGCAAGTCTCGATGACGTTATCGTCTCTTACAGAGCCTCCGGGCTGAGCGACGTAGGTCACTCCGCTCTTATGAGCGCGCTCTATATTATCACCGAAGGGGAAGAAAGCGTCAGACCCCAGGGTAACTCCCTTGAGACTCCCGAGGTAAGCTCTCTGCTCTTCCCTGGTGAAGGGTTCAGGTTTCTCGGTAAATATGGCTTCCCAGTTTCCGTCTCCTATAACGTCGTTATAGTCCTCAGAGAGATAAATGTCGATGGCGTTATCCCTGTCAGGGCGCCTCACTTCGGGCTTGAATGGAAGGTCCAGCACCTTGTCAGTCTGTCTTAAGTGCCACTTGTCAGCCTTCTCCCCTGCAAGCCTCGTGCAGTGTATTCTTGACTGCTGTCCGGCACCTACACCGATCGCCTGTCCGTCCTCAGCAAAGCATACCGAATTGGACTGTGTATACTTAAGGGTGATCAGTGCAATGATCATGTCGCGGATCGCTGACTCGGGCAGGTCCTTGTTCTCAGTAACTATCTCGGAAAGCAGTTCTTTGTTTATTTTGAAGTTGTTATGTCCCTGTTCGAACACTATGCCGTTCACCTGCTTGGTCTCGATCTCAGGGCAAACGTACTCCGGATCCATCTTTATGATGGTATAGTTTCCCTTTTTCTTTGACCTGAGGATCTCAAGAGCTTCAGGATCGTAGTCCGGCGCGATGATGCCGTCCGACACTTCTCTCTGGATGAGCCTGGCACAGGTAACGTCAATCTTGTCGGAGATGGCGATCCAGTCTCCGAAGGAACTCATCCTGTCGGTGCCTCTCGCCCTGGCATAAGCTGTAGCCGCAGGCGACTCGTCGATACCTTCGATGTCATCCACGAAGAACGCCCTCTTCTGCTTATCCGTCATGGGATTGGCGACAGCTGCTGACGTGGGGCTCACGTGTTTGAAGGATGTTGCCGCGGTCATTCCGGTGGCTTCCTTCAGTTCCTTTACGAGCTGCCAGCTGTTCATAGCGTCCAACAGGTTGATATAGCCGGCCCTTCCGTTCAGGATCTCAAAGGGGATCTCAGCGTCGTCCTTCATGTATACCCTTGCAGGCTTCTGATTGGGATTGCAGCCGTATTTCAACTGATATTCTTTCATGTCAGGTCCTTTCGTTTATATCTTACTTCTCGTTCTTATTGATCAGGATGTCTTCGTAGTCGCCGGTCATAAGGTCTGTATACCTGATATAGAGCGAGATCTTATTATCTTCATTAAGAGTGCTCCAGATCTGTTCACAGAGTTCTTCAGCAGTGTCAGGTACGGCAACGCGTCTCGGCTCCCCCTGGAAAGTGGGAAGCGGGTTCCCGTTTGTCTCGTAGGTGTGGATGAAGTGTCCGAGCCCCGGTGTTCCGGGATATGACCAGGTGTATCTGGCGCAGTCGGATCCGATCTCGTCTGTGCTCTTAAGGATGCTCATCTCATAAGTGAAATCGCCCTTTGACTCAACGTTGGAACCGAAGGTGATCATTCCGGAGATCCTGGGAGTCCAGTTGGGACCGTCGGGCTCGAAGCATCTCGTCTCAAGAGCAGCCTTGAAGGATCTTCCCTCTTTCACGAAATCCCTCACGGTATCCGTCTGGTCGCCGTTGGTAACTATGAGATAATTGTCCAAAGTACGCACCGGTGCATAGATTATGAGGCTGGGATCCTCCACCTTGCTCTCATCGAATGGATAAATGATCACATCGTCATTCTCTTTGACGAATACCCTGTTTCTGGAGTTCTCCGACCTTCCCATGATGAAGTATGCGATAGCTGCCTTAGTGCCCGAAGCGGTCATACCCACTACGATACCGCGTCCCTGATAGTCGTTCCCCTCAAGGATCTCATTCATTTTTCTCTTTTCATAAATGTTCATTTTACTTCTCCGTGATTTGTCTGGCCACCATTTCAGTTGCCTGAGGTAAAATTATCCACTCTGCCTGTTCCATGACGCGCTTCTGAAGCACTTCCGGGGTGTCACCCTCCTGCACTTCAACAGCCTTCTGAAGTATTATCTTACCGCCGTCCGGTATCTCGTTCACATAGTGCACCGTTGCTCCCGTGACCTTCACGCCGTACTCCAGTGCCTTTTCGTGTACGTGGATCCCGTAGTAACCTTTACCGCAAAATGCCGGTATGAGGGACGGATGTATGTTGATCATCCTGTCGCGATATTCCCCGATGAACTCAGAGCTCAGTATGGACATAAATCCAGCCAGGACGATCATATCTATTTCGGCCTCCTTAAGAACGCCGATAAGAGCGGCCTCAAAATCGTGACCGCTTTCATAGTCACGTCTTAAAACCACTCTCGTTTCTACGTTATATTTTTTTGCGCGGGTCAGCGCGTAGGCATCCTTGTTGTTGGAGACTACGAGCCTGATGGTCCCGGACTTGATAATGCCTGCACGTTCAGCGTCCATAAGCGCCTGCAGGTTGGTGCCTCCTCCGGAAACGAATACCGCGATGTTTGCTTTTCTCATGGCGTCCTCCTTTTCAGAGCAGAACTACCTTGTCGTCAGTATCGGTCCTGGCGATCTCGCCCATGATGTAGGCGTCCTCGCCGTTCGCCCTTAAGATCTCGAGAGCCTTGCCTGCCTGAGCTGCAGGTACTACGACGCTCATTCCCACACCCATGTTGAAGGTGTTGAACATATCCCTTTCGGGAATATTTCCGGTCTCCATTATGAGTTTGAAGATGGGAAGTATGCGAAGCGCTGACTTGTCGATCCTTGCCTGGAAGCCGTCGGGGATGGACCTTGGGATGTTCTCATAGAATCCGCCTCCTGTGATGTGGGACACGGCCTTGACATCCACCTCTTCCATGAGTTTCAGCATGGGCTTCACGTAGATCCTGGTTGGTGTGAGAAGCGTCTCTCCAAGAGACTTGCCGCCGAGAGCCTCAACGGGTTCTTTAAGATCGGCGTTCTCAACGTCGAATACCTTTCTCACAAGGGAGAAGCCGTTGGAGTGAACTCCGGATGAAGGAAGAGCGATCACGCAGTCTCCTTCTTCCATGGTGTTCTTGTCGAGCACTTTGGCCTTGTCCACAGCACCTACTGTGAATCCCGCCAGGTCGTATTCGTCCACAGGATAGAATCCCGGCATCTCAGCTGTCTCACCGCCTATCAGTTCGCAGCCGGACTGTACGCAGCCCTCTGCCACACCCTTTACGATATCAGCTATCTTCTCGGGATAGTTCTTACCGCAGGCGATGTAATCCAGGAAGAACAGCGGCCTTGCTCCTACGCAAAGCACGTCGTTCACACACATGGCTACGCAGTCGATACCCACGGTATCGTGCTTGTCCATAAGAAATGCGAGTTTAAGCTTGGTGCCTACCCCATCTGTGCCGGATACCAGCACGGGATGAGGCATATCAGTAATATCCAGTTCAAACAGTCCGCCGAAACCGCCGATGTCTGAGGAGTGGCCGTTAAGCATGGTGCGCGCAACGTGCTCCTTCATGAGTTCCACAGCTTTGTAACCCGCGGTGATATCAACGCCGGAAGCTGCATAGCTTTCAGATCTGGATTTATTGTTCATTGTTTTTTACCTTTCCTTTTTATTCGCGACCGTCCCAGCAGTATGTACATAACTTGCAGGGATCGATTCCGATGGCTTCGATGACCCCTTCCAGCGACTGGAATTCCAGGGAGTCGAAGTTGAATTTTTCACAGATCGTTTCTCTGAGTTTGCGTCCTCTTTCGGTCTTTCCGTCGGAGTACTCAGCGATATGGTTCAGACCGTCCTGACCCTCAAGTTCCACTATTATACGTCTCGCCAGAAGCTCCATCTCATTCTTGGAGGATGAAAAGTTGAGATATTTGCAGCCGTACATAATGGGAGGACAGGCGGATCTCATGTGGACTTCCTTTGCGCCGTTATCGTAGAGGAAATCCACGGTCTCCTTGAGCTGCGTCCCGCGGACGATGGAGTCATCCACGAAGAGCAGGCTCTTGCCCTCGATGAGTTCCGGCACGGGGATCTGTTTCATTCTGGCCACCTTGTTCCTCTCGCTCTGGTTCGCTGGCATGAAGGTTCTG
>JAZQAY010000060.1:0-14034 GCA_045545455.1 Anaerovoracaceae bacterium | reverse complement strand
TTGACGTGACCGACACTTCCGACAGCGATTATCTCGATATCAGCGTGTGGCAGCACGCTAAGAACAGGCTGCCATGGCTTCTTATACTGATGGTGGCGTATATATTCACCGGAATGATCGTAACAGCTTACGAGAGCAAGCTTTCCGAAGTCATCTGCCTCGTCGCATACATGCCAATGCTTATGGGAACCGGCGGAAATACCGGATCTCAGGCATCTACCCTTATCATCAGAGGTCTTGCGACGGGAGAAGTGGAACTCGAGGACGCTTTAAAGGTACTTTGGAAGGAAGTAAGAGTCGGAGCTATAGTAGGTATTATTTTAAGCGCTTTTAATTTCTTAAGAGTTGTATTTATAGACGGGCAGAGCGTTATGATAGCTCTTACCATATGTTCTGCCATGATATTCATAGTTATTTTTGCCAAGATGCTGGGGTCCATGATACCCCTTATCGTAAAGAAGATCAACCTCGACCCTGCGTTGATCGCCAATCCGTTTATTTCATCTATTTCAGATGCTGTGGCCCTTACGATCTACTTTGCAATGGCAACACTTATTCTGGGCCTCTGAGAGGTGACGACATGAAAGAAATAACTAAGGAACTCGTTAAGAACTTCATTCCCGAAAGAAAGGCCGAATCCCACAAGGGAGACTTCGGCAGGGTGCTCGTTATCGCAGGTTCAAAGACTATGACAGGGGCTTGCATCCTGGCGTGTGAGGCAGCTCTGAGAGCAGGGACAGGGCTTGTTTATGCTCTCGTTCCCGAAGACATTATGCCTCAGATCCAGGTAGCCGTACCTGAAGTGGTCATCAAGGACAGGAAGGACGGCATCCCCGATGAGGATTATGACTGCATAGTTATCGGTCCCGGGCTCAGTACTTCAGACGAAGCAAAAGAAATGGTTGACAAGGTGCTCGAGAAGGCTGACTGCCCTCTCGTGCTGGATGCGGACGCGCTGAATATAATCGCGTACAATCACTGGCAGGACAGGGTAAAAGATAGATGTCTGGAAGGCCTTGGAACGGTCATCACACCGCATATGGGAGAAGCTGCCAGACTTCTCAAGGATGATACTGACTTTGATATGTCAAAGGCCGGCCGCGAAGAGATACTGAATGAACTCTACTACATAACCGGGGCGACCGTTGTGCTCAAGGGACGCCGCACACTGGTAAAACCCATGTTCGGAGGGTCCCTGGATCCTGTTTACGTGAATACCACAGGAAATCCGGGTATGGCTACCGCAGGCTCCGGAGACGTGCTTGCAGGAACCATTGCGGCGCTTTTAGGCCAGGGAGTGAGAAATGCCGTCATGACCGGAGTGTATATCCATGGTCTGGCAGGCGACCTTATGACCGAGGAGGTCGGTGAATACAGTCTGATAGCCAGGGATATCCTTAAAGGCATCCCCATGGCATTCAAGAATATTCTGGAGGAACAAAATGGATTATAAGCGATTTGAAGATCTGGCCCGCAAAGTCAGGATAGACGTGATTAAAGAGGTCTATAACGCGGGTTCAGGTCATCCGGGCGGATCCTTATCAGCAGCAGACATCGTTACAGCGCTTTACTTCAAGGAGATGAATATCGATCCCGAAGATCCGGAAATGGAAGACAGAGACAAACTCATTCTTTCCAAGGGTCATGCAGCGCCTGTACAGTATGCTGCTCTTGCAGAGAGGGGTTTCTTCGATGTGGAAGAGCTTACAACACTGAGAAAGCTCGGTTCACGTCTTCAGGGACATGCCAAGATGGGTCTGGTGCCGGGCATTGAGATGTCCACAGGTTCCCTGGGCCAGGGATTCAGCGTATCCGTCGGCATGGCTCTCGCCAATAAGCTTGACGGCAGGAAAGGCAGGATCTACACGCTTCTGGGGGACGGAGAACTTCAGGAAGGAATAGTATGGGAAGCAGCTATGTCTGCCGGCCACTATCATCTTGATAACCTCTGCGCCATTGTTGACTGGAACGGACTTCAGATCGACGGAAAAAACGATGATGTAATGACCGTAAGGCCCATAGACAAGAAATTCGAAGCCTTCGGTTTCAACGTGATATCCATAGACGGCCATGATTTTGAACAGATCTTCAGTGCTTTTGATAAAGCGAGAGCATGTGAAGGCAAGCCGACCGTTATCATAGCTTCCACTCATAAGGGACATGGCGTCTCTTTCATGGAAGACCAGGCCGGATGGCACGGCAAGGCACCCAACGAGGAACAGGCCAGACAGGCTGTGGAAGAACTGGGAGGTGAGTGGTAATGGCTGATAAGATGGCGACCCGTGAAGCATACGGGAACACACTTAAGGAACTGGGAGCCAAGTATCCCAACCTGGTCGTGATGGACGCTGACCTTTCAGGCTCCACCAAGACCGCTGTATTTGCGAAGGAATATCCTGAGAGATTCTTCAATATGGGTATCGCGGAGCAGAACATGTACGGAGCTGCTGCAGGGCTTGCGCTTTCAGGCAAGATCGTATGCGCATCCACATTTGCGATGTTCGCATCGGGAAGAGCCTTTGAGATAATCAGAAATTCCATCGGATATACGCATGCGAACGTGAAGGTCTGTGCTACTCATGCCGGTATAACGGTAGGAGAGGACGGAGCATCCCACCAGACATTCGAGGATATAGCACTCATGAGGACCATCCCGGGAATGACTGTGGTGAATCCTTCAGACGGTGCGTCCGCAGCGGAACTCTTAAGACAGGTCATCGCTATGGAAGGACCTGCCTACGTGAGACTGGGAAGGGCTGCAGTGCCTTTCTTCTACAGCGATGAGACTGCTAAGGATATAAGGCTGGGCAAGGGCAACACCTTAAGGGAAGGTAAGGACGTTACCATAATCGCCACAGGCATCATGGTATCTGAAGCGATGACTGCAGCAGAGGAACTCGCGGTCGAAGGTATCGACTGCAGAGTGATCGATATGCATACCATCAAGCCTCTGGACGAGGATATCATTATAAAGGCTTCGAAAGAGACGGGAAAGATAGTTACAGCTGAAGAGCATTCGGTGATCGGCGGTCTGGGGTCCGCTGTAGCAGAGTGCGTATCTGTAAACGCTCCCTGCAGGGTCCTGATGGTGGGACAGAAGGACACTTTCGGAGAGTCAGGCAAACCCGATGAGCTTAAGGCCAAATACGGCATGACGGCGTCAGACATCTATAAAGCAGTACATCAGATAACGAAATAACAAGGGGTGAAGGAAATGGATCTGGGAAATATGAGGTTACAGGAGGGTATTTTATTGGAAAAAACGCAGTTTGGGATCGGTGTGACCGGCATCGCGGAGGGTGTCGGGACATCATTTGTAACACGCCAGCTGGATTTTTTGCTGAATAAAAAAGAAGCAAGGAAGGTCTTCGTCAGAAGTCCTGAAAAATACAGGGTGACGGATGAACCTGAGGAGCCTGAACTCCAGGATATACTGGTGGCTGTCATGGATCCTCTTCCATCCAAACTGATGGAAGGTGCAGACAGGATAAGGGAGATCCTCGGATACGCCGTGCCCGTTGTATGGCTGGTGAACAGGGATAATCCCGGAGTGAACAGAAAAGCCATGAAAAAGTATCTGCGATTCATACCGCAGTTTTTCCAGAGCGAAGTACCCAGGGAGATAATAACGAGAGCTGAATATAACTGTATGGATCTCGGAGAGATATACCGTCCTGAAGGACTTGAAAAACTCGCCGACTATATTAAAAGACAGTTTTCCGGCTCAGGATACGCTGCTGACAATGATAAAGATACACTTTATGGGATAGGCGCGGATTTGTAGATTATGTGAATATTGTATTTTATACTTTATTTTTCATACTAAATATAGTACAATATTGTGTAGTATATGCACGGGAGGAACAACATTGATAAAATTTGATCACGTGACGAAGCTGTATCGTCCGGGCGTAGGTCTGGAGGATGTCAACGTCAGTATAGACAAGGGAGAATTCGTTTTCCTGGTCGGACCGTCCGGCGCAGGGAAATCTACTTTTATAAAACTCATGCTTAAGGACCTTGATCCCGATAAGGGAGAAATAACGGTGGGAGATTATCATGTGAATAAACTCTCGAACAGGATGGTGCCCAAGTACAGAAGGAAGATCGGAACGGTCTTCCAGGACTTCAAGCTCCTTCCTAAGAAGACAGCATATGAGAATGTAGCCTTTGCGATGGAGGTCCTTCATAAGCCGGGCAGCGTGATACGTAAGCAGGTGCCTCAGATCCTGAGCCTTGTGGGAATATCCGATAAGGCTGACAAGTATCCTCACGAACTTGCAGGAGGAGAACAGCAGAGGGTGGCGATAGCCAGAGCTCTGGTGAACAGCCCTCAGGTACTGATAGCCGACGAGCCTACCGGAAACCTTGACCCCGCAACCGCATGGGGCATAATGGATCTTCTGGATCAGATAAACATGAGGGGAACTACGGTCCTGATGGTGACCCATGCCAAGGAGATCGTCAACCGCATGGATAATAGGATCATAGCCATAGACAGAGGACATGTGATACATGACAGCAAACAGTACTATGACGGACCCATGGGAGGTGATGAGGAATGATACGAAGCTTATTCTACAACATCAAGCAGGCGTTCGTTCAGATCTTCAGAAACCGCGGCATGAGTGCGGCCTCGATCTTTTCGATCCTTGCCATGCTCCTGATCCTGGGACTGGTGTTCATAATAGTGGTCAACATCAATCTCTTCACGGAGATCGTAAAGCAGGACTACGATCAGGTGGAAGTTTTCATCGTGGATGACGCAACAGATCAGCAGATACATCAGGTAATGTCCCAGATCGAGAAACAGAAGGGCGTGACCTCTGTTGAATACAGGAGTGAAGAAGATGCGCTTAGGATCATGAAGGAGCGCTGGGGAGAGTCCGGGTACCTTCTGGACTCCCTAGGTGAGAATCCGCTTCCTGCATCGATAATGATCAGCGTCGACTCACTGGATAACGCAGGTGAAGTTGCCGCTTATGCGGGGAAATTTGACATTATCGAGGATGTCCAGTATTATAAGGACACAGTCGATAAGCTGACCAGGGTCACCAACTTCCTTCAGATCGCAGGTCTGATCATAATGGCGTTCCTGGTAATAGTATCCGTAGTCGTGGTTTCCAACACCATCAAACTTACGGTAATGGCAAGGGCGGATGAGATCCACATAATGAGATATGTGGGAGCCAACAACTGGTTCATCCGAGGTCCCTTCATGGTGGAGGGCATCATTATAGGACTGATAGCATCGCTTCTGGCATCGGGAGCTATGGCGATCATATACAAGAAACTGATAGATACCATAGGGGATCAGGTATTCGCCATAGTGTCCAGTCCGCTGATCTCGGTCCAGTATATGACGGTCAATCTTTTGATAATATTCGTTGCTCTCGGATGTTCCATAGGAGCATGGGGAAGCATAGTTTCAATGAGGAGATATCTTAAGGCATAGTATTTTGGAGACTAAGGCATGAAGAGAGTTAGAAGCAACAAGAGAATATCCATACTTCTTATCATGATGCTTGTCATGACGTTTGTGGCTTTCCCCGCCGGTGAATCCAGAGACGGATCCGGCGATACGCTGACTTACGCGGACACGCAGAGTGAGATCGATCAGAAGCAGTCAGAATATGAGGATATCAAGCAGGAGCAGGAGGAAGTCCAGAACGAACTTTCTGCTGTAGCTGATGAAATAAAAGCTCTTCAGGGCGAGATCGATCAGATCAGCGCCGAGATGGATGCAAAGCGTGAAGAGATAAATGCGAAGCAGGCTGAGATCGATGCCAAGGAAGCTGAGATCCAGAAGAAGAAAGAAGAAATAAAGAAAAAGAAGGACGAGATACAGGTAAGGATCGACGGATTGAACGCCAGACTCACCGTAATGTACAAGAACGGATCCATAGGTTTCGTAGACGTGCTTATGGGATCCAACAGCATCTCCGAGTTCGTATCAAACGTGGAGATGATCCAGAGGATCTATGAGAACGACGTCGATCTTCTTAAAAAACTTCAGGAAGAGCAGAGAATGCTGGAAGAAGAGCAGCGCAAACTGCAGGAGATCCAGGAAGAACTCAAGGTAAAGCAGGAAGAACTTAAGGCGCAGCAGGAAGAACTGGCTGTGCAGAAGGAATCCCTCGATGCCAAACAGGCTGAACTCGATTCCAAGAAGCAGGTACTTGAAGAAAAGGATGCCCAGCTTCAGGCGGATGCAGATGCTTTGGTAAGCAGGATCAAAGAACTGCAGGACTCCCAGAGGGTATTTGAAGGAGGGACCTTCACATGGCCTTGTCCTTCATCAACATACATTACAGATGATTTCGGATGGAGGATACACCCCATATACGGATACTGGAAGCTGCATACCGGTACTGACATAGGAGCTTCTTCAGGTTCCAGCGTAGTTGCAGCTGCAGCAGGCAGGGTGATCATGGCTGAGTGGTACGGAGGATACGGAAACTGCGTAATGATCGATCACGGTTCCGGTATAGTTACACTATACGGACACCTCAGCGGATATAACTGCTACGCCGGTCAGGAGGTCTCAAGAGGAGAACTGATCGCCTTTGTAGGAAGCACCGGAAACTCCACAGGACCGCACCTGCACTTTGAAGTGCGTATAAACGGTGATTACGTTGATCCTATGAGTTACTTCTGATTATAATAATGGAAACCGATATTCTTTTAAAAAAGTTACTGGCGAACAGAGGACTCGTATCCGATGAGGAGATCAGGGAGTTTCTGTCGCTGAAACCAAAAAAAACCTACGATCCGCTCCTGCTTCCCGATATGGAAGCGGGTGCGGATCTTATATTGCAGGAGATAGGCAAGGGGTCCAGGATCATGATCTACGGCGATTATGACGCCGACGGGATCACTGCCACCACTCTTATGATGAGCGTGCTGGGGCATATGATGTCTGATCGTCCCCAGGACCTCGATTACTATATACCTTCCAGGTTTGAAGAGGGATATGGCCTCAATATGGACGCGATAGACTGCATCCATGGGAGAGGATTTGACCTTATTATCACCGTTGACTGCGGAAGCGTGTCGATGAATGAGGTGAGATATGCCGAAGAGCTTGGAATGAAGGTATTGGTTACGGATCACCACACCATCACCGACACAATGGCAGAGTGCCTGCTGATCAACCCGAAGAAACCGGGAAGCATATATCCATTTAAGGAATTATGCGGCTGCGGCGTGGCTTTCAAACTAGCCCAGGTCCTTCAGAAGAAGGCAGATCTCCCGAAGAGAGTACTGTCAGAAGTACTGGATCTGGTGGCCATAGGTACGATAGGCGATATCATGCCTCTCAACGATGAGAACAGGACCCTGGTGAAATACGGAATGAAGGTCATTAATCAGGGATCCAGACCGGGGCTCAGGGAACTTATCAGGGGCGCAGGCCTTAACCTGGGAAGCGTATCTTCCGAAAACGTGGGCTTCATCATAGTTCCGCATCTCAATGCATCAGGCAGGATAGAGGACGCTTCCATGGCAGTAAGACTCCTTCTTTCCCCTGAGAATGACCCGGATCTTCCTGATATGGTGGACGACATCATCTTCAAGAACAAGGAAAGAAAACGCCTTCAGTCTGAGACTTACAGGGCTTGTATGGATCTTGCGAAAGAGGATGATGACTTCATGATCATAAGGTGCGACGATGCACACGAAGGCATTGCAGGGATCGTTGCAGGGAAGATAAAGGATCGTTTTTATCGTCCGACAGTCATCTGTATGCCGACTCATGGAGAGGAAAGGGCACTGAAGGGAACAGGCAGAAGCATTGAAGGGGTAAGCCTTTACGATCTTCTTAAGAAGCATGATGACCTTTTCATCAAATTCGGAGGACACAGCGGTGCATGCGGATTCACCATGAAAGAGGATGACTTCCCGCTGCTTAAAGAAAGACTGCTGGACGACATCAGTAGGATCAAGGAAGCTGAACCGGAGCTCTTCGTCAGAAAATATCCCTGGGAAATGGATCTGGAACCGGATGACGTGACCATGGATCTGGCAGACAGGATAGACTTGCTTGCACCGTTTGGAAACGGCAATCCCAAGCCCGTGTTCAGACTTAAGAACGTAAGGCTCAGAGACGTGAGATATATGGGTAATGAGGGCAAGCATGCCAGATTTACCGTACACGAGGGCGAAAAATATCTGAACTGTGTGCTTTTCAACAAGGCGGAGGAGTGTTCCGGTGCATTCTCCGACGGCATGGGACATGACATAATAGGCTGCGTGGAGACCCAGGTATGGCAGGGCCAAAAAAGAATGCAGTTTATAGTTGAAAACATAATTGACTAAAAATAAACATTGTTATATAATACTTTTAGATTTTACAGCACTAAAACATTAAAGAGCCTGGAGGTTTATTTATGGCATATGAATCAAGATTCCAGAGAGAAGATATAGATGAACTTTTTGAAGCTGTGCTTACACTGGAGGATATCGAGGACTGCTACAGATTTTTTGAGGATATCTGCACTATCAACGAGATCTACTCCATAGCACAGAGGCTGAGAGTTGCCAAACTTCTCTCGGAGAAGAAGACCTATATGGAGATCGCTCAGGAAACCAATGCTTCCACAGCTACGATCTCCAGAATAAACAAGTGTCTTGTTTACGGAGCAGACGGCTATAAGAGGGTGCTTGAGAGACTCAGCGAAAAGGAAAACAAATAATGACGTTCAACGTGTACATCTATGAGGGAAACTCCTCAATGGAGGAACTCTCACACGAGCTGGCCCGTGATGCGGTCAGAAATTACTGTGCTCAAAACGAAATCACTTTTGACGAAGAGATGAACAGGTGGAAGGAATCCGAAAAGGGGAAACCCTATTTTGAAGGACTGCCTGTTCATTTTAACGTGAGTCATTCCGGGATGCTCTGGGTATGCATGGTGGGAGAAGCCACCTGCGGTATAGACATCCAGGTGGGACAGGAAATGAGCATAAGAAGATACGACAGGATCACAAGAAGATACTTTACACCTAACGAGCAGGACTTCTGTGAGAAATACGGCACGGAAGGCTTTTTCAGGATATGGGCCCACAGAGAGGCCTTCGGGAAATACACCGGAGAGGGATTCTATGGGAATATGCCGGACTTCGTAGGGGAAGACGGTTTCCTGAATATAGAGGTCACGGTGCCAGGAACAGGCGAAAAGGCATACGTCAAGGACGAGCCCATCGGCCCGGATATCTATCTTGCCTACTGTTCAGGCGGAGAAGATGACGACATCAGATTCGTGGAGTGAGAAATGGATGAACGAACTTGCATGGAGGCTGCTTTAAGCAAACTTAACTACAGGATGAGGTCGAAGCATGAACTCACTTCAGCTCTCAGGGAACTGGGTTATGGTGAAGATGATATATCTGATACCATGGATGAACTGGTGAGTTTCGGTTACGTAAACGACCGGCGTTTCAGTGAAGAGTTCATCAGGAGCTCATCCAGAAAGAACTGGTCTTCATCCAGGATCATGAGGTCACTCAGGGAAAAAGGCATATCTTCTGAGACCGCAGAAGAAGCAATGGAAAGTTTCTTTGAAAACTCAGGAGAGGAGACTTCCGGCTCCTATGACAGGGAAAAAGCGCTGGAGACAGGACTTAAGATGGCCGGTGAGCAGCTGAGAAAGGGAAAGGAAACGGACGAGCGCTTCATGGGCCGTGTAGGAAGAAGGCTGATGAGCCTCGGTTATGACAGCGGAACCTGCTACTACGTTATCGGTATCTTAAGAAAGAGATCACAGCATCGCGAAGAAGAGGAGGAAATCTTTTGAGGATCTGCCTTTACGGGTCATCGAGCCCGGATCTGGAACAGAAATATTACGACAAGGCCTTTGAACTGGGAGTACAGATGGGCCGGCGCGGCCACAGCATGGTATTCGGAGGAGGAGAGCAGGGCCTTATGGGAGCCTGCGTCAGGGGCCTGGAGTCAGCAGGCGGCAAAGCTATCGGTGTGGCACCCAGGTTTTTTGACCTGCCCGGGATACTTCATCAGGGATGTGAGGAATTCATCTACACGGATACGATGCACGAGAGAAAGCAGATCATGGAAGGGATAGCCGATGCCTTTGTTATCGTTCCGGGAGGAGTAGGGACTTACGAGGAGTTTTTTGAAGCCTTTACCCTTAAACAGTTGGGTCAGATGAACAAGCCCATAGGGCTGCTGAATACAGAAGGATACTTCGATCCTCTCAGGGATCTTTTAGTAAGGGCAGCAGATAATAACTTCATGAAGAGGGAGTGCCTCAGGCTCTGCGGATTCTTTGATGACAGCGAAGCGCTTCTGGAGTACATAGAAACGGTCCATGAAGAACCTATGGACGTAAAAGAACTCAAACAGGTAAAATAAAAGAGTCCTGCGCGTACAGAACTCTCAGATGGTCGGGGCGACAGGATTTGAACCTGCGGCCTCTACGTCCCGAACGTAGCGCTCTACCAAGCTGAGCCACGCCCCGACGAACAGACATATAATATCATATCGTTAAGATAATTTCAAGTATTTGTTTATAGTAAGAAAATGAAGCTGATATCATGGAACGTTAACGGACTGAGGGCCGTTATGGGTAAAAATTTCATGGAGTTCTTCAATGAAGCGGACGCTGACGTATTCTGCCTTCAGGAAACGAAACTCCAGGAGGGACAGATCGAGATGGATCTTCCCGGCTATCACCAGTACTGGAACTATGCCGATAAAAAGGGCTATTCCGGCACTGCGATATTCACAAAAAAGGAACCGGTCTCTGTGACCTACGGGATGGGGATAGATGAGCACGATCACGAGGGAAGGGTCATAACCCTGGAATTTGATGATTTCTATTTTATTACGGTCTACGTGCCCAATTCACAGGACGGGCTGAAGAGGCTGGATTACAGGATGAGATGGGAAGACGACTTCCTGAGTTATCTTAAGAAACTTGAAGAGACCAAACCCGTCATATACTGCGGAGATCTGAACGTGGCCCACGAGGAGATAGACCTTAAGAATCCCAGGACCAACAGGAAGAACGCCGGCTTTACAGATGAAGAGAGGGCTAAGATGTCTGCTCTTCTTGAGTCAGGATTCACTGATACCTTCAGATATTTCTATCCCGAACAGGTGACCTACTCATGGTGGTCATACAGATTCAAAGCCAGAGAGAAGAATGCAGGGTGGAGGATAGACTACTTCATCTGTTCCGATTCGCTGAGGGACCGCCTTAAAGACGCTAAGATACATACTGAGGTGATGGGTTCAGACCATTGCCCTGTGGAACTTGATATAGAATAAGGAGAATAACGTTTAATGTCAGAAAAAATCAAAGCATCAAAAATTCTTTATGAACTCCAGGAAGCAGGAAGGCTTCAGATGGAGAACGATAAGCCTTCTGTGGACGACCTTCTGGACAGGAATCTCGCCCTGATGGTGAACCGCATAGACATGGTAATGTACAGAGAAGCAACGGATGATGAGGAGATAACATATACATCGAATGCGTGCCCTTCTGAAAGGGCAACGCTTCTCAGGGTATATAACGCCAAGGTGGGTGAAGAACCCGTCGCTTATGCTTCATCCATCTGGTCCATAGTGAATTTCAAGACAAGACGCATCATGAAGGCCAAGGAACTGAGCATGAAAAACTTCACCCTTGCCAAGTACAGGAATCCTTTCGGTGACAGAAAGTTCAGGATCACTGAAGAGGATGAAAATGCCATGGAGGACATGGGTACCTTCAAGGTCGGAAGGGATTACATGGATGACAACGGCCATATGAACAACATCAAGTATCTGGAGCACGTGGAAGCGTGCATACCGGAGCTTGAGAACGGAAGCTTCATGAAGGAGATAAGGCTTCACTTCATGAAAGAGGCTCTCTACGATGAGGAGCTAAGAATAAAGCGCCTTCATAAAGAAGACGCTTACTACTTCCGCATGTATAAGCCTGACGGAGAGGCTAATTTCGAATGTGAGATCGTTATTTCTTAAGAAGATCTCTGATCTCTGTCAACAACTGAATATCTTCGGGAACAGCCGGCTCTTCTTCAGGAGCCGGTTCTTCTTCTTTCTTTTTAAGATCGTCGAACTTGTTGAAAGCCTTGATGATGAAGAAGAGAACTACAGCTGTGATGAGGAATGTGATGATGGCATTGATCAGGTTTCCGATCATGATCTGTGCATCGCCTACTCCGAATGAGAGAGTTGAGAAATCAGTTCCTCCGAGGATGAGTCCGATGATAGGGCTGATAACGTCGGCAACGACTGAGTTGATGATAGCAGTGAAAGCTCCGCCTATGATGATGCCTACTGCCATCGTCATTACATTACCCTTTGCGATGAATTCCTTGAATTCGGTCATAAATTTTTTCATTTTATAATTCCTCCTGTAATATATTGATCTCTTTTTTTATTCTTTCCCATGGAAATCCTACCACATTTTCATAACTTCCGTCAAATGACTTTACGTATCCGGAGAAAGTCCCCTGAATGGCATAACCTCCGGCCTTATCGTAGGCCTCCGGTGTCCTGAGGTAGGATATGAGTTCTTCCTCAGATATATCCGTGAACGTGACTGAAGTCGTTTCAGAAAAAATTCTTTCCTTGCCTGAAGCGATATCTATAAGGCACACTCCGGTTATGACCAGATGAGTACGTCCGCTCAGCTCACTGAGCATCCTGAAGCCATCATCCGGGTCTGCGGGTTTTCCCATGATCTCGCCGTCACCTTCAGGTTCTCCCAGGTAAACTATGGTATCCGCACCGATTATGATGCCTTCTTCCAACTCGGTATCTGAAAGAACTTTTTTTGCCTTCTGACGGGCTATGGAAGAGGGGACCTGACGTACGTCTGACCAGACGGGTATTACTTCTTCTATGTCAGCCGGATGAACTACGGGTTCGATGCCGTGGGCCCTCAGGATCTCCAGTCTTCTCGGTGAGGCGGAAGCCAGTATTATTGTGTGATCTTTGTTATCCATAAACCAATTATATACCAAACCGGACCCGGTATAAAAGGGTTTTTATTTTTTTGTTTATTTTTATACTTTAAAGTGATATAATTATCTTGGAAGTATATGTTCTGACCGGATAATATCTTCCGGTCTGTTAAATCAATAAAAAGGAGAAAGAATATGGGACTTATCAGAGCAGCATTAAGCGCAGCAACAGGCAATCTGGCTGATCAGTGGAAGGAATTCTTTTACTGTGATGCCATGGACAAAAGCGTTCTTATGACTAAGGGCATCAAGAAGACCAGCGGCCTGTCCTCAAACAAGTTCGGAAGCGATAACATCATTACAAACGGATCCGGGATCGCAGTTGCAGACGGACAGTGCATGATAATCGTGGATCAGGGCAAGATCGTGGAACTTTGTGCAGAACCAGGTGAGTATACCTTTGATCAGTCTTCAGAGCCCACTGTATTCATGGGAGACCTGAAGCAGTCGATCATGGCATCTCTCGACAACATGCTGAAGCGTTTTTCGTTCGGCGGAGATACGGCTCATGATCAGAGGGTCTACTATTTCAACACCAAGGAGATCATCGACAATAAATTCGGGACACCTAATCCTGTTCCATTCAGGCTCGTGGATGAAAGACTCGGTCTGGATATAGACGTATCCGTACGCTGTGCGGGAGTATATTCATATAAGATCACAGACCCTGTTCTTTTCTATATGAACGTCTGCGGAAACGTTCCCAGGGAATACAGAAGAGAGGAACTGGACACCCAGCTCAAGGCAGAGTTCATCTCAGCTCTTCAGCCATGCTTCGGCAAGCTCTCACAGCTGGGAATGAGACCCAATGAACTGGTGAACCACGTTGAGGAACTTTCGGACAGCATGAACGAGGTGCTCTCAGCCAAGTGGGCGGAGACAAGAGGTATAGACGTTATCAGCGTAGCTATCAATACCGTCACCATCCCTGAGGAAGATCAGAAGATGATCAAGGAACTCCAGAAGGCAGCAGCTCTCAAGGATCCTACGCTTGCAGCGGCCACGCTTGCCGCAGCCAAGGCAGATGCCATGAAGGCTGCAGCTG
>JAZQAY010000059.1:0-26845 GCA_045545455.1 Anaerovoracaceae bacterium | reverse complement strand
ACACAGCTTTCAGGCGGAGAGGCCCAGAGAGTCAAGCTGGCTACAGAACTCACCAAGCGTTCCACAGGAAAGACCCTCTACATCCTGGATGAGCCCACAACGGGACTGCATTTCGATGACGTGAACAAGCTGGTGAACGTGCTTCAGCAGCTGGTGGATCAGGGAAATACGGTAGTGGTTATTGAACACAATCTGGATGTCATCAAGTCAGCAGACTACATCATAGATCTTGGACCGGAGGGAGGCAACCGCGGGGGCACCATAGTGACCACCGGAACGCCTGAGGAGGTTGCGGAATTCGAGGGTTCATACACTGGAGAATTCCTTAAGAAGGTTTTAGCTAAGAAATAAAAGGAGACAAAGATGATCTACAGAAAATTCAAAGACATGGATATATCCATGCTGGGCTTCGGCCTGATGCGCCTTCCGGTTAAGGAGGACGGCAGGATAGACGAGGAACTCACCGCTGAGATGGTGGACTATGCCATGAAGCACGGCGTGAACTATTACGACACAGCATGGCCTTATCACAGCGGCACATCCGAGAACGTCATCGGCAGGATACTGAAGAACTATCCCAGAGACAGTTTCTATCTGGCGGATAAGTTTCCGGGACATGCCATTTCCGAAAAATATGATCCGGCAGATACCTTTGAAAAGCAGCTTAAGAAATGCCAGGTAGATTACTTTGACTTTTATCTTTTGCATAACGTATATGAGAATTCACTGAAGACTTACGAGGATCCGAGATGGGGCATATTTGATTACTTCATTGAACAGAAAAAACAGGGTCGCATCAGGCATCTGGGCTTTTCAAGCCATGCGGATCTTCCTACGCTTAAGCTGATCCTGGATAAGTATGCTTCTGACATGGAATTCTGCCAGCTGCAGATAAATTATCTGGACTGGACAGTCGAAAAGGCAAAGGAGAAATACGAGCTGGTAGCTGAGTACGGGCTTCCGGTCATCATTATGGAACCCGTGAGGGGAGGCAAGCTGGCCAAACTTCCTGATGACATTATGGCTGAACTGGGATCCGGCAGATCTGCAGCATCCTATGCTCTCAGATGGACCCAGAAGCTTGATAACGTGGTCACGGTACTTTCGGGTATGACGGCCATGGATCACGTGATAGATAACGTGGAAGCTTTCGATCACGAGGAGCCGCTCACAGATGAAGAGGAAAAAATCATCATGAAGGCTGCCGACGGAATGAAGAACGACATTCCGTGCACGGCATGCAGATACTGCACTTCCAGCTGTCCTATGGAGCTGGATATCCCGGACCTTCTGTTCAAATACAATCAGGTACGTGCAGGAGGCGGATTCACAATCGGAATGCAGCTTGATTCGTATCCTGAGGATAAGAAACCTTCAGCTTGCATAGGCTGCGGGGCCTGCATGGAGATGTGCCCTCAGAAGATAGCCATTCCTGAGGAGCTGGCTGCCTTCGCTGATTTCATGAGCAAGCAGCGCAGCTGGGCAGACATCTGCAAAGAACGTGCAGAGGCCGAGAAGAAGATGGAAGAGAAATAAAAAGAAAAGAGCAGTTGAACTGCTCTTTTTTAGTGGTTTCTCATGCTCCGTTCGATGGAACGCTGAGCATCTTTTTTAGCTATGGCTTCGCGCTTGTCGTAGTTTTTCTTTCCTCTGCAGAGCCCAAGCTCCACTTTCGCACGGCCGTCCTCATTGATATACATCTTAAGAGGAACGAGTGTCATTCCCTGCTGGGTCAGCTTGCCGGTGAGCTTGCGGATCTCCTGCTTGTGAAGAAGAAGCTTCCTGTCTCTCAGGGGATCGACGTTGAAGCGGTTTCCCTGTTCATAGGGGGAGATGTTCATGCCCTGAACTATGGCTTCGCCATTTTTTATCCTGACGTAGGCTTCCTTGATGGAGACCTTTCCCTGGCGGACGGACTTTATCTCCGTGCCGGTAAGGACTATTCCTGCTTCATAGGTCTCATCCACGAAGTAGTCATGATATGCTTTTTTATTGTTTGATACAAGTTTTATCTGTTTCTTCATTTATCACCTGTTGCGGACGATCGCGAATCGCGATCAGAATGTTTTGATGGAATTGAAAGGGAAGAGCCTTATCACGACTTTGCCTACTATGGCATCCTCGCCGACCAATCCCACTTCGTCTCTTCTGGAATCGATGCTGACCTCACGGTTGTCACCGCAGCAGAAAAGATAGCCTTCAGGTATTGTGGTCTTTTCCATTTCACCCGATATACCCTGTTCCATAACATATGGTTCGTCCAGCATCTCGCCGTTCACATAAACGTACCCGTCGCGGATCTCCACTGTCTCACCGCCTGTGGCTATGACCCTTTTGATGAGGTTCTTGTCATTGCCCTTGCTGTCCTTCAGCTGGCTGTGGAAGACAATAACGTCGCCTCTCTCCGGTGTGCCTGAAAGTCTGTAGGCCTGCCTGTAAGCGATCACGTAGTCTCCGGAATTAAAATTGGGCTCCATTGAATGCTGCTGTATTATGATGGGCTTGAACAGAAAGAGCACGATGAGAGCTATGAGCGCTGCTATTAAAATGTCCCTTATCCAGGACAGTAATTCCTTTTTCAACTCAAAATACCTGTTATACCTTTCTGAATATCTTTTTCTGCACTGCTCTGAAATTCTCGGGAGGTGCGCACTCAACGGTGGTACCTGAGAGATATGAGAGCCTGCCTTCAGGCATTTCTCTGAAGTACAGTTTCCAGCTGTGCAGGAGCTGGGTCGGGTTAAGTGCACGGGATCCGCCGTATTTACTGTCTCCGAGAAGAGGATATCCGGCGTTGGCCAGCTGTGAACGTATCTGGTGAGTCCTTCCGGTGAAGATCCTGACCTGAGCCAGGGTGTACTTTTTCCCTTTATATTCGCCATATTCCAGCGGACTTACCATGGTCTCCATGATCTTGGCTCCTTCGGCATCGCTTTCAGAGATCACGGCGCGGTTGGCCTTCGGATCCTTGACCATTGAATCTTTCAGGAAAAGTTCCTTTTTAAGTTCTCCGCAAAGAATGGTGAGATAGTATTTCTCTATGCCTTCCTTGGTTCTGAGAACTGCGTTTATTTCCCTCAATGCCTGAGGATTTTTAGCAAAGATAACGAGACCGGTGGTATTCCTGTCGATACGGTTGCAGGGAGCAGGAGTGAAAGTGCGGTCCCTTGAGGGATCATATTCGCCTTTGGCCATGAGGTAGTCCATCACCTGATTTGCAAGGTGATTCTTTTTTTCATGGCTGTCACCGTGGGTAAGAAGACCGAATGGTTTGTCAGCGATAAGGATATTCTCATCCTCATAGGGAATAGTGAACTGCTTCTTCGCCTTGACACGCCGGACAGAACCCTTAAGTGACTCGGCTTCTTCGTCTGTAATGTAGATGACAAGTTCGTCTCCCTGGCTGAGTATGGCATCTTCAGAAGATCGTTTACCGTTCAGCTTGACATCCTTCCTGATCATTTTATATATGAGCGAGAGGGGAGCCTTGCTGTAGTATTTTTTAAGAAAACGGTCCAGACGCTGGTTACCCTGGTTTTCCTCTATGATTATCTTTACCATGCGAATATTATAACCCAGTTTTGCTTGTTTTTAAAGACCAAATCTGTTAAAATACTATGTTAGAGATTTAAAAACAAGGGGAGAGAGTAATGAACAAGATCAAAGACATTATATACAATAAAAGCGACATTCTCATTGCGATTTTGATCCTGGCTATTGCGGCACTGATAATTTTCTGGCGTCTCGGGATAATCCTTGAGTATCCCAAGCAGCTCATCGGAACGGATGAAGCGTCAGAAGTGCTTACTGAACCCGAAGGAGCAGATCAGGCAGAAGCAAATACTGATGCATCGTCCGAAAATACTTCTGACGCTGCCCAGACCGGAGGAGAAAGCACTAAGCCTGCTGATGGAGAAGCGAATAATGCGGACCAGACACAGGCAGAGGATGCGAACGCCGTGACCAAGACTGCCAACTGGGACGGTGAAAAGCTTGCGAATGATCTGGAAGTCACCCTTACGGGGACTACAGCTTCTGAAGCGGTCCAGTGTCTTGTGGACGCGGGTGTTTTTGCGGATTATGCGGAATACGACAGTATCTGCGAAACGATGAATTATGATGATGAAAAGATGAGATCCGGCGTGTTCACCTTTGCCAAGGGAAGCACAAGAGAAGACATCATCAAGGCAGTTAACTGGAGTTAATATTATCAATCGTTGATTTATATGATAGGAGTTTGAAATGGCACTTGTAACTACTAAAGAAATGTTTGCAAAGGCTCTGGTTTCCGACTACGCTATAGGAGCCTTCAACGTCAACAACATGGAGATCGTACAGGGTATCGTGGATGCCGCCAGGATCGAGAAGGCACCCCTTATACTTCAGGTATCGGCAGGAGCCCGCAAGTATGCCCGCCCGGCATATCTCGTCAAACTGGTAGAGGCCGCTATCGAAGATACAGGTCTTGATATCTGTCTTCATCTTGACCACGGTGAGGATTTCGACATCTGTAAGAAATGTGTCGACGACGGTTTCACCTCGGTCATGGTAGACGGATCCAAGCATCCTTTTGAAGAGAATATAGCGCTTACCAAACAGGTAGTTGAATATGCTCATGCTCACGGAGTAGTTGTGGAGGCTGAGCTTGGTAAGCTTGCAGGAGTCGAGGATAATATCTCCGTTGACGAAAGGTCAGCGAAGTTCACGGATCCCGCTGAAGCTCAGGAATTCGTAGAGAGAACGGGAGTTGATTCCCTGGCTATCGCTATCGGAACGTCTCATGGCGCATATAAGTTCAAGGGAGATCCGTATCTCGATTTTGACAGACTTAAAGAGATCCATGCGCTGATCCCCGATACACCGCTGGTGCTTCACGGAGCGTCCACCGTTCTCAGAGAGTTCGTGGACAGATGCAACGAGTTCGGAGGAGAGATCCCCGGAGCTCAGGGCGTACCCGAGGATATGATCAGGGAGGCCACCAAGTATGGTATCTGCAAGGTAAACATCGACACAGACCTTCGTCTTGCCATGACTGCAGAGATCAGAAGATTCCTGGTTGAGAATCCTGCAGAGTTTGATCCCCGTAAGTATCTGGGACCTGCCAGAGACGCAATACAGAGAATGGTGCAGCATAAGATCAGAGACGTGCTGAATGCATCGAATACTTTATGATAAGATCAAAATGAAAAGAAAAAGACCTGCCTTATTGGCAGGTCTTTTTAGGGGTTGGGGGACTTATTATACAAGTAATAGTTCTGTTATCAGTACGATCGCACAGCAGGATGCTGCTGTTCCGAAGAGTCCGGCTCCGAACCATGCGGCCGCGATGCCTGCCGCCAGTGCAAGTGCTCCGGCAGCAGGTACCTGAGTTGCATCCATGATAGCAGGGAAGGTCATGACGGCCAGCGTGACGTAGGGGACGTAATATAGAAAAGATTGTATGAATCTGTTCTCGATGGGTTTTCTTATAAGGGTAAGGGGCAGGATCCTGGTAGCGCCTGTAGCCAGGGCCATAACGATGATCCAGACGTATACGTTGATATCATTCATCGTCTCCGCCTCCTTCCATGGCGATCTCAGGCTCCTCAGTCTTTCTGGGAGCTATAAGAGCAGCTGCTGCTGAGATCACTACAGCCAGGAGTATGGTGCGGTTTCCTGAGGACAGCTCGCTCACCCCGGGAATCACTGTGAAAAGATAGCTGAATGCGAAACTGAAGGCGATGACGATGCCTATGGCCTTGTCTTTTCTCACCGGTGGGATTATGGAAGCCAGGAACATACCGTAGAGGGCGACGCTCATGGCGCTGACCGCTCTGAGGGGAAGGATGTTCCCTACGGCGATGCCGAGGGCGGTACCGAGGGACCAGAAGATCAGAGCTATGCTCCAGACCCCGGCGTTAAAAAATGGATTCACATATCCGGGCCTGGCAATAGTTACGCCGAATATCTCGTCGGTGATGGTCATGCCGATCATGATCCTGGGGCCGATGGGCGTACCTCCCTTGACTTTCTGATTGAGTGCGATCCCCATCAGGAGATATCTGGCATTGGTTATCAACATCATTATAACCAGCTGGAGCAGCGTCGATCCTGCTGCATAGAGCGTAAAACCGATGTACTGACCTGCGGATGCATAGCTGGTCATGCTTGCCAGAAATCCCTGAAAGGCATTGAAGCCGCAGCTTCTGGCTGTTATGCCAAGACTGAATGCCACAGCAAAATACCCCACAGCGATGGGTATGCCGTTCTTCAGCCCATTCAGAAATATCTCTTTTTTTGTCTTCTCAAATCTTCCCATTAACTGTTTTTCCTCTGACTTATTTGTGATTTAATTCACACCTGACACTTCCAATGATAGCATAGCAGTTGACATAAGTAAAACGAATAATTATAATGAATACATTAGAAAAACTTATTTAAATCACAGACCGGAGAAATACATGAAAACTACGTCGAAATATGCTGTGTTTTGCAGGGCGGCAGAACTGAAAAGCTTTACCCTTGCAGGAAAAGAACTGGGGTATTCCCAGAGTGCTGTGAGCCAGATAGTAAAGAGCCTGGAAGATGAGCTTGAGACCAGACTGATCACCAGAAGCAGGGGAACATTTGAACTGACTGCGGACGGCAGGGAGTATTTTCCTTATTTTGAGGCTATAAGGAATGCAGAAGAGGCGCTCTCAAGACGAAAACTTGAAATAACAGGCATGGAGAATGCGACCATAAGGGTGGCTTCCTTCACAAGCGTCAGCCGCGAGCTTCTCCCTGAACTCATGAAGAACTATAAGGCGCAGCACCCCGGTGTAAACTTCGTAATAAAGCAGGGAGAATACAACAGCATCAGGGAATCCATAGAGCAGGGTGAAGTGGATTTCGGGTTCATCAGTTCACATTTCTCAGAAGGACTGGAGTCTGCACACCTGTACGATGACGAGCTGGCTGCGGTGATTCCCAAGGGCCATCCCCTTGCTGTGAAAAAGACTCTCAGGATGAAGGATCTTACGGATGACCCATTTATTCTTTTCGATGAAGGAAAAGACTACAATACGGTGCTTGAAGCCTTCAGGGAAAAGGGCCTTGAACCGAAGATAGAATACGACATATACGACGACTACTCGATCCTGGGCATGATAAGAAGGGGGTTCGGTATATCTGTACAGATAAAGAGGATAGTTAAGGGGTTTGAAGAGGGGCTGGAAGTGAGAGATATCGAGGACGCACCCCTCAGGTCGGTATCGCTGGCCTGGAGAAGCCGGGAGACGATGTCCTTCGCATCCAGGGAATTCCTGGACTATATAATCAACAATATAGGGACGATGGTAAAATAAAAGAGGCTCGCTGATGCGGGCCTCAGTTTGTAAGAAGTTTATGGATCCCTTTGTCCAGACCGTCCAGAGTAAGCTCGTACATGGGGAAGATATCCCTGACCATGTTTATGGTCCTTGCTCCCCAGGCGTAGTTCCAGCGGGATTCCTTTATGGGATTAAGCCAGATCACCTTGTGATAGAAACGGTTGAACTTCCTGAGCCAGTCGATCCCGGGCTCGTTGTTCCAGGCGTACCAGTTGATATTGCCTCCGCGGGCGGTAAGTTCATATGAAGACATGGCTGCATCTCCGACGATTATTACTTTGTAATCGGATCCGAGATTCGTGAATACCCAGTCGGTATCTATCCATCGTCCGTCTATGATATACGGATCGGTGTAGAGATGATCGTAGATGCAGTTATGGAAGTAGTAGATCTTAAGGTCCTTAAGATGGGTGGACTGGTTCACTGCCTGGAATAGCTGGCTGCAGAGCTTGCTGTAGCTTCGCATTGAACCGTCCGAATCCATGAGAAGGAGGAGCTTAACGGTGTTTTTGCGGGGCTTTTCGTATACCAGCTTAAGGAGGCCTGCGTTGTCACAGGTGGCATCGATTGTGGCATCGATATCCAGTTCTGTTTTCGCACTGTCCACACGGCTTGAGAACTGCCTTAGCTTTCTGAAAGCCATCTGGAACTGCCGGGTGTCCAGTTCGTTATCCTGCCTGAAATCCCTGAAGTTCCGCTCACCTGCGATCTGGATGGCAGACTGGTGACGTCCTGTGCCGCCAACGCGTATCCCTGCAGGGTTATATCCTCCGTGACCGAAGGGGGAGGTGCCGCCGGTACCGACCCAGTAGTTACCTCCGTCGTGCTTCTCAGTCTGCTCCTGAAGTCGCTCTCTGAACATCTGCCTTAAAGTATCCAGATCAAATTCCCTGGCCCATTCAGGCACATCATCTATCATGCGTTCCAGTTCATCCTGCGAGAGCCACTGCTTAAGCTCTTCGGGTATCTCGTCAACGGATTCTATTCCTTTGAAATATTCCGCAAAGGCCATGTCGAACTTGTCGTATTCGGTTTCGGATTTTATAAGTATGTTCCGGCAGAGCCAGTAGAATTCCATAAGGGAATTCTCAGCCATGCCGCGGTCCAGGGCATCGATCAGGACGAGCCATTCGTCCAGGGAGATCTTAAGCCCGTGGAGCCTCAGAACGTTGAAAAATTCAAGAAACATAGCTGTCTCCTTACCTTCTGAATCTGTAGGCCTGAGCTGTATCTATATCCTGATTCTTCTTAAGAAGCACTCCCATGTAAGGGATCTCGTCGGCGATCTTACTAACGTCACAGCCGGCTATCTGAAGCGCCTGGATCCAGTCCAGAAGTTCGGATGTGCTGGGCTTCTTCTGTATGTCTCTCATATGACGTATATCGTAGAACGCTTTAAGAGCCTCGTCCACCAGTTTCTTATCTACGTTCCCGAAGTGGACCTTTATGATCTCACGCATCTTGTCCTCAGTGGGGAACTCGATGTAGTGGAATATGCAGCGCCTTAAGAAGGCATCGGGCAATTCCTTCTCCGCATTTGAAGTGATGATGACGATGGGACGGTGCTTAGTCTTAACGGTCTCCTTGGTCTCGCTTATGTAGAACTCCATCCTGTCCAGCTCCCAGAGAAGGTCGTTTGGGAATTCCAGGTCTGCCTTATCGATCTCGTCGATGAGAAGGACGGCCTGTTCTTCGGAGGTGAAAGCCTCTCCAAGCTTACCCAGCTTGATGTACTGACTGATGTCGGATACGTCTCCTTCACCGAACTGGCTGTCGTAGAGCCTCTGTACGGTATCATACATATAGAGGCCTTCCTGAGCTTTAGTGGTGGACTTGATGCTCCAGATGATGAGGGGCATCTCGAGAGAATCCGCTATTGACTGGGCCAGCATGGTCTTGCCGGTGCCGGGCTCACCCTTGATCAGCAGCGGTTTCTGTAGCTGTATGGCCACGTTCACCGCGTTCATAAGTTCATTTGATGCGACGTAGTTGCTGCTTCCTCTGAATTTTTTCATGTCTTCCTCACTTGTTAAAATATCGGTAAAAAACTAAATGATTACAAATTTTATGGCAAGGCCGCTACATAGGGAAGGCCACTGCCTCCTTATAGATGCCCTGCAGTATATCTATGAATCGCCTGAGGCTGTCCCTGTTATCGTTCTTATGAGTGCAGAGCACACATTGGAAGCTCTCCTTACAGTCGAAGGGCGTCCACGCGAACTGTCCGCTGTGGTCGTTAAGGAAGCCGGGTGCCAGGCATACCCCTTTTCTTGCGGCCACGTTTACCATGGTGGTATCATGGTCAGCGCTGTTGAAGTAGCTGATCCGTCCTGAGGATATGAGACGCTGCTGCACCGATCTCAGAGCAGGAGGGGAACCTCCACCGACCATCAGTGTCTGCCCGTAGAGATCTTCTTCCCTGATGATATTCTTTTCAGCGAGAGGATCGTCTCTCTGTGAAATCAGATATATATGGCTCACGAAAAGGTCATGGACGTCGATACCGGGTACGTGGGCTGTCTGTTCATTAAGAGCAAATACGATATCAGAGTCGTTCTTAAGAAAACTTTCCATGCTGTTCTCATACTCGAACTTCGGCACTATCTGAACGTCGGGATATTTCTCGCTGAAGATCCTCATGGCTTCCGGAAGGAAGTAGACGGCTTCCCTCACCATCATGCATATCGTTATGCTGTCCTTATACTTGGCGCTGAAGTTCTGCCCCTGTTCGATGGCCCGCTTCATCTCTTCACGCATGTTGGCAAGGTATGTGACGAACTGAGCTCCGGCGGGAGTCAGAGCCGCGCCTTTGCCGCTTCTTTCGAAGATGGAGAATCCTATCTCGTCCTCAAGGAGTTTTATCTGATATGAAAATGTTGGCTGGCTCACGTACATGTTTTCGGCCGCCCGGCTGAAGTTCAGGGTATGGGCCAGCTCTATGCAGTAGTCGATCTGTTTGGTGTTCATGATCGTCTCCTTGTTATTTAATTATTAAATCAATTATACAATAGTTCGATTGGATTTTGCAATAATAATGTGCAATAATGTAATCACAAAAGGAAAACAAACCAGATAACAATGGAGGTAATAAAAATGGCAAAGACACTTATAGCATTCTTTTCAAGAGCAGACGAAAACTATTTCGGCGGAGCGATGAGATACGTGAAGGTTGGAAATACTGAGATCGTTGTGAATGGCATGAAAGAAATGATCGAAGCAGACACCTTCAAGATCGAGATGAAGGAACCTTACTCACCGGTATATATGACATGCATAGATGAGGCAAAGAAGGACCTTAAGGCCAAGGCAAGGCCTGAGCTCGTAAGTTATCCTGAGAGCATCGACGAGTACGACACCATCGTTCTCGCATATCCCAACTACTGGGGAACGATGCCCATGGCGGTATTCACCTTCCTTGAGAGATATGATTTCTCCGGAAAGACCATCCTTCCTCTCTGCACCAATGAGGGATCAGGAATGGGTATAAGCGAAAGGGATATCAAAAAAACAGCTCCCGGTGCTGAAGTGAGAAGAGGCCTCTCGATCACAGGAAGCAGCGCAGCGAACGCAGGAGGAGCGGTCAAGAACTGGCTCAAGTCAAACAGACTTATCTAGGAGGAGCAGGTCATGGAATACAGAGAAGGATACGTATACGAATTATTTGATAAGGGCGGTCCCACAGATACCAGGGAACCTTATTTTAAAGAAGCTGTTGATGAGATGATGAGGGCCAGAACCCTTTGCGCTAAGGCTAACGCCAAGATGCCTGACGATCCCAGTTACGTAAATGATCTGGAGGAACTCTTCGGAAGAAAGCTGGACGATGTCAGGATACTCACTCCTTTCATATGCGACTTCGGAAACAGAGTCAAGTTTGGAAAAGGAGTATTCCTCAACCATTCAGCTATCCTATCTGCATCCGGCGGTATCGAATTCGAGGACGGTGCACTGGCTGCTCCCGGACTCAGGATCGCTACCATCAATCATGATATGAATCAGCGCCACACGAGATACACATACGGAAAAGTACTGGTAAAGAAAAACGCCTGGCTCGGAATGAACGTAACTATCTGTCCCGGAGTCACCATAGGAGAATACGCGGTGGTTGCAGCCGGCGCAGTCGTAACAAAGGATGTTCCTGATTATGCAGTCGTAGGAGGAGTGCCCGCCAAGGTGATAAAATATCAGGATCCTTCAGAACAGAGAGAATTGTAATGAACGATATCGAGGCCATAAAAGAGTTATATAAGAAATACTGGACATACATGATAAATAAAGACGCTGACGGCCTCCGCTCCATTATGGCAGATGATTATCATCTTATGCATATGACAGGCGTCAGGCAATCTGCCGAGACCTTTATCAAAGGCCTTTTGGACGGCACCTTCAACTACTACAGTGCGGAGCACGATGACATTCAGGTATCGGTCAAGGGAGATACAGCGAAGATGACCGGTAAGAGCCGGGTCCTGGCAGCGGTCTATGGGGGCGGAAAAAACTACTGGCGTCTTCAGAGTGACTTTACTTTAAGAAAAGAAGAAGGGATCTGGAAACTTACCGGATCCAAAGCATCTGTATACAGATAAGGGTGAGCGCTACTATCACAGAACTGATGCACAGCTGGATCAGTTTGCGGCATGGCGCCCTGAATTTGAAAAATAGAACAAAACATTCCCCCAAAAAGCGACCTGCACCGAATTAAAAGATGCGGGTTGCTTCATTATATATCCATTTCTACTTGATCTTTTATATAGCTATACTGGTCCGCCTCATGAACCCTGTCAAGCGGCATGCTGTTTCCGATAAGGAAGGGGGAGTCAGGGTCGTGCTTCTTTATGTTTGCTACGACAGCCGCCTTATCATAGTTGGCGTAACAGTATTTGCAGAAGTGAGCGCAGCTGTTGTAAACTCCGATATCATTTCCCATGGTGCAGTTGCATTCCCGGATGTGACGCGATGCCGGTATTTCCAGCTTCTCCCCGATGGCGTGCTCGATGACTGCCTGGGACATGCATCCGGATATATCTATACCGAACTGAGCGAGCTCTGTCCCTTCGAGACAGCTCCTGATAGTTATGCCATGGCGCCTTCCCGTCTCGGCGAAAGCTTTGCCTATGGCGAGCCTCTCCTCGCGCACCACTTCCCTTGCTTCAGGGAAGTTTTTCTTCGTCTTTTCAAACAGGTCTATAAAACTGATAACGGCCTGCCCGGTGTATCCCTCAAGCTCAGCAGCCATCCGCTCGAAGGCGTCGATGTGATAGTCCACGCTGTAGGTGTCCGAGATGAAGATGGGGTCGTACCTCCAGCTCATGGCGTGCTTTCCGACGTGCTCAGAGATACGCTTAAAGGCCTCGATCACCTTACGCTTGTCAGGCACATTGGGCTCGATGCTCTTTCCGTAGGGGGTGATGGTAACGTACCAGAACATGCGGAAACGATCCAGCTCGTCCAGGTATTTTATCATGGGCTCAGGATTCTTACTGCAAAAAACCAGAGCGTCGACGACTTCAGGATCCAGCCTGTATCTCGTAACCTGCTCGGGTGAGTAAGGGTTCCTTACCATCACATAACCTTCTCTTATTCTTTTCATGAACCATTCGCTGTAGAACGCCGGAACGTCCGTGCGGTTGCCTGTATCAATGATCATTTTTCCCTCCGGAATATTACGTTTATTATAATAAGAAATGATTATCTTTACAACAACGGAATAATTATGTAAAAAAATAAAAATTGTTAAATATAAAACATTCCCGTATGCGAATTATTATGATATAATCGATTTTATAGGAATGATATGTTGATAAATAATCGGGAAGAGGGAGTTTGGTATGGAAGAAGGAAAGAAACCTATCTCCAGAAAGGAATTAAAGGCCAGAGCTAAACAGGTAGTCAAGGCGCATTACGTATTTTTAGTGATCATCTGTCTTTTGGCAGTGATGATCGGCACGGAATTCGATTTCGTAAGAAGCAATGCCAATAACCTGTACAGGATAGCGACCGGCCAGGATGTAATATTCGGAGACACCGCGGTATCTTTAGGCGGAAACATAGGGCCTAACTTCAGCGTCCAGGTGAAGGATACTTCCGATGAAAGCACCGGTACTGGGGAAGCAGGCGGAGAAGGAGAAGCTTCGCAGGAGGAAGCCCTTTCGGGATACGACTATTATTCTGAAGAGCAGGGTGAGGCCACAGGAAGCGATAAGGTATTGTCCGATCTGTATGAAGACAACGCAGAAGCGGGCAGAACTCACGCTGATGAGCAGCTTCAGGAATATCAGAACAGGAAGCTGGATAATTCCGTCACCGGAAGGCGTAACGGAATATTCGCTGCCATTGCAAACGATATTTCATCAGGAAATCTCTACATGATAATCTTCGATGGTTTGGAATCCGTTATCCACTCAAGCCGTGTATCGTCTGCAATAGTGGTATTCGCTTCAATGCTTATCACGATTTGCTTCTGGGTATTCATAAAGAACATGATCCAGGGTATCCTGAGGAGAGCTTTCCTGGAAGCCAGAACGTACGAAGAGGTACCTATTTCCCACCTCTGGCATTTCAGACTGGTGAAAAGATGGACCCGGGCATCGCTTACGCTTCTGGTCACTGCCATTTTCAAGTATCTTTGGGATCTTACCATCATAGGCGGTCTTATCAAGAACTATTCATATAAGCTGGTGCCTTATATAGTTGCCGAAAACCCGGATATCAAGCCGCTTGATGCTATCACACTTTCACGCCGCATGATGGATGGCCATAAGTGGGAATGCTTCAAACTTGATTTCACCTTTATCCTCTGGTATATCCTCGGAGTCGCTTCCATGGGAATAGTCGACGTTTTATGGACCTTACCTTATCATACTGCGACAACAACGGAGTATTATGCGGCTGTCAGAGAAGAAGCTAAGGCAAAGGGTGTACCCGGTGCGGAGATGCTTAACGACGCTTATCTGTTCGAAAAGGCTGAAGAGGGATTCCTCCGTAAGACCTATTCCGACATCGAAGAGCAGAAGAAGTACATCGATGAACACAGGGTCACTCTGGAGGGAAAGAGAGCGTTCTTCGCCAAGAATTTCGGACTCTGGACCGGAAGCTTTGAAGAAAAGAAGGCTTACGACGAGGTGGACAACCGCCGTCAGCAGATAGCTGAAGACAGGGCTGTAATAAAAGGTAAGATCTATCCTCAGCGTCTTAATCCACGTTGGGATGAGAAGAATAATCTGATAGTAAGAAGCCTCGGCTTCCTCAGGACCTATACCATCTGGTCCGTGATACTCGTATTCTTTGCTTTCGCATTCGTAGGCTGGTCATGGGAGGTCATCCTGCATCTGGTCAAGGACGGCGTTTTCGTAAACCGCGGTGTCCTTCACGGACCGTGGCTTCCTATCTATGGAGGCGGAGTTGCTATGATACTGGTGCTCCTGGCAAGGTGGAGAAACAAACCGCTTATAGAGGCGGTATCTATCGTTCTCCTTTGCGGTGCTGTGGAATATACGACGTCATGGGTACTTGAGCTCACGAAGGGAATGCGCTGGTGGGATTACACAGGATATTTCCTCAACATAAACGGAAGGATCTGCGGCGAAGGCCTTCTGGTATTCATGGTGGGAGGAATGGCTGCGGTCTACCTGCTGATCCCTGTGCTTGATGCTATGTGGTCAAAGATGAAGCCAAAGCTGATGGTAACCATCTGTGTGATACTGGTCGTGGTATTCTCGGCTGACTTCATATATTCTCACTACGTTCCGAACGTGGGAGAGGGCATCACGGATTATACAGCTTATGAAGAAGCAGCGCCTGCTGATGAAACAGCTGCGGGCAGTACAAACGGATAATACATATTCAAAAAAAACGGAGGTCCCGGTGGATCTCCGTTTTAATATGTTTTCATTCTTGAATGCTTAATTATATTTCAGGCAAAGCATCGTTATATCATCGAACTGTTCGCAGCCGTGAACGTGGGAAGTGATATCCGAGCGTATGCTCTTTATTATCTCTTCGGGTTCACGGTCTCTTAAGAGGTCAAGCCTCGTTCCAAGGCGCTTTTCCGTGAAGAGCTCATGGAATTCGTTCTCTGCTTCGGTCACGCCATCCGTATAGAGAAACAGCTTGTCTCCATGGCCCAGGGTGAGCTTTTCCTTTCTGTAGCGGATACCCTCCATGCCTCCGAGTACCAGGCCGCTCTTTACTCTTATGAACTCAGCCCTGTCGGATCTCATGAGCACCGGAGGATTGTGGCCTGCACAGACGAATTCCATCTCACCGGTGGGTATGTCCAGCAAACCGATCCAGGCTGTGACAAACATGTCAGCTTCGTTTCTCGCACAGAGGTTATCGTTGGCGGCGCGGACAGCGTCAGCCAGATCGGGAATATCTCTTATGGCATTCTGAAGAGTCAGCTTGGCGGTTGCCATAAACATGGCTGCGGGGACTCCTTTTCCGGAGACGTCAGCGATGATGACAGCCATCTTATCGGGACCAACGAAGAAGAAGTCGTAGAAGTCTCCGCCAACTTCTTTGGCGGTCTCCATTATCGCCCTGATCTCGAATTCCTCCCTTCCGGGGAAGGTATCGGTGATGGGAGGGAGCAATGAATGCTGCACTACGGAAGCCACTTCCAGCTCGGACTGAAGTCTGCTCTGCGCGAGGGTGATATCACGCTGGCGCTCTATAAAGGTCATGATACTTATCAGAAAAGCAAAGCCAACAGCGTTCGTTAAAACGAAGGGAAAGGCTATCTGACGGACTATATCAAGAGCGGTATCAAAAGGCTTTACTACGATCAGCACGATGGCGAGGTGAAGGCATTCCATGATCAGGCCTATGAAAAAAGCGTTTTTGGGCTGAATTGCCTTCTCGTAATATTTCAGGGCTATCAGACCGCAGAGGATACCTATGGTGCAGGTAGCGATGATGCATGCGACTGCGGTGATCCCGCCCATGGTGTAGCGATGATAGCCGCAGATAAGACCGCTCAGGAGTCCTCCTATGGGACCGCCCATGAAGCCTGAAAGCATGGGTCCTATATCTCTGACGGAAATAACGGCTCCGCTTCCCGGCATGGATACTCCGGAGATATTTCCGTATATCCCGAAGATGCCGCCGAGGATGCCTGAAATAAGTATATATTTCCATCTCTGTTCGGCAGAATAGAACTTGCTTAAAAGATCATTTGCGCCTATATAACCGGCAACCAGGATTATGACAGCCAGGGTGCCTATCATTTTTGAAAAGAATACGGACATTTAAGCGTCTCCTGTGAAAGTTTTACTGTATTATATTCTATCATTTCAAGCCTTCTTTTTCAATCAAAAGGATGGACCATAACCGTTGGATATAGTTTTTATGAGAACGTTTCATGGCTTTTTTGTGGACATAGGTCCGCATTAAAATGTATAATAAAACGACGCATGTTATTCACGACATCAGAAGGAAATTACCGGAATCATGAGGAATATTAAAGAAAACTTAAAACAGACGGGAGGGTTCTTTATCAGCCTGATCACTCTGCTGGCGGTATTCGCAGGTATCGTCGCTTTTGGGGATCTGTCAGGGAGCTCTGCCAACGCGGCAGGATCCCAGCGGGAAGAAACTGCTGTGGATATCTCATGGACCGGTATGGGGGAAAATACTGAATCCCAGGCTCTCGAGGATCTGTTCACTACCATAGACCTTATGGATGCGACTGTCGCTGATCTTCAGGAAGAGATGGAGGCCGGACACGTGACATCCGTTCAGCTGGTGCAGATGTACATAGACAGGATAGAAGCCTATGATAAGGAACTTGACCTCAATTCAGTGATCGCTTTAAATCCGGAAGCATTCAGTGACGCTCTTGAATTGGATCTGGAGCGGAGCGGAGGACTGGTCAGAGGGCCGCTTCACGGGATACCTGTAATAGTCAAGGCGAACATAGACGTCAAAGGCATGGCCACTTCAGCCGGAGCAAAGATACTGGAGGATATGATCGCCGAAGAGGATTCCTATGTGGTGCAGCGGCTCAGGGATGCAGGAGCCGTGATACTGGGACAGGCCAACATGTCAGAATTTGCCTATGCTACGGCGTCATCAAGGTCTACTCTCGGAGGATACGTTCATAATGCATATGACACTTCCAGGACCCCTGCGGGCTCATCCGGTGGTACGGCGGTTGCCGTAACGTGCAACTTCACTGCTTTGGGAATAGGAACGGATACCGGAGGATCGATCAGGAATCCGTCGTCCTTTGCCAATATTTACGGTATGCGCCCTTCAAAGGGACTGGTTTCAACATCGGGTATCCTGCCGCTTAAGAAATATAAGGATACCGCAGGTCCCATGACAAGAACAGCTGAAGATATGGCAGTCCTTTTGGAAGTTATGGCGGGAACAGATCCCGAAGATGATTTCACGATAGAAGCCAACGCTGACTGGATCGTCAGACACGGCTACACGGATGATCTTTCTGAAAAAGGACTGGCAGGGACGAAGATCGGATATCTCAGTTATTCATTTGGCACCGAGTATTCATCTCCGAATGAAAGGATCAGGGCTATGCTCGACGCTGCTGTCGCGAATCTGGAAGGAGCCGGGGCTGAGGTCGTCGATATAAGCGATATCATGACAACGGGTATGATAGAGGAACTTACGGCGGATATATATACCGATACCTTTGAGTACGATGTGAATAAGTATCTTTACGAAAAGGGTGAAGCTGCTAAGTATAAGACAGTAAGAGATATGCTTTATGCCAATACCGACGGGACTCTTCATATGTACCTCGGTAACCTTACCGCCGACTATTACGAACTGGCAGGATCCTTTGAAGATACTCCGGATCCGTATACTGCGGATGTGGGCGGATATAAAAGGACGCCTTGCTGGGAGAAGGCTCTTGAGGGTAGGCTCATAATATCAAAACTGATGAAAGATAACGGTATAGATGCCATTATGTATCTGAATTTCTTCAATATAGCGCAGACAGAAGATGCCTACGTAGAGGATGACTATAACTACGCCAATTATGATATAGCATTCAGCGCTAAACTCGGACTTCCCGAGATATCACTTCCTATGGGATTTTCTGATCCTGCAGACAGCGAGGAATCAGCGATGCCGCTGGGGCTGTCCATGTTTTCTGCCTATGGGCGCGATGACAAGCTTATAGGCATAGCTTATGCTTATGAAAAGCAGGCAGGAGACAGCATAAGGAGGATGCCTGATATCACTCCTCCCCTTGAGGATGACGCACTGAACGAATTCCTTTCAGAATTGATCCTTAAAGTCCGCTCTCTTGGTTCGGAATACAGGTTCGCCATGGGTGAAAAAATTCAGCCGGTGCTGGATGCCTGTGAAAGGGCGGAAGAAACAGATATGTCAGATCCGTATGCGGTATACGCTGCAGCCAGGGAACTGGCGGAGGAATATGACAGAGCAGCAGCCCTTATCGGAGAATAATACAGCCGGTACAACAATTTAAAGTGATAATATATTATCATATACCTCAAATAATGTTATTATTTACCAAATCAAAGCGGTAATATCAGAGCATGGTTGTGAAATGATCCCGGAATAAAGGAGTAAGCCAGATGAGTTTTCTTAAAAGAATAATGAAGGATGGATCACCGGCAGATGTCATGGACCGTCTGCCTGGTCTCATAAAGGAAAACGAGCAATATATGATCGATTGCAGACGGACTGTGCACCGTTTGGCAGAAGTCGGAGGAAAGGAAGTGAAGACATCTGCTTTCGTCCAAAAGGAAGCTGAGGCTCTGGGCCTTCCCGTTGAGAAGATCTCAGAAACCGGGCTTCTGATCACTCTGGACACCGGGCGTCCCGGAAACGGCGTAGCTCTCAGAGCTGAGCTGGATGCTCTTCCTATACCTGAAAGTCCTGAAAACATGAAAGGACCCAAATGCGTTATTTCCGATGATCCGGAAACTGCGCATGCCTGCGGTCATGACGCCCATGTTGGGATGCTTCTTGGCGCCATGCGGGTACTTCACGCTCTCAGGGATCAGATATCCGGCAGGATATACTTCTGCTTTGAAGAGGGAGAAGAAAACGGTGCAGGATGGCTCACCATGCTGGATGCCCTTGAAGAGAAAGAGGTAAACACGGCCTTCACCCTTCACGTCTCGTCCAGGCTGGATAGCGGACTTGTATCAGTCGAAGCAGGGCCAAGAACGGCAGGGATAGAAGTGATAAATGCAGCTTTTATCGGAAGAGGCGGGCATGCTTCGCGACCAGACTTATCCATCAATCCAGTGTATGCTGCCTGTTCAGCTGTCACTGATCTTGCTGTAGCCTTCGTGAATCAGATTGATCCCAATGATCCTGTGACCCTTGGGATAACATCCATCTCAGGGGGAACCGCCGAAAATGCGATTCCGGATACCGCTAAGGTCATCGGAGGCATGCGTTTCTTCAGCATGGAATCGGGGAAGCTGGCGGATAAGATCGTAAGGAAGGTCTTTTCGAACAGCGCGGATATGCATAACTGCGGCATAAGTTTCGAGCCTGACATGAGCTTTGCACTTCCCCCGACCATAAATGATCAGGACGCATCGGATCTCGCGGTTCGGGCATTCAGCAAGGTACTGCCTGAAGGCACGATCGTTCATGCGGACAAGTGGTTCGCAAGTGATTCCTTTTCGGAGTATCTCACGAGATACAAGGGGGTGTACGCTTTCCTCGGAATAAGGAATGAAGATCTGGGGACCACCGCTGAGCACCATAATGAGCATTTCGATGTGGACGAATCCGTTCTGGCGAGAGGTGCACTTTGCTATGCAGCGTATGCTGCAGAAGCAGCAAAAGACGATAACGTCAGCACCTGGAGGAGTCATGAGGATAAGGATATGGATCCTGAACCCGCGGCTTCGAGCAAAGGTTCGAAATACAGTCTGGACTCCAAAATCGGGGAGATCCTGAAATCGAAGGAGGCCATAAACGCTATCGAATCCATCATTCCGGGGGTGATAACTCATCCTCAGGTCAAATATTTCAAAGGCATGACATTGAGAAAAGCTGCGAAAATGCTTCCGGATGTGCTGACCACGGAGATAATTTTCCGGACGGAGGAAGCACTTTCAAAGATCGAGGACTAGATAATATAAATGCAGGATTCTATTTTTTATCTGATAATCGGAATATTCGGCGCCGGACTGGGATTTTTAATACGAAAAAAACACGTGCCCATAGGCAAAACGTCATCGATCTCTTTCATCGAGACCGCCATGATATGCGTACTGATCTTCATAATGAGTACCCGCATCGGGGCTAACGATGAAATTGCCGGCAATCTGGGGACCATCGGAGTTTACGGCCTTTTATCGACGGTCACAATATTTATAACGACCGTATTGGTGACGTATATAACGAGAAAGCTTCTGGGCTTTGATGCGAAGGGAAAGATCACCGGGAAAACAGTCATCCCTGACAGCGAAACTCCGGAAGAAGATATTGAAAACATCAAGCCTGCAGGTGACAGTGGGTCAGGCAAACCTAAGATAGACAAAATGGCGGTTTTCATCGTGGTCTTTGTGATCCTGGGCCTGATATGCGGACGCTTTCTGGTCAATAAAATATTCAGCTCATATGAAGACTTTGAGTCGGCAGTAGCCATGATGCTGAAAATATCTCTCAGCGTCCTGATGTTTTTTGTGGGATTTGAGATTGGGATCGATGAATCAGGAGGAGGAGATTTCAGAGCCGCAGGACTTAAGGTCCTTTTCTTCCCGGTTACGACCTTAGCCGGCGCCATCCTGGGCGGATTAGTGCTGGCTTTCATCATACCTGTTACTCTCAGAGAGTCTCTGGCGATTGCCTCCGGCTTAGGCTGGTACAGCATGGCACCGGTTCTCATCATGGGATCCGGACATCTGACCGCAAGCGCCATTTCATTCGTCCATAACCTGACGAGGGAACTTCTGTCGATGCTCATCGTGCCATTCGTGGCCAGGCATATAGGTTATATTGAGGCGGCCTGCATGCCGGGATCCCCGTCAATGGACGTCTGCCTTCCCATAATTGAACGTTCCACAAACAGCACGACGGTGGTATACGCCTTCCTGAACGGTTTCCTGGTTTCAGGAACTGTGCCGATTCTCGTCCCGCTGTTTCTGGGAGGGTGAGATGTTATCGCTTCCGGCGAGGGCCTTTATGTCTGGCAGCCTGATTTTAAGGTATATGTCGGAACGCTATTTTTTACATATCGGATCAGCCGACGAGGCATTTAGTATGTTATGCGGTCAAAAGATAATTAAGAATTGACCGTCACACTCGCAATTCCGGTTTGTCGAGGTGTCGGCTTTTGATTGTCAAAGAACTCAAAAGGGCACAATTCAACCTAGTGCAGGTATGAATCAAAAAGACCCTTAAAAAAGGGCCTTTTTTATTTATTTCTTCCACTAAGTATCGCTTCACGGAAGGTTTTGGGGATGCCTTTTGGAAACTGTATAAAGAGTATCCGATGGACAGCATTAAGGTGTCAGATGTCGCTGCGGAAGCCGGGGTGCACAGGAGCACATTTTACAGGTATTATCATGATACTTATGGGATATATGAACAGATAGAAAAAGAAGAACTGGATGCATACGAGAAGCTGCTCAGAGAGGAGGCGTCCCATGGAGTTATAGACAGAGACCGCGTTGAGCTATCATATATCGTTGAACTTTGTATGCCGATCCTGCAGGGAATGATCAGCAGGAAGGCGTAAGATGGAAGACATAATGCGGCAAGGCACCTGGAAATATCCGGGTGCCTTTTTCTTTGCGTTATATTGACAAACCGCAGAAGAGCGTGCATAATTATTGTTATATAACAGCAATTATGAATCGGAAGGGAGATATCCAGTATGCCGCCAAAAGCAAAAATTACGAAAGACATGATCATAAACGCGGCTGTTGAAGTTGCGAAACAAAGCGGACATGAAAAGATCAACGCCAGAACTGTGTCGGAGCAGCTTAACTGTTCCACGCAGCCGGTCATGTATCATTTTTCAACTATCGATGCAATGAAACGGGAGGCTTACGCCCAGGTCGATCATCTGCATACGGAATATTTGATGACGGGTTCGCCAGAACAGGATCCGATCCTCGGGATCGGTCTGAACTATATACGCTTCGCGGTGGAGGAACCGCAGTTGTTCAGATTTCTGTTTCAGTCCGGCTACGCTGAGGAGAACAGTCTGCTGGAGATGATCGATTCCGAAGAACTGATCCCTGTCCTTGCAGCCATGCAGGAGGGAGCCGGATTGAGCATGGAAAAAACCAAGCAGGTCTTTCTGACCGTTGCGCTGTTTGCACACGGCTATGCCAGCATCATCGCCAATAACGGTCTGGAGTATGATGAGGAACTGATTGCAAAGCACCTGGAACAGGCGTGGAACGGTGCTTTTCTTGCGGCTGCTCAGGAGGAATAAGATGAAAGTGATCATCCATGATTTGGGTTCGGAGTACGAAGCTCTGTTCGAAGGGAAAAGCGACCTTGTGGTAGCAGCGGACGGAAAATATGCGCCTTGTCAGGGCTGCTTCGGCTGCTGGACCAAACATCCGGCTGAGTGCTTCATGAAGGACAAACTGCAGCAGGTCTGCCGCGTTATTGGTCAGGCCGACGAACTCGTGATCATCACGAAGAATCTCTACGGCGCGTACAGCGCAGCGGTAAAGAATATACTGGATCGTTCCATCGGGACATCCACGCCTTTGAGCACTTACCGCGGACGACAGATGCACCACACGCTGCGCTACGGAAAGCACGGCCTTTGGAAGGTGATCGTCTACAGGGAAATCACTGGGGCCGAAAAGGACACCTTCCGCTTATTGGCGGAACGCAATGCGATCAATGACGGATTTGAGCGCTCCGAAGTTATGTTCATCGAGGATCTTTCAGAATTGGAGGGACTGTTATGAAAACGGTATTTATCAATGGCAGTCCGAAAAAGCGATTCTGCGCCTCTTCCTATTTTCTGTTCCTGCAGCGGATGTTCGTCAGTGGGGAAAAGGTCACGGAAACGCTGCGCACTCCGGCAGATCACGACCGTGTTCTGGAGCAGCTGCGTGACGCACAGGCGGTGGTGTTCGGCTTACCGCTCTATGTGGACGGAATCCCATCCCATTTACTTCGTTTTATGGAAAAAATGGAAACGTTCTGCAAGGAGAACGATCTTAATCTCAGCGTTTACTGCATCGCCAACAACGGCTTTATCGAAGGGAAGCAGAACGAACCTCTGATGCGGACTTTTGAAAATTTCTGCAATCGGGCCGGGCTCACCTGGGGCGGCGGCGTCGGGATCGGCGGGGGAGTAATGCTGAACGTGACCCAGATCCTTTTCCTCGTGGAAATAGCGCTTCTGGTGCTTAATATCGGGCTGAGTGCAGTGAACTCCGGTAATTTCTTCCCAAAGGAGGCCTGGATCAGCTTCGCTGAAAATGCGGCTCTCCTGCTGTATTTCAATCTGGGTGCGCTGTTTTACCTTGCCCGCATGGGCCGGCATATCAGCAGATTGGAATTCAGCGGCAAGAAGTACACCCGCATATTGATTCCTTCATTTATCTTTATTATATTTGCAGATATTTTCTTTGTTTTCATTTCCATCTTTGAGGGCGGTATCTTCCGCGGATGGCTGGCAAAGAAACAATAAGGATACACATCGTAAAAGGAGATAAATATATGGCTAATTCATCGAAAGAAGACAGAATTAAGATGATTACGTTCATCGGAATGGCTGTCATGATTATCGCGGTTGCGGTCAAAGCAGCAACAAACTCTATTATTGCTGCAGCAGCGATCCACGCGGCAGGGCTGGCATGTTTCTTCATTATCGAAGGCGTTGAAAAAACTCCCGATTCCGAATCGGGTCTTAGTTTCAAACGTTTCTTTTCTGATCTGAAGAAGCCGGGAGTCATTCCACTGATTATTCTTATGCTTATTTTGTCTCCTGCAGAGATGATCATGAGCAATGCAGTGTTCGGCAGTGCCTATATAGAACATGTGCTGGGGCGTGTAAATATGCCGGGGCTTGATCAGCTCCCACTGCTGCTGTTTAATCAGATCGTTTGCGTTCTGGGAGAAGAGATCGAATACCGCGCGTTCTTTGTTGGAAAGGGTATGAAGCAATTTTCGTTCTGGCCGGTTGCTATAGCCGACGCCGTAGTCTTTGCCGCAGCACATTATGCTGCAGGCCCTGCGGGTATCGTTTGCTGGGACCTTGGCGCAATATTTATCGATGCGATACTTTTTGCAATTCTGTACCGCAAGACCGGAAACTGTCTGATCAGCTTCATTCCGCATTTTCTGAACAATACGATCGGATTCTTCCTTGTTCCGGTTATGTTCGGTTAAAATAATGCACCGCAGGCAATCAGGCAGACACAAAGAAGGAGGTTCTTTCATGAAAAAAACATTCATCGGCGGAATGGCTTTAGGGGCATTTCTGGTATCGCTGATCCCTTACAGTGTTCAGACAGATGAAGAGACAGGTGTGGTCGAGATCCGCAGCCTGTTATGGGCGTGGAGAAAGACCCCGCCGAAAGAGGGAGAGGAAAAGGGCAGCTATGCCTTTCCTATTCCTCCGTCGGGACTGGACTATGAAGAGGCAGAAGATTAGCAATGAGGAAACATTGACTCTAATCTTCAGGATAATATAATCAAGATAAAACAAAACGACAGCCCACGCGGCTGTCGTTAGTTTATGGTGGACCATCAGGAGCTTGAACAATTTGTTTGGAGCAAAGAATGCAGAGAAATGGAGGATTCCCGCACTGTTCCCTGTCGGACCCACTGAAAATCCACTCAATGATAATAAAGTATATACATGCGAAAAGTGAAGTGTGTTTATTGACATTTTCCAAAATGTATTTTATACTTTTTAAAGTACTGTAAGAAATATAACATGGAGGCACGGACTGACTATGGAATTTAGCAGAGACAGATATGTCGCACAACTGGCAGATATGCGCGGGAATGGTCTTGTGAAGGTGATAACCGGAGCAAGGCGAGCAGGCAAGTCTTATCTTCTTAATGAATTATTCTATCGGTATCTTTTAAATGAGGGAATAGATAAAGACCAAATAATTCGATTTGCTTTCGATTCCGATGAGGATCTGGATAGACTCGATGATTTTGCTAATGGTGAATCGATAAGATTAAAGGATAAAAAGCATGGATATACCGTTAATGCAAAAGTATTCAGAAGATATATCTCCTCTTTGATCAATGGAGATAAACAATACTATCTGTTCCTGGATGAGGTACAGTTGCTTGATAATTTTGTGGGAACACTTAACAGTTATCTCAGACACAAGAATCTGGACATATATGCTACCGGGTCTAACTCACGATTCTTATCCACTGATATCGCTACAGAATTTAAGGGAAGGAGCTCTGAACTTCACGTCTGGCCATTAGTCTTTTCTGAATATGTACAGGGTACCGGCAAGGAAATCAGTAAAGCATGGGCGGAGTATATAGTAACCGGCGGGATCCCGCTGGTAGCATCCATGCGCACAGAACAGGAGCAAATACAGTATCTGAAGAACCTGACGGAGGAAACCTATCTCAAGGACATTATTCAAAGAAATGATATACGCAAGACGAAGGAGCTGTCAGATGTATTTGACCTGCTTGCTTCAATGACAGGAAGTCTCGTAAATCCCACAAAAATAGCAAACACATTCAAAAGTACAGGCCATGGTGAGATCTCAGTAGCAACGATTCAGCGTTTCCTTGACTATTTCGATGAAGCGTTTGTCATAAGACGTGTAAAAAAATACAACATTAAAGGGAGGAAATACATCGATTCGCCTTTTAAGATCTATAGTGAAGATGTAGGTGTTCGAAATGCACGTCTCAATTTCAGACAAATAGAAGAGACGCATATAATGGAGAATATCATATACAATGAACTCTGTTATCGGGGGTACAATGTTGATGTCGGTGAAATGAGTATTACGGAAGATACAGGCCGTAAAGATAAAAATGGTCACTCGATATATGCACCGAAGTCATTGGAAGTAGATTTTATTGCAAATCTCGGAAGTAAAAAATATTACATACAGTCTGCTCTCTCTATGGACTCGCCGGAGAAAAAAGAGCAGGAGAAAAAATCACTATATTACATCGATGATTCTTTTAAGAAAATCGTGATCACACGAAACGGCCTTAAGGTTACCAGGGATGAAAAAGGAATAGTGACAATGGACTTGTTCGATTTTTTGATGGATGGTAATAGCTTGGACTACTGATCATTTGGTGAAGCCACGAAGAGCAAAGAACTGTAGTAAGCCAAGTTGATAAATCGAAGTTTGTAAGGGTGAAGAAAATGAATTATAAAGTAGTTGACAAAGAGACATATTATCGTAAAGGCGTATTTAGCCACTTTACGGAAGATTGCAAGTGCTCAACCTCGATAACGTCGAGAATAGACGTAACAGAGCTCGTCACACATTCAAAGAACACAGGAACGAAGTTTTATGTCAATTTCCTGTATATTCTTTCAAAGGTTATGAATTCAC
>JAZQAY010000058.1:0-24770 GCA_045545455.1 Anaerovoracaceae bacterium | reverse complement strand
TGTCAGGAAGAACTGAAACTGCTCCATTCGCTTCTGAAACCTGAGTTCTTTATGCCGGTACATGGTGAGTTCAGACATCTCATCAGCCATGCCAGACTGGCGGAAGCTGTAGGTGAGAACAAGGACAACATATTCATACTTGAGAACGGGGACGTACTCAATATAAACGGTGATGATGCCTTTGTTGAAAAGAACGTTGTGGATGCAGATGCTATCCTGGTGGACGGCCTCGGGGTAGGCGACGTCGGAAATATCGTACTGAGAGACAGAAAGCATCTTTCACAGTCCGGTCTTATCATCGTGGTCGCTGCCATCTCCGGCGAAGGCTACGTAGTGTCCGGACCTGATATCGTCTCCAGAGGCTTCGTATATGTCAAAGAAAACGAAGAGCTCATCGAATATGCGAGACAGGTTGCACTGGATGCCCTGGACAAGGCTCTTGATTCAGGCATCAGGGACTGGAACACTCTTAAAGCAAGGGTGAGGGACGCTTTATCCTCATATATCTATCAGGTCACTATGAGGAGTCCCATAATATTACCTATATTTTTGGAGGTTTAATATGAACGTATATGATCAGGCACATCAGCTTGCAAAAGCCATTCAGGAATCTGAGGAATACAAGCAGTATCATGCATCCGAACTTAAACTTAAAGATAAACCGGATCTGGAAAAGATGATGAACGATTTCCGTGAAAAGTCCATGGAGATCCAGCTTAAACAGATGTCCGGAGAGCAGCCGGGAGCTGAAGATATGCAGCAGATACAGCAGCTTTACAGCATCGTCGCAATGGATCCCATAGCAGCTGAATACATGCAGAATGAGATGCGTTTCTCCATTATGATGAAGGACGTATATGAGATCCTGGGTGAGGCCATAGGTCAGGGCGGTATGTTTTCAGGGAAGCAATGATCATCCCATTCAGGCAATAAGGTGTTGATAATGACGCCTGCTTGTGATATAATCATTCAGTCGTTAATAAAATCTTCTGCAGACGTGCAGGGGATAGAATATAAAGCTTTATAATAAGATTGGAGAAAAATAATGGTATATGCTAGCGATTTCAGAAAAGGCAAAACTTTCATCATGAATGGAGAACCCTGCGTCGTTCTCGATTTCCAGCATGTCAAGCCCGGTAAGGGAGCTGCATTTGTAAGGACCAAGTACAGAAACATCCTGACAGGTGCTACAAGGGAAGAAGCTTTCAACCCTTCAGACAAATTTGACGATGCTATCATCGAGACCAAGAAGATGCAGTATCTCTACAGCGATGGAGAACTCTATTACTTCATGGATCCTGAGACATACGATCAGATCCCTCTTGCTGAAGAACAGGTAGAGGATGCCGTTAAGTGGATCAGAGAAAACGACGAGGTCACCATCAAGTTCTTCCAGGGAAATGCTTTCCAGGTCGAAGCTGAGAACTTCGTAAATCTCGAAGTAATCGATTGCGAACCCGGCGTCAAGGGCAATACTGCCACCAACGTTACCAAGGCTGCTACAGTTGAAACAGGAGCAGTTGTACAGGTTCCTATTTTCATCGAGCAGGGTGAAAAGATCCAGATCGATACCAGGACCGGTGAATATTTAGGAAGAGCTAAGCACGACTAAAATCTTAAGGGACGCCTTGTGCGTCCCTTTGATTTTTTGGTTTCCCTTTTGATCTTGGAGAAGAAATATGAGAAAAGTTATTATAGCATTACTTCTGATCATTGCAATAGGCGGACTTGGAGGCATATGGTTCGTCCATTCGATACCTGATGCATTGGATCCGGACAGTACCGAGGAAATCACGGTTGAGATACCGGAAGGTTATGGCACCAACGCGATTGGAGAACTGCTGGAAGAGCAGGGCGTAATATCGTCAGCATTTAAATTCAAGCTCTATAACAGGCTGTCCGGAAACGACGCGATCCTGAATGCCGGAACTTATACGCTGAGTCCTTCAATGGATCTTCCCGCAATATTTGAGAAGCTCTCAGGATATGACGTTGATACGATGAGTTTCACCATTCCTGAAGGACTTACGATAGAACAGACAGCTATGAGGCTTTCTGAGCAGGGCTTTGGGATCTATGAGGAGTTTCTGCGTGCGATACAGAACGGCAGCTATGATTATGGCTGGCTCGAGAACAATTCACTTGAAGGATATCTTCTTCCGGATACCTATACGGTTCCTGACGGATATACCGAAGAAGAGATCATAGATTTCCTTCTCGGACAGTTTGAACAGACTGTGCTTCCTCTTTATGACAGCGCTGATCAGTCAATTAAGGATAAGTACACACTTAATGAGATCATTACTGCAGCTTCCATCATTGAGAGAGAGTGCATGAAGGATGAGGAGCGTCCGCTGGTGGCTTCGGTCATCTATAACAGAATGGATCAGAACATGATGCTGGAAATGTGCTCCACTATCCAGTACCTGCTTCTTCAGGAGACCGGAGAAGTGAAGGAGAACCTTCTCTACAGCGATCTTGAGATCGAAAGTCCGTATAACACTTATCTGCACTACGGACTTCCTCCAGGACCTATCTGCAGCCCGGGCATTGCATCCATCAAAGCCGCTCTTGAACCTGCAGATACTGATTATCTGTACTTTGTAGTGTCTGCTGATCTGGATGGATCCAGCAAATTCAGCAGCAATTACGATGATTTCCTTGACTACAAGGATGAATACTACGAAGCATGGAACGCAGCCAACGCAAATAACTGATGAAAAAAGTCACGGCCCCATCCGGGGCTGTGACATATGATATAACCCATAAGTATAGCAACGCATCCGAAAAAAGGAAGTGATCAGTCAAAAATGGACGCGGACAGTCGAATATCACTATTATTTATTTTGGTTTTACTGCTTTTGGCCGCTGTTTTCGCCATCTCTGAAACAGCCTTTGCCTCAGCCTCACAGTCGAGGATCAAAGTAAGTGCTGACAGGGGAGACGACAGAGCGGAGAAAGCTCTTGATATACTTGAGAATATAGAGACTGCCATCAGTACTCTTCTCATCTGTACTAACATAGTTCATCTTACTATAGCCACCGTAGTTACGGTCATGGTGACCAGACTATGGGGGCTTTCTGTTGTCACTTTTTCCACCATAATAACGACCCTTGTGGTGTTCTTTGCAGGAGAAATGCTCCCCAAGAGCATCGCCAAAAAGAATCCTGAAAAATATGCCCTGAGAACAGCAGGGCTTCTTTCTGTGATGATGAAAGTTTTCAGGCCATTCGCCGCATTCCTTACATGGATAGGCATCAGGGCTGCCAAACTTTCAAAGGGCGAACCGGAACTGTCAGTAACAGAGGATGAACTTCTTGATATTTTTGAGGACCTTACCGAAGAAGGTGTCATCGATGAAGATCAGGAAGATATGCTTTCATCTGTTCTTGATTTCACGGACACAAGGACAGGAAGGATCCTCACTCCTAAAAAGAAGATCGTAGGTCTTGACGTGAATCTTCCCAAGGATAAGATCCTGGATGAGATCGAAGCTCTGACCCACTCAAGAGTCGTCGTTTACGACGGAGAGATCGATAACGTTCTGGGAATAATAAGGATCAGGGAATACCTTAAACAGTATCTGAATACAGGGGAACTGCCCGATCTCAGGGACGTAATGGATGAACCTTACTGGGTATCTTCCAAGACCATGGCAGACGAACTGCTGGAAGAGATGTCACAGGCAAGGCAGAATATTGCACTGGTGAGGGGAGTAAACGGTAAATTCATAGGACTTGTATCTATAGAGGACATTCTGGAGGAACTCGTCGGAGATATATTCGATGAGAGCGATGAGGAAGGAGGCGGCAGCAAATGACCATAGGCCTTCTCATATGCGGAATAATACTCTGTATCATGTTTTCTGCTCTTTTCTCGGCTTCTGAAATGGCACTTTCTTCAGCGAACAAGGTAAGGATAGAGAATGACGCAGAAGACGGTAACAAGAGAGCGGCAAACACACTTAAACTCATAGAGAACTTCGACGACAGTCTGGGTGCGATCCTCATAGGAAACAACCTCGTGAACATCGCAGCCTCCTCCATAAGCTCCGTGCTGGTCATACTTCTTACCGGTTCGGATAAGTTTACCTGGGTGGCTACGGTCATAATAACAGTTCTTGTAATAATCTTCGGTGAAACCATTCCTAAGATCACAGCTAAACAGAACGCTACCAGATTCAGCCTCAGGATAACTCCTTTTGTGAGATTTCTCAGCATCGTGCTGAAACCTCTTGTAAAGGCTGTGGTATGGCTCGTCAATATCCTCACTCCAAAGAAAGAACTTGAGGAGGACGAAGACGATGAGGATGAGTCCATCGAAGAACTGGCTACCATAATAGAGACAGCTGAAGACGAAGGAGTTCTTGACGAGGATCAGAAGGAACTTCTAATAGCTGCAATTGACTTTGCAGATATATCAGCCTATGAAGTCATGACTGCCAGAGTCGATATAGATGCCATCGATATTGAGGATTCCATGGATGAGATAATGGAACTTGTAAATTCCACGCCTTTCACAAGGCTTCCGGTATATGAGGACAGCATCGATAATATTATAGGAGTCCTTCATCTGAACGATCTCCTAAAGGAGCTGGCCAAGAATGACAAGGCTGATATAAGAAGCATACTCATGGAGCCCGTGTTCGTTTACAGGACCACTAAGCTTCCTTCAGTGCTTCAGGCGTTAAGAGAAGCAAACCAGCACATGGCTATAGTTACCGACGAATACAGCGGTACGGACGGCATCATAACCATGGAAGACGTTCTGGAAGAAGTGGTTGGGGAGATATGGGATGAAAACGATCTTGTGGAAGAGGAGATCGTAGAGAAAAGCGAGCGCGAGTACGAGCTCGACGGTGATTTGAATATTTACGATTTTCTGGAAATCGTGGAGATGGACGAGGACGATTACGAATCAGAATTCGATTCCGAGACGGTAGGCGGCTGGGTCATGGAAATGCTTGAGCGTTTCCCTGTAGTAGGTGATGAAGTCAGATACGAGAACTTCACCTTGAAGGTCATCGAAGCCGAGGAAAGAAGGGTGGACAAACTCCTTCTTACTATAGATGAGAAGGAGGAAACGGAAGAAGATGAGTGATATCAACGTAATGCGCCACGTTACAAAGGATATAACGAACGAGGCTGTGACTGATTATCTTGTCAGCTTTTACAGACCTCTTACTCCTGAACTTGGAGAACTCAGGAAGAAGGCAGAGGCGGAGCCTGTGCCGGTCATCCTCAGGGAGACGGAAGATTTCCTCAATACTTTCACGGATATAGTCAGGCCTGAAAAAGTGTTGGAGATAGGGACAGCGATAGGTTATTCCGCAATGTTTTTTGCGGAGAAGATCAGTCAGCATAACGGTATTGAAAGGCCCTGTGTATTCACTATAGAAAAAGATGAAGAAATGTATGAGAGAGCCTGTCGCGAGATCAAAGATCTGGGCTATGATGAAGACGTCTGCTGTTTCCTCGGTGACGGTGAAGAATGCATAGACGAGATCCTGAATATAAATGGATCTGCAGGTTTTGACCTTGTTTTTATCGACGCTGCCAAGTCACACTATAAGAGATTTCTGGAAGCATCCCTTAAGGTGCTGAACGATGATGGCGTGATCATCTGCGATGATACACTTTTTCAGGGGAGGCCCGCTCTGGAAGGGGAGATCCCTCCGAGAAAGCATAGGACAAACACTTTGGCTCTCAGGGAATTCAACGAGTTCGTGAAAACGGACCCGAGGTTCAGTTCCACGCATCTTTCTGTGGGTAACGGACTTACGATAATCAAACCAAAGAAGAGATAACATATGAAAAAAATTGAACTTTTAGCCCCTGCGGGGGATCTGGAAAAATTAAAGACTGCCGTAGATTACGGCGCTGATGCTGTGTATTTCGGAGGCGAAATGTTCAGCTTAAGAGCAGGCGCAGGCAATCTTAGCATAGACGAAATGAGGGAAGGCCTTGATTACGCCCACAACAGAGGTGTGAGATGCTATCTGACCGTTAATATTTTTGCGCATAATGATGATATACTACCTCTCAGAGCTTATCTTGGTAATATAAAAGATCTGGGAATAGATGCGTACCTTGTATCAGATCCCGGAGTCTTTTCCCTTATAAAAGAGATAATTCCGGAGGCTGAGATCCATCTCAGCACACAGGCTAATATGACGAATTATCAGACAGCCATGTTCTGGTACGGACTGGGGGTCAGGAGGATAGTCCTGGCAAGAGAACTCAGCTTCAAAGAGATTAAGGAACTAAAGGAGAAGTGTCCTGAGGATCTCGAATTTGAGGCTTTCGTACACGGAGCAATGTGCATCAGCTATTCAGGAAGATGTCTCCTGTCAAACTTTATGATAGGACGTGATGCAAACCACGGCGAATGCGCACATCCCTGCAGATGGAAGTATGCTCTTATGGAAGAGCAGCGTCCCGGACAGTATTATCCCATAGAGGAGGACGAACACGGCACATATATCCTTAATTCCAAGGATCTATGCATGATAAGATACATCTCTGAACTTATCGGTTCAGGTCTTGCTTCACTCAAGATCGAAGGCAGGATGAAATCATCTTTCTATGTTGCACATGTGGTTTCGGCGTACCGAAAGGCTATCGATGCATATTATGAGGATCCTTCAAACTGGAAATTCAAAGAGGAGTGGATGGATGAACTTCTGAAAGTTTCCCACAGGCAGTTTACCACAGGATTCTATTTCGATAAGCCTACTGAAAAGGACCAGAATTATGAGACATCACAGTACACCAGGGATTACGTATTTACTGGTATCGTTAAGGAATACTATCCTGCCACGGGGTTTGCTGTAATAGAGCAGAGGAACAAGATGGTGATCGGGGATGAGATAGAAGTTTTCGGACCGTTTACAGATTTCTTTGTACAAAAGGTGGGAGAAATGTATAACGAGGCAGGGGAACCCATAGATTCCTGTCCGCATCCTCAGGAGATCATACGTATGAAAATGGAAGGTGAAGTCAAACCCGGCTGGATGCTGAGAAAGCATAAATAATAATACATGTAATTGGATTATTTAATATACTAAAGCAATATCGGAATAGGATATTGCTTTTTATATGTTTTTTTGGTATAGTAATTGCGTATGGGTATGTTTAATATCTTAATATAAAATACTTATGTGAGGTAAAAAAATGACTGAAAAGAGATCGGAAGCTTTTAAAGAGCTTCAACCAGTGTTGGATCAGTATGCAGGCGTCAAAGGCAGCCTTATTACTATCCTTCAGAAGGCTCAGGATATCTATGGTTATCTCAGCAAGGACTGCATTAACCATATTTCTGATGCCACAGGCATTAAACCTGCCAAGATCTATGGTGTAGCCACTTTTTACGCTCAGTTCAGACTTGAACCCATTGGCAAATATCTTCTTATGATGTGCCAGGGTACAGCTTGCCACGTTAACGGTTCTGAAACTATTTATGAGACTGTTAGCGAAGAACTGGGAATCGTTGACGGTGAGACTACAGAGGATAACGTATTTACAATCAACAACGTTGCTTGCCTCGGATGCTGCTCACTGGCACCTGTTATGATGGTGAGATCCAGTGACGGAGACGAGACTTACGGCAACCTTACTAAGGACGGAGTAAGAGCCATCCTTAAAGAGATTGCAGCAAGAGGATAGGAGGTAAGTGATGAAAATAGTAGTTGGACAGGGTTCCTGCGGTATAGCCACAGGTGCGAAAAAGACTGCTGCTGAATTCGAAAAGCAGCTGAAGGCCAATAATCTTGATACCGAACTCACTATCACAGGATGCGTAGGTACCTGCTATCTGGAGCCTATCGTAGACGTATATGAGGACAACGGCTGGATGACGAGATACGTCAAGGTACAGCCCGATAAGGTAGAGAAGATCGTTAAGGATCATATCATTGGCGGAACTCCCGTTAAGGAATATGCTATTTCTGACGAGGATGAAGGATTCGTTGAGAAGCAGCAGAGAGTAGTTCTCAGAAACTGCGGCGTCATCAATCCCGAAAACATCGATGAATATCTAGATAAAGACGGTTACAAGGCTCTGGAGAAGGTTCTTACTACCATGAAGCCTGAAGAAGTAATCGAAGAGATCAAGGCTTCCGGTTTAAGAGGCAGAGGCGGTGCAGGCTTCCCTACATGGTTCAAGTGGAACGCAGCCAAGGCTTCTCCCGGAAATGAAAAATATATGGTATGTAACGCCGACGAAGGTGACCCGGGCGCATTCATGGACAGATCAGTCCTTGAAGGAGACCCTCATTCAGTACTTGAAGGTATGGCTATCGCAGGTTACTGCATGGGAGCTCACCAGGGCGTGATCTATTGCCGTGCTGAATATCCTCTCGCTATCAAGCGTCTTGAGATCGCTATGGATCAGGCCAGAGAAAGAGGATACCTCGGAAAGAACCTCTTCGGTTCCGGATTTGACTTTGATATCTATATCAAGGCCGGTGCCGGTGCTTTCGTATGCGGCGAGGAAACAGCTCTTATCGCATCCCTCGAAGGTGAAAGAGGTATGCCGAGACTTAAACCACCTTTCCCTGCAGCTAAGGGATTCTGGCAGAAGCCTACCGATATCAACAACGTTGAGACTCTCGCCAACGTTCCCTGGATCGTATATAACGGCGGAGCAGCATTTGCCAAGTTCGGTACTGAGAAGTCACCCGGAACCAAGGTATTCGCTCTGGCCGGCAAGATCAAGAAGGGCGGCTTAGTAGAAGTTCCCATGGGCATGTCCATCAAGGACATCATCTATGGTATCGGCGGCGGTATCAAGAACGACAAGCAGTTCAAGGCCGTTCAGATGGGCGGACCTTCAGGCGGATGTATCCCTGCTTCTCTTGCGGATACACTGGTTACATATGAAGATATCACCAAGACAGGCGCTATCGTCGGTTCCGGCGGTATGATCGTAATGGACGAAGATACCTGTATGGTAGATATGGCAAGATATTTCCTCACCTTCACCAGAGACGAGTCATGCGGTAAGTGCAACTACTGCAGAATCGGTACCAAGAGACTCCTTGAGATCCTTACAAGGATCACCGAGGGTGAAGGAAGAGACGGAGATATCGAACTCCTTCAGGAACTGGCTACCAAGGTTATGCAGGGTTCACTCTGCGGACTCGGTCAGACAGCTCCCAACCCCGTACTTTCAACCATACGTCACTTCAGAAACGAGTACGAAGACCACATCTACAACCACAAGTGCACAGCTCATTCCTGCAAGGCTCTCATCGAGTTCAGCATCAATGACAAGTGTAAGGGATGTACTCTTTGCGCAAGGAACTGCCCTGTTGGAGCTATTTCCGGAAGCGTTAAGGAGAAGCACACGATCGATAAGGATAAGTGCATCAAGTGCGGCAAGTGTCTCGATAACTGCAAGTTTGGCGCAATAGATAAGATTTGATAGGGGAGGAGGTAATAAAATGAACAAATTCTTACTGAATATAAACGGCAAAGAAGTTACAGGATTCCCCGGTCAGACTATCTTGGAAGTCGCAAGGGAAAACGACATTTTTATTCCTACTCTTTGCTATGATGAAAGAACCAAGATCTACGGTTCCTGCGGACTCTGTATGTGCGAAGTTGAGGGCAACCCCAAGCTCTGCAAGGCTTGCGCTACAGAGATCTCACCCGGAATGGTAGTAAATACACAGACAGAGAGAGTAATCGAATCCAGAAAGACCAACCTGGAACTCTTACTTTCCAACCACACAGGTGATTGCCGTCCGCCCTGCGTCATCGCATGTCCCGGCCATACCGACTGCCAGGGCTACGTAGGACTCATCGCAAACGGCGAATTCGACAAGGCTCTTGAACTTATCAAGGACAAGATCCCTCTTCCCGCATCACTCGGAAGAGTATGTCCTCATCCCTGTGAAGCTGAGTGCAGAAGAGGCCTCATAGATGAGCCTATCACCATCCAGCAGTTAAAGAGATTCGCAGCAGATCAGGATCTAGCAGGCGAGATGTTCGTTCCTGAATGCGAAGAGGATACAGGTAAGTCCGTAGCCATCATAGGCGGCGGCCCCATGGGATTATCCGCAGCATATTTCCTCCGTCAGATGGGACATGACGTAACTATCTACGAATCAATGCCTAACTGCGGCGGTATGCTCAGATATGGTATTCCTGAATACAGACTTCCCAAGGCAGTCCTTGATGAAGAGATCGCTACCATCGAAGCTATGGGAGTAGATATCATCACCAACTGCAAGGTCGGAGAGGACATTCCTTTCGAGACCATCAGAGCTGATCACGACGCAGTTCTCCTCGGAATCGGCGCATGGGTATCCACCGGCGTTGGCTGCAAGGGAGAAGATGCTGACGGAGTTATAGGCGGTATCGACTTCTTAAGGAAGGTAGTTACCAACGAAGAGATCAAGCTGGGCGACAAGGTTGCTATCGTCGGCGGAGGAAACACCGCTATGGACGCCTGCCGTACAGCTGTAAGAATGGGTGCCAAGGAAGTATATAACATCTATCGCCGTACCAAGGACGAGATGCCCGCTGATATGGTGGAGATCGAAGAAGCAGAGGAAGAGGGAGTTATCTTCAAGAACCTCACCAACCCTCTTGAGATCGTTAAGGATGAGAACGGCCACGTCAAGGAAGTCATCCTTCAGGTAATGGAACTGGGTGAACCTGATGAATCCGGAAGAAGAAGACCTGTTCCCGTTGAAGGAAAGACCGAGACCATCGCTCTCGACACAATGATCCTTGCCATCGGTCAGGCAGTTGATACTTCCATCTTCACAGGCGACAAGACCAGAAAGGGCGCTATCGCTTACGATAAGGAAACATTCATGACCTCCATCCCCGGAGTATTCGCCGGCGGTGACTGCGGTAATGATAAGATCTCTATTGCCATCGAAGCTATCGCAGATGCTAAGAAGGCTGCAGACGTTATCGATGCATATCTCTTCGGAGAAGACATCAAGTACAGAGAGAGATTCGTTGTTACCCGTGACGATATCACTGCTGAAGACTTCGAAGACAGAGAAAGAATGTGCAGACCTGAACTTCCTCAGTTAAGCGCAGAGGAGAGAAAGGACAACTTCTCAGAAGTTATCCCCTGCGCATACACAGAAGAGCAGGCTATGGCTGAAGCATCCAGATGTCTGGAATGCGGCTGCCACGACTACTTCGAGTGCAAGCTCATCGACCTTGCAAACCAGTACGACGTACATCCTGAAAGATTTGCAGGCGAGAAGTCAACCATCGAATTCCACGATGACCATCCGTTCATCGTACGCGATCCCAACAAGTGCATCCTCTGCGGTCTCTGCGTAAGAGTCTGCGATGAGGTAATGGGAGTTGGAGCTCTCGGTCTCGTAAACCGTGGATTCGATACAGTAGTTAAACCTAACATGGAGAAGCCTCTCATCGAATCCGGCTGTATTTCCTGCGGACAGTGCGTATCCGTATGTCCTACAGGTGCTCTTCAGGAAAGAACATCAATGGTCAAGGAAGTACCTGTTGATACAGAGTGCACAGCTACCACATGTTCAATGTGCTCAGTCGGATGTACTCTTAACCTCGAATCCTATGGCGATATGCTCATCAAGGCTAACCCTGCCAAGGACGGCGTTGTGAACAAGGGACTTGCCTGCGGAAGAGGTAAGTGGGGCTTTGACGGTGCTATACTTGAAGGAAAAGTTGAAGACTGCTTCATCAAGGAAGATGGCATGTTCAGAGAAGCTGACTACCACGAAGCACTCATGCTCATCGCCAAGAAGTGCCAGATCACAGGTCAGAAGTACGGAAAGGACGCTATCGCTGTAGCTATTTCCGACAGATATACCAATGAAGAAGCTTACGCTATGAAGGTCATGGCTGAAGCTATGGGAGCTAAGGTACTCTGCCTTAACAACCGCGAATCCGGTCTTAAGAAGGTTCTCGGATTCGATGCTTCTCCCAACACAATCGATGAACTTCTTTCAACCAACCTCATCCTGAGGATCGGTTATGAAGCTGCAGACTCCAGAGTCATCGATCTTAAGATCAAGCAGGCTCAGGAAAGAGGAGCTAAGCTCATCAATCTCTGCTCAGGCGAGAATGACCTCGGATATCTCAAGCAGATCGCCAAGGCCATCGTAAACACCGGCAAGGCTGATAAGCTTGAAGGAATCGATGAGTTCAAGGCAAGCCTCGAGGGAGTTGAAGTATCAGCCGAAGCTCAGGCAGTAGCTGACGAATACATGAAGGCTAAGAAGGCCATGATAGTTTACCAGCAGAACATGCTGACAACAGATGGCGCTACACTGGTAGCTGACATCGCACTTGCAGCAGGTCACATCGGTAAGCCTCGTGACGGTATCCTTCAGATCAAGCCCAAGAACAATTCTCAGGGTCTCATTGACCTTGGAATCACCGCAGGTGCTGAAGCACTTGAAGGAGTCAAGGCTCTCGTGGTATTCGGTGAAAACGCACCTATCGATACTGATGCTCTTGAATTCCTTGCTGTATGTGATACACATCTTACAGAGCTCGGTGAAAAGGCTGACGTATTCGTTCCCGGAACCGGATTTGCTTCCACAAACGGTACCTTTACCAACACTGAGAGAAGACTCCAGGCTGTTGAAGCTGCTATCGATGAAGGCATCATGATGTCCAACTGGGAAGTTGCTCAGGAGATAGCTCACATCTTCGAGGTCGATACTCCTTGGGATGACACAGATGACATCTCAGAAGAGATGTGCGACACATGTCCTGTTTACAAGTACTCCATTATCGGTGAAGTATTCGGCGACGTGCTTAAGCCCGTTGACGCCAAGCTTGTAGCAGTAGCAGACGGTCCTGTGGTTGATCCTCTTCCTACAACTGACAGCCTCATGCAGTCAATTATTGAAAGACTTCCTGAACCGGTAGATGCTACACTGTAAAGATCCAAACTATAAGCCCTCTGCAAGCGCAGGGGGCTTTTTGTGTGCCGGTGAAGATCTTTTGTTCGTTTAAATATACATTTTTTCGGAATAGTTTATATGTTGAAATAGGAGCATGTTTTTAGTATAATATATTTTGTATAGGTAGGTGCATTATGCCAAAAGATAAAGGCCCTGACATTAAGATATTGAGAGAGCTGATCACTGAATCAGGAACGGAAGCAGCGGCAGCCTGTGAAGGCGTTTCCAGGGTGCTGGACTTTAAGCTGGACGGAGATCCGGATAAGGACAATGCTGAGATAAGCGTGTATATCGACGTTATCTTCGGATATAAGATCCCTGCTGTTTCATGGGATATACAGTCAGCTGTAAAAGCTGCTGTGAAGAACTCTGTGGGATATGATATTAAAAAAATAGATATACATATACAGGGCGTAAGCAGAGATAATAAAGAACAGGAAAAGAAAGATAAATGAAGAGAAAAGAAGCAAGAGAATTCGCCGTACTTAAGGCATTCGAGATAGACGCAAACAACGGCTGGGGAGAAGATCCAGAAAAATGGATCGGTGAAGAGAAACTCGGAGGGCAGAGATCTTACGTGATGAATGTCCTCAGCAAGCTTTCATCCGGAAGGGATGAGATCGACGGCATCATAAACAGCGTATCTGACAAGTGGACCACCGGAAGGATGGCCAGGACTGATCTGGCTATCATCAGAGTGGCAGCAGCGGAGATACTCCATATCGATGATGTTCCCAAGGCAGTAGCCATAAACGAGGCTGTTGAATTATCAAAGAAGTACGGAACGGAGAATTCCGGCAAATTTATAAACGCGATACTGGGTAAGATAGATGCCTGATCTTTTTCTGGGGATAGACACAAGCAATTACAGAACTTCAGCTGCCTTAGTAGACAGTGATGGAAAGATCATATTCAGCCACCGTGAACTTCTGGAAGTATCGGAAGGCGAGAGGGGAATGAGACAGTCTCAGGCTTTCTTCAATCACGTCCAGAGACTTCCTGAAGTCATGAAGCAGGTCATGGAATACAGGGACAGTATCATGCTTGTCTCAGTATCAGAAAAACCCAGACCCAGGGATGGGAGTTACATGCCTTGCTTCACCGCAGGCACGGCTTGTGCTTCTGAGATCGCATCAGCCCTTGGAGTGCCTCTTTTTGAAACATCTCATCAGGAGGGGCATATAGAAGCGATAAAGTTTTACTCGCCGTTAAAAGATGAAGATGATATATTATTCTTCCACTTTTCAGGAGGCACTACTGAAGCTGTATACAAGGACGAGATCGTAGGAGGCACTCTTGATATAGCTCTTGGTCAGGTGATAGACAGGCTCGGTGTAAGGCTTGGATATCTGTTTCCTGCAGGCGAAGAGATGGACAAGGCTGCTCTTTCGGCAGATATGCCCTCCGGCTTTCTTAAGCCCATAAAGGTAAATGAGGGATACATGAATCTCAGCGGCATTGAGACTCAGTCCGTGAGAAGAGCGGAAACGCTTCTTGGATCAGGTGAAAACACAGCTCCTCTTGTAAGAGAACTTTTTGATAAGCTCGGTAAAGCGGTCTGTGACATGACGCTTCAGCTTGCTGATAAATATGGGACCAGCCGGGTTATATTTGCGGGTGGAGTCTCATCTTCCGGATATCTGAGGAATTACATAAATGATAAACTCGGAGACCGTATAGATTACGTCTTCGGGGCCCCGGAACTTTCGGGAGACAATGCTGTAGGAGTTGCACTTCTTGGCATGAAAAACTACTATTCGAGGTGATCGATGGCTTTAAGGCCTATTACAGTTACACAACTGAATGATTATATAGCCAGGGTATTCGACAGCGATACGCTCCTTATGAACGTAGCAGTGACGGGGGAGATATCCAACCTGAAATATCACAGCTCAGGCCACGTATATTTCAGCCTGAACGACGAGAATTCCAAGGTCAACTGCTTCCTGCCTTCTTCATATGTGAAGACTCTTAAGTACGAGCTTGGGGACGGGCTTGAGATAACAGCTTCAGGCAAGGTGAATGTATACAGAAGAGGAGGATATTACAGCCTTTTCGTCAGAAACATCCAGGTCGCCGGTGAGGGAGGCCTTTCGATGGCTTTTCAGCTTATGAAGGAAAAGCTTGAAAAGGAAGGTCTGTTCGATCCTGCTCATAAGAAACCGATACCCGCTTTTCCACATAAGATAGGGATCCTCACATCTTCAACAGGTGCTGCTGTCAAGGATATAATCAAGATAATAAGATCAAAAAATGAGCTTGTGGATATCATAGTTTTTCCTGTACAGGTACAGGGAGACGGAGCAGCGGCTGATATAGCCGGAATGCTAAAATTCGTTAACGATAATTACGATGATATCGATACCCTTATAGTCGGAAGGGGAGGAGGATCTCAGGAGGATCTCTGGGCATTTAACGAGGAGATCCTGGCAAGAGCCATCTTCGATTCGAGGATACCGGTAATATCCGCTGTCGGTCATGAGATAGATTTCTCGATATCCGACTTCGTGGCAGATATGAGAGCTGAAACTCCTACAGCAGCAGCAGATTTGGCTGTGCCTGATATAGGAGAGCTTGTTGACAGACTGAATAAGTTCAGTTCGGAAATGCTGCTCAACCTGAAGAACTTACTGAGGGTCGCAGAACTTAAAACGGAACAGGCTTATACCAGGATGAAGCAGGATATGGATCTGCTTCTTCTGAACAGATACAACGAAATAGAAAGATACAAACTTATACTTGAACAGAATGATCCTCACCGGATAATGGAAAGAGGATATGCCGTGATCGAAAGCGACGGACGCGTGATAAGGACTCCCGAAGAACTGAAGGACGGAGAGTATGACATCGTGTTCAGGTCCGGAAAGGTAAGGGTGAGAATAGAAAATGTTTGAGGAGAAACTTAAGATACTTGAAGAAAAGGCCGGCGTCATAAGAAAAGAGGACGTTACTCTTGACGAGGCACTCAAGGCCTATGAAGAAGGCATGAAAGCCTACGAGGAATGCAAAAAGACGCTGATTGAGACTAAAGGCAAGATAGAGGTTTATGATGGAAAGACAGTTTGACGATTATAAAGCCATAGTAAACAAGCATTTGCTGGATTTCATTCCGGTCATCGATAATAAGAGCATCTCTCTATATGATGCTATGAAATACAGCCTGACTGCAGGAGGCAAGAGGCTGAGGCCGGTGCTTCTCCTGGCTGCCTGTGAGTTTGCAGGCGGAGACATCAAGGAGGCGCTTCCTTATGCCATTGCGATCGAATATATCCACACGTATTCCCTTATACACGACGACCTTCCTGCCATGGATAATGACGACCTGAGGAGGGGACTTCCCACCAACCACAAAGTGTATGGCGAGGCCCTGGCTATCCTTGCCGGAGACGGCCTTCTTAACACGGCTTTCGAAGCCATGTATAAGGATATGATGATGTATTTCGACGATGCTGAGCAGATGACCAAGAGGGTCAAGGCATCCTATGAGATCGCCAAGGGTGCCGGCTGCAGGGGCATGGTGGCAGGACAGGTATCGGATATCGAAAGCGAAGATTCGGATATCTCGGGCGAGATGCTGGAATACATACACATAAACAAGACAGGAGCTCTTATCAAGGCTGCCATCAGAGCAGGTCTCTACATGGGTAATGCCAGCTCTGACACGATCGAAAAAATGGATGTTTATGCTGAGAATCTGGGACTCTCATTCCAGATCGTGGACGACATACTTGATGTCGTGGGCAACGTAGAGGAACTGGGTAAGAACGTAGGACAGGATCAGAAAGACAATAAGAATACCTATACGTCCATCTATGGACTGGATGCTGCTTATAAGAGGCTTGACGAGCTTTCGGATGCAGCTCTGGACGCTATCGCTGATTATTACGATAACGCTGAGTTTTTTGCAAAACTCATAAAAGAATTAAGAAACAGGACGAAATAGATGAAGAAATTAACAGAATACAATTTTCCCGAAGATCTTAAGAACATGTCGGAAAAGGAGATGGAGCTCCTGGCAGTCCAGATCAGGGAATTCCTTGTAGAAAAGGTCTCTGTGACAGGCGGTCATATGGCTTCAAATCTCGGAGTCGTAGAGCTTTCCATCGCCCTTCACAAGGTCTTTGACAGCCCCAATGACAAGATAATATGGGACGTTGGCCATCAGGCATACGTGCATAAGATCCTTACGGGAAGAGCTGAAGGCTTCGATACCCTGCGTCAGTTCGGGGGCATGAGCGGCTTCCCTAAGGTGAAGGAATCCGAACACGATATCTTTGACACGGGGCATTCCACCACGTCTCTTTCCCTTGCCTGCGGAATGGCTGCCGCAAGAGATATAAAGGGTGAGAAGAATGAAGTGATCGCAGTTATCGGCGACGGTTCCCTGACAGGGGGAATGGCCTATGAAGCCATGGATAACCTCGGCTTTAAAAAGAACAAGGTCATCGTCATCTTAAATGACAACGGCATGTCGATATCGAAAAACGTAGGAGGCATTTCCAAATATCTGGGTGCCATCCGTACGTCACAGGGATACAGGAGCGCCAAAAAATTCGTAAAGGATAAGATCGACGGATCCAGGGCAGGACATGGCATAGCACAGGGACTTGCCAACTTCAAGAACGACCTGAAATATACCATAATGAATAATCCCGGGGTATTCTTTGAGAATCTTGGAATGACCTATCTGGGACCCATAGACGGTCACGATATCAAAGAGATCATAAATGCGCTGAATAAGGCAAGGTCTCTTGATGAACCTGTTGTGATCCACTGCCTTACCAAGAAGGGAAAAGGCTATTCAATAGCTGAGAAATACCCCAGAAAATTCCACGGTATAGGACCCTTCGATCCCGAGACGGGAGAAGTCAGGAAGAAAGGCACCAATCCAAGTTTCTCCAAGGTCATGGGTGAACATATCCTGGAGATGGCTAAAAAGGATGAAAAGATCGTAGCCATCACAGCCGCCATGGGAGAAGCCACAGGACTCAAGGATATTTCCATAGAGATACCGGAGAGGTATTTCGACGTGGGTATAGCCGAAGAGCACGGGGTGACGTTTGCTGCAGGTCTTGCCAAGGCAGGACTGAAGCCAATGGTCTGCATATATTCATCCTTCCTTCAGAGAGCATACGACCAGCTTCTCGAAGATATCTGCCTTCAGGGGCTCCACGTGGTTTTCCTGATAGACAGGGCAGGAGTAGTAGGTGCAGACGGGGAGACACATCACGGTATCTTCGATCTTTCATATCTGAATACCATGCCGGGCATGACAGTGCTTGCTCCTAAAAACGCAGAAGAACTCAGGGATATGATGGACTGGGCGGCTGAACAGGCCGGCCCGGTGGCTATAAGATATCCCAGAGGTGAAGCAGTTTGCAGTAACGAAGTTATGTCAACTGATCTGAACGTTACAGGTTCAAGGAGAGTCTTCTCTGGTAAGGAGATAGACATCTGGACTCTGGGAAAGATGTACGATACAGCCTGTGAAGTCAGGAATATCTTGGAGAGCAGAGGATATAAATGCGGCCTGGTGGACGTATCCAGAGCCAAGCCTCTTGATATCAGCGTCTATGAAGAACATGCCAGGTATGTCGTTTCCATAGAGGACAACATAGTTACAGGCGGATTCGGAGACAGTCTTTCCAAGAGCCTCATGGACAGGAACTGCAAGGTTCTCCGTTATGGATGGCCTGATACCTTCGTCACTCACGGAACCTTTGAACAGCTGGCAGATATGTACGGACTGTCACCTGAAAAAATAGCAGATTCCATAATTGCCCACTTCAGCGCTGACAGGAAGAGAGGCGGTCTGTTCAGATGAAGGTAAGACTGGACGTACTCTTGGTAGAAAAGGGATATTTTGAATCCCGCGAGAAGGCTAAACGTGCTATAATGGCCGGACTCGTCTTCATAGGGCAGGAGCGCTATGACAAGGCCGGAACCATGGTCAGCGAAGATTCCGATATTCACGTTAAAGGTGACACCTGTCCTTATGTCAGCAGAGGAGGACTTAAACTCGAGAAATCCATAAAAACCTGGGAGCTCGATCTTAAGGATAACATCTGCATGGATATAGGGTCTTCAACTGGAGGTTTTACCGACTGCATGCTGCAGAACGGAGCATCAAAGGTCTATGCCCTGGATGTCGGAACAAACCAGCTTGCATACAGCTTAAGGGTGGATCCCAGGGTGGTGGTCATGGAAAAGACCAATATCAGGGATCTGGATACGGATAATTTTGAGAAACTGGACTTCATATCCATAGACGTTTCGTTCATAAGCCTTAATCTGGTCCTTCCCGTAGCTTCTGCTCTTCTTAAGGAAGACGGCAGGATGGTATCCCTGGTCAAACCCCAGTTTGAGGCGGGACGGGAGAAGGTCGGAAAGGGCGGTATAGTCCGGGATAAGTCCGTACACAGGGAAGTTATCCAAAACGTGATAAAATACGCTGAAAACGCCGGTTTGACCCCTTGTGGGCTGTCCTTCAGCCCTATAACAGGCGCCAAAGGCAATATCGAGTATCTTCTGTACATGAAAAAGTCTTTCGGAGAGGGAGAGATCCTTTCTGACAAAGATATAAACGACATAGTTGAAAACTCACACAGTGAGTTGGAAAAATAGATAATAAAAGCTAAAATTTTTAAGGAAAAAGGAGAAGTCAAAAAATGAAGCTTTCACAGAAAATCCAGGAGATGGAATTATCTCCCATCAGAAAATTCGTTCCTTATGCCGACCAGGCAAGAGCAGCAGGCAAGAAGGTCTATGGACTGAATATCGGCCAGCCCGATATCAAGACCCCCAGAGCATTCTTCGATGCAGTTCAGAACTTCGATCAGGAAGTGCTTGCCTATGCTAATTCCCAGGGTATTCCTGAACTCCTGGACGCACTGGTCGGATACTACAAGAGAATCGGTCTTGATTTCGAGAAAAAGGATCTCCTGATCACCAACGGCGGATCTGAAGCTCTCAGCATGATCATGACAGCTATCCTCGATCCCGGCGATGAAGTTATCATGGCTGAACCTTTCTATACAAACTACAAGACCTTCATCAAGGCTGCAGGCGGAAACATCGTAGCCATCCCCACAACTGCTGAAGACGGATATCAGTATGCTGTAAGAGAAAAGATCGAAGGCGTTCTCACAGACAAGACCAAGGCTATCGCCATCATCAACCCCGGCAACCCTACAGGAAAGGTGCTCACCAAGGAAGAAATGGATCTCATCATTGATATCGTTGTTAAGAACGACCTTTACCTGATCTGCGACGAAGTTTACAGAGAATTCGTATACGACGGAAAGTCAATGTCCACCTTCGGCGCTTACAAGGAAGCAGCTCAGAACGTGATCATCGTTGACTCCGTTTCCAAGAGATTCTCCGCATGCGGCGCTCGTATCGGTTCCATCGCTTCCAAGAACGAGGAACTCATGAAGAACCTCATGAAGATCTGCCAGGCAAGACTATGCGTACCCACACTTGATCAGGTAGGATCTGCTGCTCTCTACAACCTCGATCCTTCATACTTCGACGATATCAAGAAGGAATACGAGTACAGAAGAAACGTATCCGTTGAAGCGCTGAACGAGATCGAAGGCATCAAGTACGGTGTTCCTGAAGGTGCATTCTACATCACCTGCCAGCTTCCCGTTGACAATGCTGAAGATTTCTTAATGTTCCTTCTTCAGGAATTCGACGTAAACGGAGAGACATGCATGTTCGCTCCCGCAGGCGGATTCTACGGAACCAAGGGCGTAGGACAGTCCGATATCCGTATCGCATATGTTCTCAAGGCTGAAGACATGAAGGCCGGTATCAACATCATTAAGGAAGGCATCAAGGCTTACAACGCAAAGAAGAACAAATAACAGTTAAAAACACTTTCGCAGTAAGGCCGGGCCGGTCCCGGCCTTACTGGATAACTTTTAAGATAAGGAATAAGACAACATGGCGAAACTTTCCCCGATGATGGAGCAATATCTGGAAACCAAGGAGCAGTACAAGGACTGTATCCTTTTTTACAGGCTCGGGGATTTCTACGAGATGTTCTTTGATGACGCAAAACTGGCATCAAAAGAACTCGAACTTACATTAACAGGAAGAAACTGCGGACTTGAAGAGCGCGCGCCAATGTGCGGCGTTCCTTTTCATGCCGCTGATACATATATTGCGCGCTTAGTCGAAAGAGGCTACAAGGTAGCTATCTGCGAGCAGATGGAAGACCCGGCTCTGGCCAAGGGTCTCGTTAAGCGCGACGTTATCCGCGTGGTCACTCCTGGAACTCTTACTTCCGGCACCATGCTGAAGGAGACAGAGAACAACTATATAGCATCTGTCTATTATGATGAGGAGTCATCTGAGTTATCGGTATGCTACTCGGATATTTCCACAGGAGAGCTGTATCTTACGGAGTATCACGGACCGGACGTATATCAGACGCTTTTAAATGAACTGGTGAAGATCAAGGCCAGCGAGATCATTATAAGTGAAGACCTGAGCAGCGTTGTGGATATGGATGAACTTAAACTGCTCACAGATGCTTTTTTTGATATCATGCCTCAGGTGACGTATAACGAAAAGAGCATGAAGGATATGATACTTGCTCAGTTCGGGACCATATCCCTCACGAGTCTGGGTCTGGACGGTAACGGCGCTGATATAATGGCTCTCGGAGCCCTTCTTTCATATCTGTTTGAAACTCAGAAGCAGGATCTCAGGGCACTTACGCATATAAATCACTACGAGATCGGTTCCCATATGACGCTGGATAAGTCAACCATAAGGAACCTGGAGATCACGGAAACTCTTTATGACAAGAACGTAAAGGGAAGCCTTCTGGGAGTCCTTGACAAGTGCAGGACTGCCATGGGTTCCAGGCGCCTGAGACAATGGCTGAGAGAGCCTCTTAATGATCACGGGGAGATAAACAGCAGGCTCGATGGCGTGGAGGAGCTCTTTAACGAGTACCTTACAAGGAACAACATCCGTGAATCTCTTAAGCAGATCTATGACTTCCAGAGGCTGATGGGAAGAGTAGCCTACGGCAACGCCAACGGCAAGGATCTCATCGCATTGAGAAACTCCATAGCTGTCCTTCCTGACATAAAGGATGAACTGGCAAACACATCTTCTGAGATCCTCAGGGACATCGATTCGAGGATCCACGATTTCAGTGAGATCCACGACAGGATAGAGCGGGCTATTTCAGAGGATGCAGGTTTCACCATCAAGGAGGGCGGCCTCATAAAGGACGGTTATTCCAGGGAACTGGACGACCTTAAGTTCTCCATAAGGGACGGCAAGGAATGGATTTCATCACTCGAACAAAAGGAGAGGGAGAGGACCGGGATCAAGACGGTCAAAGTCGGCTTCAACAAGGTTTTCGGATACTACATCGAGGTCTCCAAGTCCTTTACTGATCAGGTGCCCGAGGACTATATCAGGAAACAGACTCTGGTGAACGGAGAGAGGTATATTACACCTGAACTCAAGGAGATGGAGAACCTGGTGCTTAACGCTGAAGCGAAGATTAATGATCTGGAGTACCGCCTCTTCGTGGAACTCAGGGAATACATACAGACCTTCGTAAGGGACATCCAGGAGACTTCAGAAGCGATATCGGATCTCGACGTGCTGGTATCATTTGCATATGTCTCCGAAAAGCTTGATTACGTCAAGCCTGTGATCGATGATTCGTTCGAGATAAACATAGTGAAGGGAAGACACCCCGTAATAGAGCAGACCGTTGAAAACGGATTGTTTATCTCAAACGATACCTATATAAACAATAAAGACCAGTCCATGCTACTGATCACAGGACCCAATATGGCCGGTAAGTCCACATATATGAGACAGACTGCGCTGATAGTCCTTATGGCACAGGCGGGCTGTTTCGTACCTGCTGAATCCGCAAGGATCGGGGTATGTGACAGGATATTCACCCGTATAGGAGCTTCCGACAATCTGGCTCAGGGTCAGTCCACCTTCTTCGTGGAGATGTCAGAACTCTCGTACATACTCAAGAATGCAGGTCCCAGATCTCTCATCATCCTGGACGAGATAGGCAGGGGGACTTCCACATATGACGGCCTGAGCATCGCCTGGGCGGTAGTGGAGGAACTCTGCAGCAAGACGACCCATATCAGGACGCTGTTTGCGACACATTACCATGAGCTTACTGTCCTTGAAGACGAGATACCGGGCGTCAAAAACCTTAACGTAGAGGTTTCTGAGACCGGGGGAAACGTGGTATTCCTTCATAAGATCGCAGAAGGAAGCGCATCCCGTTCCTATGGTATACAGGTCGCCAAACTGGCAGGAGTACCATCAGGACTGCTTGAAAGAGCGGAGAATAAGCTGGCTGAACTGGAGAACAGGGAAGACAGCAATAAACTGCGTAACGGAAAAGTGATCGAGTACAGTCCTGCAGATATAATAAATGCAAACAAAGCAGCTGAAGACGTTCAGATGTCGTTGTTCGATCTGACCCCTGATCCCATAATAACGAGGCTCAGGGAGCTGGATCTGATGAATGTGACGCCTTCGGAAGCTATCAAAATATTAGAAGAACTGAAGAGAAAATTATGATCAGAATATTAGACAAAACAGTATCAGACAAGATCGCTGCAGGCGAAGTGGTGGACAGACCGCTGTCAATAGTCAAGGAACTGGTTGAGAATTCCATCGATTCCGGTGCAACTTCCATCATCTGCGAGATCAAAAACGGCGGCAAGACCTACATAAGAGTTACAGATAATGGCTGCGGTATACCTGAGAACGAGGCTGAAATGGCTTTCCTCAGGCATGCCACTTCCAAGATAGAGAGAGCCATAGATCTGGACTCCATAGAGACTCTGGGATTCAGGGGAGAGGCCCTTGCTTCGATCTGTGCGGTGTCACAGACGGAGATGATCACTAAAGAGGCGGGGACCAGAACGGGAACCAGACTGGTGTTCAGAGGCGGAAGGCTTCTGACCAGTGAACAGACAGGATGTCCCGACGGTACTACCGTAGTGGTTACGGATCTATTCTATAACACTCCCGCCAGAGCTAAATTCCTTAAATCGGTCAGCACTGAGGCGGGTCTCATTATCGACTTCATAAGCCGTATGGCGCTGGCGTATAAGGACATCAAGTTCAGGTTTATAAATAATGATAAGATCGTTTTCTCGACTCTGGGGGACGGAGACAGATTCAAGACTATCTTAAGAGTCTATCCCAACGTTGACGGGCAGCATATGGTACCCGTGGATTACAGCCGTGACGGCATGTCGGTGGAAGGATATATTTCCACTCCGGCTTTTTCCAAGTCATCCAGGATCTCACAGATATTCTTTGTAAACGGAAGATCGGTGGATTCCAGGGTAATGGAGAGGGGAGTGTCATACGGCTACAGGGAGAGGCTTTTTGAGGGAAGATATCCGGTGTGCTTCCTTTTCCTGGACGTGGATCCTTCAGGACTTGACGTCAACATACACCCCAATAAAAGGGAAGTAAGGTTCGACGAAGAGGGCAAAGTGGCTGAGTTTATAGGTGAGGCTGTTTCTCAGGCGCTTTCAACTAAAGATGCGGTTGTGAACGCTGTCGATCAGGTCTACAGCCGCATGGAAAAGATGGAAGGCATTCCTTCGTTCATGAGGGGAAATTCTTCTGGAGACAGAGTATTTAAGACTGAGTCTCCTGAAAGAAAGTCTGAAGGTGAGCAGGTCGATATAAAGGCTATCCTGAGTTCGCTGGAGAATAAGGCTGAGACCATGCAGGAGCATGAGAAGGACACTGTCCCGGAGACAAGACCTGAACCGGATCCTGGAGTCAACCATGAGCCTGTTGTTGAAAAGATAGCAGACC
>JAZQAY010000057.1:0-6372 GCA_045545455.1 Anaerovoracaceae bacterium | reverse complement strand
AGGCCTTTGTTAACTTGTTAGCTGAGAGTATTATCATTTAAGATCAAAGTTCAAGGAAGGGATAGGCATCCATATCCAGTCCGTCCGGTCCCTGTTTTTTATATTTATAGTAGGCTGCACAGGCTATCATAGCTCCGTTATCCGTGCAAAGTATCGGCGCCGGATAGTACAGCGAAATGTGCTTTTTCCTGCAGGCGATGTCCAGCATCTCCCTCAATTTGGAATTAGCTGCAACTCCCCCTGCCAGCACAAGCTTTTTTTCTCCTCTTAAGTCACAGGCGTCCATGGCCTTTTTGACTATTACGTCCATCACCGCCTGCTGGAAGGATGCTGCCACGTCTGCGCGGTTCACCTCTCTGCCGGCCTGTTTCTCGGAATTAAGGTAGTTAAGAACGGCTGTCTTGAGTCCGGAAAAACTGAAGTCAAGGCTGTCCTTTTCGAGATATACCCTCTTGAAGTGGATGGCTTCGGGATCACCTTCCTTAGAGATCCTGTCTATCTTGGGACCTCCGGGATATCCCAGTCCCAGTACGCGGGCGACCTTGTCGTAACATTCTCCGACGGCGTCATCCCTGGTGCCCCCCAGGACCGTAAGTTTATCGTAATCGTCCACCTGAACGATCTCCGTATGACCTCCGGAAGTGATGAGAGCCATGAAAGGAGGCTCCAGTTCCGGATGCTGGATATAGTTTGCGCTTATGTGTCCGTTGAGATGATGGACGCCTGCGATCGGCTTCTTAGCTGCAAAAGCTATGGCCTTGGCAGTTGATACTCCCATGAGCAGCGCTCCCACAAGTCCGGGGCCCATGGTCACTCCGATAAGATCAATGTCATCCATGGTGACCCCCGCTTCATCCAGCGAGGCCGTGAGCACGCCGTTGATGTTCTCCAGGTGGTGACGGGACGCGATCTCAGGCACTACTCCGCCGTAGTTCTTAAATATATCGATCTGCGATGAGATGACGTTTGAGAGGACTTCTCTCCCGTCGGCGACCACCGAGATCGCCGTCTCATCACAGGACGTTTCTATTCCAAGTGTCAAAAATTTGTTATCTTTCATTCCTCATGGCCCTTCCACATGATAAGGGCGTCAGTTCCGTCGTATTCGTAATATTCAGGACGCACCCCAACGCCTTCGAACCCCATTTTTTCATAGAGCTTTATCGCAGGTTCATTATCCACCCTTGCTTCCAGAGTCCATCTGTTTATTCCTGTTTCAGATGTAAGCCTTATCATCTCCGAGATCAGAGATTCAGCTATATGCTTTCTCCTGTGACCCGGATCCACCGCTACGTTTGTGATGTGTCCCTCATCCAGGATCTTCCACACTCCCATATAGCCCACGATCCCGTCATCGGATATCGCAGCGAGATAAAGGGTGCTGTCGTGATTCTCCACGATCTCGTTATATAAGGCTCCTTCTGACCAGGGATCCTCTCCCATGAAGCAGACCGCTTCAAGCTCTGCTATGGCTCTTACGTCTTCCTCTTCAGCTCTTCTTATCAACAGATCCATCGTGTCACTCCTGTTTCGGAAGCCTGGAAATGGGAAGTTCTCCTGCCTTCAGTTTGGTCTCTGCCTCAGCCTCCCTCATGTATTCGGGAAGCAGCTCCTTATATTCCACAGTCTGGCCGACGTTATACCTGAGCAGGCCCGCTTGTGCGATCTCATATGCATCCTGATACCTGATCTCTTCCGGAGCGAAGCGGTATCTCACATCTGTTCCCTCAAATGCCTCTCTTAAGATATCACCGTATGAGTCGATCCCGTCCCCATAGAAAAGGATCTCCTTCGTTCCCCTTATCTCTTCCTTAGATATCCTGATCACGTCGTCGATCATCCAGGGCCCCTCTTCAAGATATCCGTCGATGAATCCGTACACCTGGCGCCTTCTGGCGTTCAGAATGACGCAGACCACGGTATCCGAAAAATCCATGCCCTCAGGTCTCTTTTTAAGGATAGCGGAGGAAAGGGAGGATACCTTGATGCAAGGCACTCCCCAGATCTGCGCCAGAGCTCTGGCTGTGGATACTCCGATCCTTATACCGGTGAATGATCCGGGACCTACGTCGCAGGCGATGGCATAAATGTCATTTTCATCCGCTTCCACCTCTTCCATCATGTCCTTTATCATGGGCATCAGGTCCTTAAGGTGGCTCATGGATTCCTTTGACTCCCTATGTGCGGCAAAGCATGCCTTGTCGCTTATCAGAGCTACGGAGCCATGAGGCCCCGTAGTTTCGATTGCTAAAATGTACATCTGTATATCCTCTGTCCTTCCTCTTCTCCGTACTCCATGTATATCCTCATGGTGTTTTCAGGAAGGGCTTCCTCAATGAGATCCGCCCATTCTATGACGGTCAGTCCATTCCCTTCAAAGTATTCGTCTGCTCCGATATTGAAGAGTTCGTCTATTGCTCTTTCTCTGATGGGTCTTCCCTCTTCTCCTGAAATATCCTGCCCTGAGAGTATATCGTTATCTCCGGCCAGCCTGTAGACGTCGAAATGGTAGAGGGGGATCCTGCCCGAACGGTATTCCTTGACTATGGTGAACGTCGGGCTGCTTATCCTGCCGGTGATCCCGAGACCTTCAGCTATATATCTGGTAAGGGCTGTCTTGCCGGTTCCTAGATCACCCATCAGGGCGATAACGTCACCGGGCATGGCATTTTCAGCAAGACTTATGCCGAAGGCCCTGGTCTCCTCTTCGTTTTCAATTTTTATTACTCTTTTAATCTCCATATATCGGTTTACTTGTGGAGGAACGGGCTGATCCTCTTATATACGAGGAAGGTAACTATGCTGTTCACTCCGGCTTTGATGAAATTAAACAGTATGATCCAGGGCATGAAAGGCATCAGTGCCTCAAGTGTAAGCCCCATGAATCTTGTGGTGATGAGCATGTTAGCGGGTATCATTACAAATACCATTGCAAGCGTGCCTAAGACAAGTCCCAGGATGGCGTTCTTCTTGGTCTTTTCTCTCGAATAGATCAGGCCTGAAACAAGCACCAGAGCTGAAGTGGCGATTATATGCATTATGATGCCGTAAGCTCCGGACTGTGCAGATACCGTAACTCCCTGCAGGATGGCTGTAACGAAGGTGAGCAGGATCCCTGCCGCCGGTCCGAAAGCAAAGGATCCAAGCAGGATGGGAATATCCGCCGGATCATACTCCAGGAAAGGCACCATGGGGAGTATCGGAAGGTGGATCAGAGCCACCAGTACGATGGATACTGCCACCAGCATGGCCATCTTCGCAAGTTTAGTGCTGTTGTTCTGTGTGTTCATTTTGATTCCTTTCTGCGGATCCTCGTCCGCTGCCGGATCCTGTATTTCAGTCTGATCTCTTAGCTTGATCCGGCACAAATTTATATTTGAGAGGGAATCTGTTCAGTTTCCGCCCTGATCTTCAGGACCATTAAAAAGGCCTTGAAGATATTTCAAGGCTCACAAAAAATACAAGTCAAAAATGCTCGTGTTTCTCCCATCCAGACTATAACTGTGGGTTCCGGGATCTCACCGGATCAGCCTTCGGACGAATCCTCCGGCTCGCAGACTATACTGCCGGTGGGGACTTCCACCCCGCCCTGAAACAGATTACTTCTTTAATATACCTATATCATACTTTTCTATGATTGGCAATAGGCCATCAAAAAAAATCTCCTCCGACTCCACGTCAGCCGTCATCCTGAGAAGAGCAGCCTTCTCATCCAGATCAAGCTCGACAGGCTCCCCTATGGAGTCCGTCTCTCTGTTGAAGAAATCGATGAATTCATTATGGCTCTCATTTACGAAATTTATCTTCGAAAGGAACCTCAAAGTATCTTCACCCGTTACTTCGTAAGACTTTCCTATGCCCTTGATCCTGACAGAAGGAACGTTTCCGCCCGCTTCCTCTTCCCTGACAAAAGCATCATAAGCCTCCCTCACCTTTTCGTATCCTTTGCCGGAGGTGTTGAATACCACGGCTCTGGTGAGGGATGCCGTTCTGAGTTCCAGTCCCTTGACGTTGTTTCTGGAGAATTTTTTAGCCAGCGTGAAGTCAGCCTTCATTAAACTGCTTCTACTCCCTGGATCTCAGGATAAGTTTCCTTTAAGAGTCTTTCGATCACTCCCTTGATGGTCATGGTTGCACCGGGGCAGCCTGCGCAGTGTCCCTGAAGCTGTACCTTAACGATATGATCGTCTGTGTATTCAACGAATTCGATATCTCCGCCATCTCTCTGTAAGTAAGGTCTGATCTGTGCTATAGCGCTCTTGATATTTTCTTCCATTTGTTTTCTCCTTGTTGATTATATTATCTTTCAGTACTGCAGATCTTCAGCCTGCCTTACTGTATACTGTTAATTTGAATTCACTATATCTTCGATCTCTGTAAGAGGCGTATCGTCACCCGTGATCGTCTTATCGTCTTCGACGGTGTAAGGATCCATCTTGGTACCTCTGAAGAAATGAAGTATGGTCACGGTCTTGTTGACTTCGGTGGTACCGTCATAACTCAGTATGCCGGTCGCTCCTTCAAAGTCCGATATGTCCTTTATGGCATCTCTTATATGTATACCAGCAGGGATGCCCGTCTCGAGTGCATTTTCATAAGTCTGCACCAGAGCCTTGCCCTTGGCATCGGAGCCCGCTGTCTCCCTGAGCTGATCCATATCAGTTGCCAGAACGTTATCGTAAGCATCCTCCATGCCTTTCATCATGATGAGATATGCGTCAAAAGCCGTCGCCATATAGCCTGAAGGCTCAGCAGCATTCTCTCCGTATTTGGCATAATATGCATCGATAAAAGTCGAATAAGTATCAGTGGTATCCGCTGCCTGAACGGAAGGATACGAAACGCTGAGTTCCGGGTTATCCGTGATGTACTTCTCAAACTCCTTGGTATCCCAGTCTCCCGTTCCCAGGAACTGAGGGAAATATTCCATTTCCTTGGCCTGGGACATGAACACCTGAGCTGCAGCAGGAGGTATTGCCAGGAGCACAGCTTCAACGTTTGCGTCCTTAAGCTGCTGTATCCAGGTCTTGTAGTCACCCAGTTCCGTATCCACGGAAATGTTAGCCTTAAAGGTATCTTCACCCGGAAGAAGGCTTCCGACCTTGTTCCTGAACCTTCTGACGTAGGCGTTGGACGAATCATCCCTGAGCGATTTGACTGTTGCGAAGGTCGTCTTGCCAAGGCCGTTCACAGCGTACTCTCCGAGAGCCGCTCCCTGCTTGGCAATGGAGAATGACGTAGTGAAATAGAAATCGTTGTTTGCTGTGATCAGCGGATTGATACTGGTTATGGTCATGGCAGGCGTATTCGCAGCCACCACGTAATCGGATGCAACAAGGGTAAGCGTGTCGCTGTAGCTTCCGAAGATGAAGTTGGGGTTCTGGCTCATCAGTTCCTGGAGAGCCTGTCTGGCATCGTAGATGTTTGACCTGTTGTCCGCATATATCAGTTCCACCTTCTTGCCGAGTACCTCAGGATAAAGGTCATGGGCAAGTTCGATACCTGCAGCTTCATCCTTTCCGAACTGTTTGTATTCTCCCGAAAGGCATTCGTAGATACCTACCTTGATGACCGGATCCTCTGCTTCCTGATCGTTTCCTCCGAACCAGGCATTTCTGAAATCCGTGAAGGTCTTGCCTCCCGTAAAGAAGCTGGCAGCTACTATAACTATAAAGAGAACAGTGAATACTATGATCCCGGTCCTGCTCAGTTTATTTCTATTTTCTCCGGTGTCTTTTTTCATAATACGTGGATTATACCACATAATCTGCTTTTATTCAACAAAGCCGGCCATTTTTCATTTAAAGTTCATATTTTACTCATATACCCTGCTTCCGATATTCTTAATCGGTATAAAATAAAAAACATGTTTATTTTTTCCCGTTTTGTGGTAAAATGTCTTTGTTAGCGTGAACGTAATGCCCGCGTTGTTCCGGGAGGACGTAGCGCCGGCATTAAACAATCATAATAAATGAAAAAATGACGGAGGTACACTATTATGAAATGGGTTTGCACAGTATGCGGATATGTACACGAAGGAGCAGAACCACCTGCAGAATGCCCTATCTGCCATGTTCCCGCAGATAAATTCAATCCTGTAGACGAAGGTAAGACTTATGCATGCGAGCACGTAGTAGGAGTTGCTCAGGGAGCACCTGAAGACATCCTCAACGGACTTCGCGACATGTTCAACGGAGAATGCTCCGAAGTAGGTATGTACCTTGCAATGAGCAGAGTTGCCATCAGAGAAGGATATCCCGAGATCGGCGCTTTCTATGAGAAGGCTGCTATGGATGAAGCATGGCATGCGGCTCACTTTGCAGAGCTTCTCGGCGAAGTTGTAACCGATTCCACAAAGAAGAACCTTGAGCT
>JAZQAY010000056.1:0-12851 GCA_045545455.1 Anaerovoracaceae bacterium | reverse complement strand
CTGGCTGATATCATCGATGAGATCGCCGGCGTCTTCAAGTCCGACTGAAAGTCTGATCATATCAGAAGGAACTCCTGCGGCTTCCAGCTGCTCGTCTGTCATCTGTCTGTGAGTGGATGATGCAGGGTGGAGACAGCAGGTGTGAGAGTCTGCAACGTGGGTCTCGATGGTGGCCAGCTTAAGGTAGCTCATGAACTCTTCGGCTTTTTTGCGGCCGCCACTGACTCCGAAACAAAGCACCCCGCAGGTACCCTCGGGCATGTATTTCTTTACGATGTCGTAGTAGGGATTTCCCGGAAGATCGGGATAGTTTATCCAGGAGATCTTAGGATGATCCTGAAGGAACTGTGCGATCTTAAGGGCGTTCTCAGCATGGCGGCGTACTCTCACGTGAAGGCTTTCGAGCCCCAGCTCCAGAAGATATGAATCGTGAGGAGAAGGGGTTGAGCCGAAGTCGCGCATGAGCTGAGCCATGATCTTCGTTATATACGCTCCGCCCAGACCGAACTTCTGGGTGTAAACCACTCCGTGATAGCTTTCATCCGGTGTGGTGAGACAGGGGAACTTGTCTTTATGCTCGTCCCAGTTGAACTTGCCGGAGTCCACGATGCAGCCTCCGATTATGGAAGCGGTTCCCTGCATGTACTTGGTGGTGGAGTGGGTGACTATGTCAGCGCCCCATTCGAAGGGCCTGCAAAATATGGGAGTCGCAAAGGTATTATCCACGATAAGGGGTACCCCGTGAGCGTGTGCAGCCTTCGCGAAACGCTCTATGTCGAAAACGGTGAGGGCAGGGTTCGCGATGGTCTCTCCGAATACTGCCTTGGTGTTCGGCCTGAATGCTGCTTCCAGCTCCTCGTCTGAACAGAGGGGATCCACGAAGGTGAACTCGATACCCATCCTGGCCATGGTCACGTTGAAGAGATTGAAGGACCCGCCGTAGATGGTGGATGAAGCGATCACGTGATCTCCGCAGCCTGCGATGTTGAATACCGCAAAGAACGTGGCGGCCTGTCCTGATGAGGTGAGGATGGCAGCTGTGCCTCCCTCGAGGGCAGCGATCTTCTGAGCTACGAAATCATTCGTAGGATTGGCAAGGCGGGAATACATGTAGTCATTGGAATCCAGTTCGAAGAGCTTGGCCATGTCTTCAGAAGTATCGTATTTGAATGTGGTGCTCTGATAGATGGGAAGCTGTCTTGCCTGTGCGTTTTTTGCCTTATAACCTGAATGTAGGCAAATTGTATCCGTTTTCATATGTTTTCCTCCTTGATGTCTGTTTCGTTTGTATTGTCAATGGCCTGAGGGGCCGGATGTTTGGCGTCTATTATGGTATAGGCAGCCACTGCGCCTATGATGAGGACTGCGCCGATCAGTGCTCGGAAGCCCGGGACCTCACCGTAGATCAGGGCCACCCAGATAGGGTTCAGTATGGGCTCGATCATTGAGATGAGTGATACTTCGACTCCGCTGATCAGTGCCGTGGCTCTTCCGTAGAGGGAGTAGGGTATGCCCATCTGAACGACTCCCAGGAACACCACCAGCATTATTGGAAGCAGAGTGATCTCAGCGGGATCGGTGAAGTATACTCCCAGCGGTATGCAGATCACGGCGAGAGCGGTGTGTCCCAGAACGAGCCCTGAGATACGTTCGCCGTCGTCCTTTATTTCACCTGTCAGGGCGTACATGATGCCCATGAAGAAGCCCGAGGCCACAGCCATGATGTTTCCGGACATTCCGTTTCCGGAGACCTGATCCATGAAGAACAGGATAATTCCGAAAAGTGCCGCGAGCACAGTCAGTATCTCGAAACTCCTGAGCTTTCTCTTAAGCACGAAGGCGGTCACGATCAGTACGAAGACCGGTGCAGTGTACTGAAGAACGATGGCGTTTGCCGCCGTGGTATATTTATTGGCGGATACGAAGAGCACCAGGTTCATGAAGGTGAGAAAGGCTATCCCCAGGGACTTCTTAGAGACCTTCAGTTTATACCCGGACATCTTCATGGAAATGAAGATTATGAGGGCACTGAAAACACCTCTGCCTCCCACGATGAGAAGGGGGTTCCAGTTTATGTATTTCATGGTGATGCCGCTCATGCTCCAAAGCACTCCGCAGGCAACCATCATAAGTTCGCCTTTTCGCTTATCTGTCATTAAAACTCTCCGCAGATAATTGGTGTAAAATAATTAAATAGTATAACATAGGAAGGATAAAAATACAAGGGCGGGGAGCTGTCAAAGTGTGGCAACATACTCCCTGATCTCTTCCGTCAGAAGTTTCGATGCAGGTGATATGGCATCGGGATCGGAGTAAGTGAGACCTATCATCCTGGAGGGGTTTCCCGCAATGGGGTACTTCTTCACACCGGCAGGTGCGGCATTGGCCACAAGCTCCGGTATGAGGCAGATGCCCATGCCTTCTCTTACCATGGCAAACAGAGTCTGGTGGGTCACAGTTTCATAGTAGGCTGAGGGGCGGAGCTTGTTCTTTTCGAGGAAATCTTTTGCATCGTACTCCTCGCATTCTTTGTTTATTATCAGGTGTCCCTTCCGGAGATCCTCCGGGGTCACGGACATGAAGTTGAGGGGCACGTAATCGCCTGCCGTCACGCAGATCAGAGGATCCTTCTTAAGAGGTGTGAAGTTGAGGTTCTTAGAGAGTTCGTCGGTGGTGAATGCCATGTCCACTTCGCCGTCTTCGAGCCACCTGAGGATATCTGCGTAGTCTCCCTGCTGGAAGATGACGTCGATCCCGGGGTTCTTCTCCTTGAAATCATGAAGTATCTTGATGAACCAGTTCGAGGCTACGGAGGAGAACATGGCGATCCTGACGGCGCCAACGTCGAAACGGTTTATGATGTTCACTTCCTGCTCCAGATTATCCTGGATCTTGATAAGGCTCCTGATGTAGGGGAGGATCCTCTGACCGCTTCCGGTGACCACAGCACCCGAGCGGTTCCTGTTAAAGAGGCTGAAGCCGAACTCATTTTCAAGGGCCTTCACCGCGTGGCTCACGGCAGAGGGGGAGAGGTTCAGCTTCTCAGCAGCCTTGACGAAGCTTCCTGCGTCGACTACCTCCAGGAATACTTTGTATGAATATAATGACATGGAAACTCCTTTCACTAAAATGCGTTTAGCTTGAAGAAAACTTCAACTTAAGTGCTAAAAAAGTAGGTTTACTATGAGGAAACCTGCTAGTATAATGACCATTGTAGGATAAATAACAGATATTTACCCGCTCAACCCAATTATAATGTATATAAATAAAAAAACAAGATAAAAATCATTTGGAGGCAAATTATGGCAGAATTCAGATCCGACATCGAGATCGCACAGGCATGTGACAAAAAACTCATCACTGAGATCGCTGAGAAAGCAGGTATCGAAGAAAAATACCTGGAGCAGTACGGGAAGTACAAGGCTAAGGTAGACTACAAGCTCCTTAAGGACCACGCTGATAAGAAGGACGGCAAGCTGATCCTGGTAACAGCTATCACTCCTACACCTGCAGGTGAAGGTAAGACCACCACATCCGTAGGTCTGGCAGACGGACTCAGAAAGATCGGAAAGAATGCCATGGTCGCACTCCGTGAACCTTCACTTGGCCCCGTATTCGGCGTCAAGGGCGGTGCTGCAGGCGGCGGATACGCTCAGGTAGTTCCCATGGAAGACATAAACCTTCACTTCACCGGCGACTTCCACGCAGTAGGAGCAGCCAACAACCTCCTTGCAGCAATGCTTGACAACCACATCCAGCAGGGAAACACCTTAAGGATCGATCCCAAGCAGATCACATGGAAGAGAGCAGTCGACATGAACGACAGGCAGCTTAGACATATCGTAGGCGGCCTTGGCGGAAGAGTTCAGGGCGTTCCCAGGGAAGACGGCTTCGAGATCACAGTAGCATCCGAAGTAATGGCTATCCTTTGCCTCGCTGAGGATATCAAGGATCTTAAGGAAAGACTGTCAAAGATCATCATCGGATACTCATATGAAGGAAAGCCCATCACAGCTCACGACCTCAAGGCTGAAGGCGCTATGGCAGCCCTCCTCAAGGACGCGCTGAAGCCCAACCTCGTACAGACCCTCGAAGGAACACCTGCCTTCATCCACGGTGGTCCTTTCGCTAATATCGCTCACGGCTGCAACTCCGTAACAGCTACCAAGATGGCACTTAAGCTTGCTGATTACGCTGTAACAGAAGCAGGTTTCGCTGCAGACCTGGGAGCTGAGAAATTCGTCGACATCAAGTGCAGGATGGCAGGTCTTAAGCCCTCCGCAGCAGTTATCGTTGCCACAGTAAGAGCTCTCAAGTATCACGGCGGAGTTCCCAAGGATCAGTTAAATGAGGAGAACCTGGAAGCTCTCGAAGCAGGACTTCCCAACCTCCTTCAGCACGTATCAAACGTGAAGAACGTATACGGACTCCCTTGCGTAGTAGCTATAAACGCATTCCCTACGGATACCAAGGCTGAGCTCGCCCTCGTTGAAGAGAAGTGCAAAGAACTTGGCGTCAACGTTGCTCTTTCCGAAGTATGGGCCAAGGGCGGCGAAGGCGGCGTAGCCCTCGCAGAAGAAGTTGTACGTCTCTGTGAAGAACCCAATAACTTCAAGTTCACGTATGAGCTTGACAACTCCATCGAGAAGAAGATCTCAATCATCTGCCATGACGTATATCACGCCAAGCACATGTTCATCCTGGCCAATGCAAGAACTAAGGCCAAGGAGATCGAGGCACTAGGATACAGGGATCTTCCTATCTGCATGGCCAAGACCCAGTATTCCTTCTCAGATAACCCGAAGCTTCTCGGAGCTCCTCAGGACTTCACGGTCCAGATCACAAACGTTAAAGTTTGTGCAGGAGCAGGCTTTATTGTTGCCTACGCAGGTGATATAATGACTATGCCCGGACTTCCTAAAGTACCTTCCGCAGAGAAGATCGATATCGACGAAAACGGTGTTATCAGCGGACTGTTCTAAAGAAAACCGGCACGTGAGTGTTGTATTAGGCAGCGAGGTAAGACTATGTTTGAAAACACTAAGATAAATGAATTCACAGAGCTTCTGGCTTCACCTTCTTCGGTACCCGGGGGAGGGGGAGCGTCTGCCCTTGTAGGCGCTATCGGAATCGCCCTCGGCGACATGGTGGGGGAGCTCACCGTGGGAAAGAAGAAATATGCGGACGTTGAAGAGGACCTGAAGGCTCTGATGGTAAGAGCGCAGGATATCAGGGTGAAACTCCTGGAATGCGTGGAGAAGGATGCGGTGGCCTTTGAGCCCCTTTCTAAAGCCTATGGCATTCCCAAGGATGAACCCGGAAGGGATGAGATCCTTGAGAAGTGCTTAAGAGACGCCGCGGCTGCGCCTCTTGAGATATTCAGGCTCTCCTGCGAAGCCATAGAGATCGTGGCAGAGTTCGGGAAGAAGGGTTCGAAGCTCATGCTTTCGGACGCTGCAACTGGAGCCCAGATGCTGAGAGGAGCACTCTACGGTGCCGCTGTAAACGTCAGAGTAAACACCAGGCTCATGAAGGACCGCAAGTATGCCGGATCCATCGATCGTGAGGTAGATGAAAAGCTCCGTAAATATTCATCCATGTCTGACGAGATATTTGACATGATATATAATAATCTGTAAAATATAAGGCGGAGTCGGATTGGCTCCGCTGTATTTTTGGACCGGGAAACCGGCCTTTAGTGGAGGGTTATAATGGCAGAGATCTTAAAAGGTGCTCCCGTAACGGAAGCGCTTACCCAGAGGTCAATAAAAGACGTTGAAGAACTGAAAGCAAAGGGCATCGAGCCCTGCCTCGCCATCTTAAGAGTGGGCGAGAGGCCCGATGACATAGCCTATGAAAAAGGCGCAGTAAAGAAAGCAGAAGCGGTGGGAGTGAAGGTCATGAAAGTTTTGCTTCCCGGAGACGTTTCCCAGGAAGAATTTGACAGGACTCTTACAGAACTCAATGAGGACGTACTGGTCCACGGAATCCTCATGTTCAGACCGCTTCCTTCACAGCTGGATAACGAGAAAGCCAGGAAGATGCTGGCTCCCGAAAAAGACATCGACGGCATGACAGACGGAAGTCTCGCAGGAGTTTTCACCAATACTGAAACGGGCTTTCCTCCATGCACAGCTCAGGCAGCCATGGAGATACTTAAGTACTACGACGTTCCCATCAAGGGAACTAAAGCCTGCGTGATCGGAAGGTCTCTCGTGATAGGACGCCCTGTAGCCATGATGCTCATGCACGAGAACGCTACTGTGGTGAACTGCCACACCAGAACGGTGGATCCCGCATCGATCGCCCGCGAAGCAGATATACTGATCTGCGCATCAGGCAAACTCAGATCCGTAGGTCCTGAGTACACCAATCCTAATCAGGTGATAATAGACGTAGGCATCAACTGGGATGTGGAAGCAGGAAAAATCGCAGGAGACTGCGACTTCGCGAACGTGGAGCCAGTGGTTAAAGCGATCACACCGGTTCCCGGCGGAGTAGGGGGAGTTACGTCAACCATCCTCATTTCCCACGTAATAGAAGCAGCTAAAAGGGTTTGACTAAAGCGCCGATAAGCGACGCAAGGCCTTTAAAATTTAACTAAAGAAAGGAAAACGACAATATCTTTTCTCCTGGCCCGAGAAATTGCGCAGGACGGAGCAGAAAGCATTTTAAGGATGCACCGGACCTGAGCCCGAGAAATTGCCAATGGAGTAACCATGAAAAAGAAAAGTACACAGATGCTGGTGACCATAGGTCTCTTAGTAGCACTTCACATCATTCTTTCCAGATTTTTGTCCATAAACGCGTGGAACATCAAGATAGGATTCGCATTTGTCGCGGTCTTCGTGGGTGCGTACCTTTATGGACCGGTCGCAGGAGCAGCTGTAGGAGGTCTGGGAGATTTCCTGGGAGCGATACTGTTTCCCATAGGAGCGTACTTCCCCGGATTTACCCTTAACTGCGCGCTAACAGGAGTGGTGATGGGACTTCTTCTGTATAAGAAGCAGACTCCTTTAAGAGTGGTGCTTACTGCCGCCATCAATGAAGTCGGAATATCCATGTGGATCACGCCGCTCTGGATTTCCATACTCTATGGGTCGCCGTACTGGCCTCTTATCATATCAAGGCTTCCGCAGATAGGTATTTTGTTCGTGGTGGAGATAGTCGTTATCTTCCTCATGATAAAAGTCATGGAAAGGATCAAAGCCCCCCAGATGATGGCTGAGAAGGAGGCTCCTGTGGACGATATTAAGGAAAAGAGAAAGGAACTGAGAAAAGCTAAGAAGGCAGCCAGGGAAGCTCTTAGCGACGAGGACAGAAAGGTCAGGTCCCTGAGCATAGTGGATCTCATCCTCGGTTCCGAAGAGTATAAGAATGCTGAGAACATCCTGATCTACAGCGCGATACGCGGAGAGGTATCGCTTGAAGGCCTGAAGGAACCGGCCGAAAGAGACGGTAAGACTCTGGCATATCCTCTGGTCATCTCAGCCAAGGAAATGATCGCGCTGGTACCGAAGTCAGAGGATGACTGGACGGAAGGCTTCCACGGCATCATGGAGCCGAAGAAGGATACCTGTGAAGAGATAAAGCCGGAAGACTTCGATCTGGTGATCTGCCCCTGCACGGCCTTCGATGAGAAGCTTGGAAGGATGGGCATGGGAGCAGGTTATTATGACAGGTTCCTTACAGCCTGCACCAAGGCCCACATCGTGGCAGTAGCTTTCGAATGCCAGAAGGCGGACTCAGTCATGGCCCAGGAGTGGGACATGCCAATGGAGAAGGTCTTCACAGAAGAGAAAGTTTACGGCTGATCCTATATAATTATTGTAATATTCTGAAAATTGTGTATAATATTCACATCTGTGATTGGTTTTAACTTAGGAATTCAGGCGGTCCCGGATACGGGGACCGCCTTTTTAACACCATGGAGGCTCAGATGGAACTGTATAACACCATAATCGGAAAAATAAGCGACGTACTCTATTACCCCCTTGTAGTGCCGCTTCTTCTGGTATTAGCCGGAGTGTATTTCACCATAAGGACCAAAGGCATCCAGCTAAGGCTCTTCGGAGAGATGTTCAGGGTAGTAAGCGAGAAGCCCAAGGATAAGGACGGAGTATCATCCTTCGCTGCTCTCATGGTATCTACAGCTTCACGTGTTGGAACTGGTAATATCATCGGAGTTTCCACCGCTCTCTGTCTGGGAGGCCCGGGAGCCATTTTCTGGCTTTGGGTCACAGCTATTCTCGGAGGAGCTACCGCCTTCGTGGAGTCGACCCTGGCGCAGATATATAAGAGAAGGGATACAGATGGCTCATCCTACGGCGGACCGTCGTACTACATGGAGACCGCTCTTAGGGCCAGGTGGGCAGGTATTATCTTCGCCATAGCCATCATACTTTGTTATGCGGTGGGGTATAATATGCTGGCATCCTACAACCTCCAGTCATGCTTTGAGGCCTTCAGCTTCTATGGGGAGCATACGGCACTAATAATAGGCATTATTCTGGCGGTGCTTTTCGGCTTCATAGTGCTCGGCGGAGGTAAGCGTCTCATGCACGTGACTGAACTGCTTGTTCCCCTGATGGGAGTCATCTTCATCGCAGTCTCAGTCCTGGTCCTTATAATAAACGCAAAGAACATCGGTCCCATGTTCAGCGACATCTTCAGAAGTGCCTTTGATTTTCAGTCCATATTTGCAGGTTTCTTCGGATCATGTATTATGTGGGGAATCAAGAGGGGACTGTATTCCAACGAGGCAGGTATGGGATCCGCCCCGAACGCCGCTGCAACTGCGGACGTATCCCATCCCGCGAAGCAGGGACTGGTGCAGATGCTTTCGGTATTCATCGATTCGCTTCTCATCTGCTCAGCTACAGCTCTGATGTGCCTTTCATCCGGGGTCGTTCCCACAGAAGAGATAAAGGGAGCCCCCTTCGTACAGGAATCCATGAGAGCATCCCTTGGGAATTTTGGACCGGTATTTATAGCGGTGGCGCTGTCACTCTTTGCCTTCACGACGCTTATTGGGAACTACTTCTACTGCGAGGGCTGCTTAAGATTCATAATAAAAGAAAAACCCGGGAAGACTTTGCTTACCGTATTCAGGCTGGGGGCCACGCTTCTGGTATTCATCGGAGCTATCATGTCTGCAGATGCTGTCTGGAACACCGCAGACGTGGTGCAGGGAATAATGGTGGTGGTGAACGTACCGGCCATACTCATCCTGGGAAAAAGAGCGATACTTTGTCTGGAAGATTACGTATCCCAGAGGAGATCGGGAAAGGATCCTCATTATATTGCAGCCGACTGCGGCATCAGGGAAGATACGGATTTCTGGAAATGATACAACAAAAAAGTGGCTGTTAAAAGCCACTTTTATATTTGGTGTATTCGTCTATGATCCGCTCACATCCTTCGACCACGTCCCAGTAGGTGGCGTCGAAGTCTCCGGTGTACCAGGGGTCGGCTACGTCATAGGGAAGAAGCATCTCGATCTTACCTTCAAACTCGATCTGCTTTTCTGTGAGACCCAGGACGCGGCTTATGTTGCGAAGGTTCCAATGATCCATTATATAGATCTTATCAAAATACTTATAGTCAGCTTTAGTGACCTGACGGGCTCTGTGAGTACCGATTGGAATGCCTTCCTCCATGAGCTTACGGCGTGCAGGAGTGTAGATGGGATTACCGATCTCCTCGCGGGATGTTGCGGCGGAGTCTATCTCAAACAGATCCGAGAGCCCGCGCTTATCGATCATATCTTTCATAACGTATTCCGCCATGGTGGAACGGCAGATGTTTCCATGGCAGACGAAGAGTATCTTCAGCATATCTTTCTCCTTATACAGGGTTGGGTGTTGTTCTGTAGATATTATTTTATATCTAAGCGGGTTATATAGATATTTCTGCAAAACCGCTTATTTTTTCTACAAAAACACTCTAAAAAGGGCATTTTGGTAGATACATTAATAAACAAACTTTGATATATCGATATTGGCAAAATTTCAACAGAAATATCGACGGAGGCGCCGGCAAACCGGCAGAATCTATTATATCACATCTTGAGAAAAGGTGCACTTTAATGATATAATCGTCAGGTCAAAGGAGATATCAAAGAATGAACATTCAGATAATCTGCATAGGAAAACTTAAAGAAAAGTACTGGACGGACGCCATCAAGGAGTATTCGAAGCGGCTCTCCAGGTTTTGTACCCTGGAGATCATGGAGCTTAAGGAGTCGCTGCTCCCGGCAAACGCGTCCGCAGCCGATGAAGAGAAGGTGAAGCTTGAAGAGGGGAAGGAGATCCTTAAGGCCATCAAGGACGGTACCTACGTCATAACCCTTGAGATAAAGGGAAAGGCCCTTACATCAGAAGAGCTGGCAGCTAAGATAGACGACCTGGGGCTCATGGGAAGAAGCAATATAGCGTTTGTGATCGGCGGCAGCCTGGGGCTCAGCCCGGAGGTAAGCCAGAGGTCGGACTTCAAACTGAGCTTCTCCAAGATGACATTCCCGCACCAGATGATGAGGGTGATACTTCTGGAACAGATCTACAGGAGCTTCAAAATAAACAGACACGAAGCATATCATAAATAAGGAGAAATAATAGATAAAGGAGAAAAAATGAAAGTACTAATATTGAACGGCAGTCCCAGGATGAACGGAAACACCACCTTAGCTGTGGATGAAATGGTAAAGGTATTCAGCGCTGAAGGAGTGGAAACTGAAGTCATTCGGGTGGGGAACAAAGATATCAGAGGCTGTATGGCATGCAATTCCTGCGCGAAGACAGGAAAGTGCGTATTCGACGATGCGGTGAACGAGATCGCAGAGAAGTTCGAAAAATCTGACGGACTGGTGCTTGCTACACCTGTCTACTACGCATCCGCGAACGGCACAATCGTATCTTGCCTTGACAGGCTATTCTACAGCACACAGTTCAATAAGACCATGAAAGTCGGAGGTGCTATAGCAGTGGCAAGACGCGGAGGACTCAGCGCTACCTTCGATGAAATGAACAAGTACTTCACGATCTGCGGAATGCCGGTGGCATCCAGCTATTACTGGAACAGCGTGCACGGCGCCGCTCCCGGAGAGGCAGCACAGGATGGGGAAGGTCTCCAGACTGCGAGAAATCTGGCTAAGAATATGACTTTCCTCATGAAGAGCATAGCTCTCGGTAAGGAAAAGTACGGCCTGCCTGAAAGAGAAGAGGCAGTGTTCACGAATTTCGTAAGATAAGAAAGATTATAAGAAGGACCCGACTGGTGATCCAGCCGGGTCCTTTTAATATTACAGTCCGTAGACTTCCGTATACTTCTTAGTGAGATAGTCGATAAAGTACTTCGTATCGAACTTGCCGCAGGCTTTCTCGAAGAGGTCTTTCGGCTTGTAGTAGCAGGCATACTTATGTATGTGCTCTTTAAGCCAGTCAGTGACGGGGCTGAGGTCGCCCGTGGCAACCACGTCCCAGAGATCGGGCTTATCCTGAAGCATCCTGTCCAGCATCTGAGCTCCGTATGCTGAACCGAGAGCGTAGGTGGGGAAGTATCCGATGGAAGTTCCTGCCCAGTGTGAATCCTGAAGGATGCCTCTGGCATCGTTCTCGGGAGTAACACCCAGGTACTCCTCATACATGCGGTTCCATTCAGCCGGAGCATCATGCACCGAAAGTTCACCTGAGATCAGCTTCTTTTCCATTTCATATCTTACCAGGATGTGAAGGGCATAGGTGAGCTCATCTGCCTCCAGGCGGACGGGGCCTGCCTGAGCGCGGTTAACGGCTTTCCAGAACTGCTCGTGCGTCACGCCTTCGAGCTGCTCGGGGAAGTATTTCTTGGCTGCCTCAAGAAGGGGACCTGTGAACGCAAAGGATCTTCCCACGATATTCTCATAGAACCTGGACTGAGATTCATGGATACCCATGGATACACCGCCCTGAAAGATGGTGAAGTTGTATTTATCGTCACAGTTCATCTCATACATGGAGTGACCGCCTTCGTGGAGGATTGAGAACATGTTGTCCACGAAATCGTTCTCGTAGTAGTGAGTGGTGAGACGGATGTCGCTGTTGTTGAAGTTCTCAGTGAAAGGATGCTCCACTTCGCCGAGGGTGACCTTTTCCATATCGAGACCCATCATATGGCAGATCTCTTTAGTGAACTCGCGCTGTGCCTTAACAGGGAAGGTTCCCTCGATAACGGATCTGTCCACCTGAGGAGCAGCTGATACGCGCCTGATGAGGGGAACCAGGCCTTCTCTCAAGTCTGCGAAGAACTTGTCGCAGAATTCCATGTCCAGGCCTTCCTCATAGAGATCCAGAAGGGCATCATAGGGCTTCTTTTCTGGTGCGAGCCAGCCGGCCAGCTTCCTGTTGTATTCAACTATCTTCTCGAGATAAGGCTCGAAGATTGAGTAGTCTGAAGCGGCCTTAGCCTTTTTCCATGCGTAGGTGGCCTCGTCCTGGAGCACGATGGCTGCCAGGTATTCATCCTTAGGGACTTTGGCAACTGAATCCACGTGCTTGATGGAGAGCTCGATCTCGCGCTGTTCATCGGGACCGAATTCTGAGGCATGCTCTTTTAAAGTCTGAAGAGCTTTCATAAGCTCAGGATCAGTCATCATGCCGTACTCGATATCTCCCAGGAAGGAGAGGGTGCGGCCTCTGCCTTCAACGGACTTTTCGGGAGCCACGGTCTCCGCGTCGTAGAACATTACGCCCATGGCATGATGGAAGGCGACGGAGGCCTGTTCCATCCTTCTCATTGATTCAAAGTCTTTTTCAAAACTCATAGTATTTCCTTTCCTAAATACTCGTTGTATTAATCTTTTTCAACGAACTGAT
>JAZQAY010000055.1:0-57085 GCA_045545455.1 Anaerovoracaceae bacterium | reverse complement strand
AGACAAGGTGCCATACCACTTAAGTGGCGGCCAGAAGAAAATGGTGGCTTTAGCCTCGGTGATGGCGCTTGATCCGGAAGTACTGGTGTTGGACGAACCCTTCGCTGGGCTTGATCAGAAGAAGATCGACTGGCTCCTGGGCTTTCTGAAAGAACTGAAGGCCGTGGGAAAGACCCTGATCATCGCCACCCACAGGGATGACGTGAGCGAGGGCCTGGCGGATAAGGAGATAGAACTTCACATATGAATATGGCAGTGACGGGTGTCAAATCAGCAGTATGAGATAAGATTTGACACCTGTTTTTAATTGGGGTGTCAATTCCTGTTTTTTCTATTAACATTGACACCCATTTATGTTTCATCAGCGCCGGGATCCTGTTGGATTTCAGATATGTTGGTGCTTTTTTAGAGAAACAGTGGAGGAAAAGCTATTTTGCTCAGATATTTTACTTTAAGATCGCAAAATATTTTAAAAAAGGGTGTCAATCAATAGAGCTTTTCATTGATTTGACACCGCTAAAGAAAAAAGGTGTCAATAAATCGCATAAAGCAAAATATTGACACCCAAGCGTTAGACCGTATAAGCAAAAAATTGACACCGGAATCAGCGGCTGATGCTTCTCACGAATTCTCTTCTGATGGACTTAAGAAGCTCCGGATCCTCCATGACCCTAAGTCCGGTAAGAGCCAGGGCTTCGGCAGCCCATTTCATGGCGTTGTCACCGGCTTCTGTCATGCAGGCTTCCCTGAATTCGGGGGTGTGAAGCATTATGTCGGAGCAGCCGACTCCGATACAGGGCATGATGGAAGGAACCACCCAGCTTACGTTACCTGCGTCGGTGGACGCTCCGAATTCGCATTCGGCCATGGTCTCGCCGCTAAGCTCCTCGTAGAAGTTCTCGAAGACTTCCGCCAGGGTGCGGTTGGTGTTCATGGGAAGATTGGAAGGCTCGTCTGTCGCGATGGTATACCTGGCTCCTGTAAGCCTGCATACGGCTTCAGCGGCTCTCACGATCATATCCCGGGTCTTCATGTTGGTTTCTACTGATTCCGAGCGAGCCAGGAACTTCACCTGGGAATAGTCGGGTATGATGGAGCACTTGAAGCCGCCTTCTGGAATGACTCCGTAGAGGTTGACTCCCTTGAGATACTGCTTTTCAAAGTTCACCATCTGGTAGAACTGGACGGCAGCGTCCAGAGCGTTTATCCCTTCTTCCGGGCGGATGCCGGCGTGGGCGGACTTGCCGTAGAAGTCGATCACCCAGGAGTCAAGAGCTGTTGTCAGGCCTGACTTCATGCTGTGTCCGAAGGGATGGATGTTGAGACAAATGTCAACTTCCTCAAAGGCTTCCGCTTCGATCATGTCCAGCTTCCTGTCCAGGTTCTCCTCAGCGGGAGTTCCGTAGAGGATGACCTTGCCGCCGAACTTATCCACCGCGTCCTTCAGCGCGACACAGGCCCCCATCGGGGCTGTTGCTATGATGTTATGCCCGCAGGCATGTCCGATCTCCGGAAGAGCGTCATATTCCGCGGTCATTCCGATGGAAGCTCCCGGTATTCCGCTGTCGTAGCAGGCCCTGAAAGCCCAGGGTATATCGCAAAAATTCTCAGTCACGTCGAAATCCCTGTCTCTCAGGTATGACACGAGGATCCTGCTGGACTTCTCTTCAGTTCCGCCGATCTCAGGATTCTCGTATAGATATCTCTTTATATACTTAAGCTCGTAAAGCTGATCTTCTACAGATGTTATTATGCCTTCTCGTGAAGTCCTGTCCATATATCCCTCCTTTATGGTGCTAAGATATTATAAGGCGGGGTGCATGATTTTGCAACAAAAAACCCGCTCCTGCGGGTCTTGTTTTTTTTTACAGTTCGATGGTTTCCGGAGCTGCAGTGAAGCTGGAGAATGTGGCAACTGCATCCTTGAAGTAAAGGACTGCGGTGTTGGGATCGTTCTCATCGTACATAGCGCGGAGGTTGGGGTAGTTGTCCAGCATGTGCTTCTTGGGTTCTACTCTGTCGTCATCTACGAGAATGCCTGCGAGGCGCAGCCACTTCTCGCCGTCGAAGCAGCAGAGCTCTGCCTTAGCACCATTTGCCTGTTTAAAAATGTCTTTGCCCTTTCCCGTCTGGATGTAGAGCTTGTCTTCAAAGATATCGATTGTGCCGAAGGGCCTTACCCTGGGCTGGTCGCCATCGACGGTTGCGAGGTAATATGTTCCGCATTTCTTTATGAATTCGTATACTTTTTCCATAGTGTAGTCCTCCTTAGTAGTTTGTTTTACACCTACATAATACTAGCATAGGGACTGATTTTCAATGCTTTTATTACACGCGGCAATGTTTAGGAGAATACCCCCCGGGGGTATACAGCTCGGAAAATCGCTAAAAGTATACCTGTGGCGCAAAAAACTCTCATTTAGGTATACTCGAAGACTCGGCACGATAAAAAAGGAAAGGGCCGCGCAGGAGAGGGTCCTTGCGCAACCTTTATGGTTGCTTTCAGTTTTATCTGATTATCGGGGGGAGTTCGTATTATAAGTGTTTACGTGTAAAGGTGGTGTCGTAGAAGACGCTCTTTGCGATGCCGTAAACTGTGCTGATCGTCAGTGCTATTAATGCAGATGTGATATACATGTCGTACCTCCTATATATTTTAACGCTTTAAAGTGATTTCCTTTGTTGTCTATAATATAGCACTGAGAATATTGAAAGTAAAACTGTAATATGTTAAAACAAATTTAAGTATTACTTAAAAATAAAAGCATCTGATGAAAGAGGAAAGAAAATGGAAACTTCAAGGTGCAAAGCATTTTATGCGGCCGCGACCCTTGGCAGCCTGACAGCTGCCGCCGAAAGACTCGGCTATACTCCTTCAGGAGTAAGCCAGCTCATAACCGCTCTCGAGGACGATCTGGGATTCAGCCTTCTGGAACGCTCTAAAAAAGGAGTAAGGCTTACAGAGGAAGGGGCGCGGATGCTGCCTGAAGTAAGACTCTTTCTCAACAGTGAATATTCGCTTTATGGTCTGGCTTCAGACATCAAAGGGCTGGCAGTCGGAACGGTAAACATTGCGTCTTACCCAAGCGTTGCCACCTACTGGCTTCCGGAGGTGATAAAGAAATTTGAAGAGGATTACCCGGGGATAAAGATAAACATCCGGGAAGGCATAAGGCAGGAGATGATGGAGTGGATAGACGAGGGGACTGCGGATATGGGCTTCCTCATATATTCAGAACCCATGGACTGCGAATGGATACCCCTTGCGGACGATAACATGGTGGCGGTCCTTCCGAAGGACCATAAGTATGCAGACAGCGATCACTATCCTCTTTCGGAATGCGGCGGCGAGGACTTTATCATGCCGGCTCTGGGGCACGACGTTGACGTGGAGATCCTCCTGAAGGATAATAACATAGAGCCCAGGATCAAGTTCACCACCATGGAGAACCCCGTGATGTTTGCCATGATCGAGAGCGGCCTCGGGATGACCATCACCAATGAACTGTGCACCACGATCTGGAAGGATCACCTTTCGATAAAGAAGCTGGATCCGGAGATAAAGGTAAACTTCGGCATGGCTCTCCCTGAGGGAAGGCATCAGTCTCCTGCGGTAAAGAAGTTTATAGAATACGCAGTCAGGATGCTTACAAGAAGTGAATAAAAAGATGACCCGGACCTTTGAAGGTCCGGGTCTTATCGTATTTAAAGTCTTGATCTGAGTTCCCTTGAGCGGGATATGAGGTAAGCCATGTTCAGCTGCTGCGCTTCGGCTGCCTTCTTGAAGTCCAGCCCGGTGAGCTGCCCGATCTTATCCATCCTGTACCTCAAGGTGTTCTCATGCTGATGGAGTTCCTCCGCTGCTTCCGGGAAGCTCATGCCGTGTCTGGACCAGGAGCCCAGTGTCTCCATGAGCTTGCCGTTGTTTTCAAGGTCGAAATCCATTATGGGTGATAGGATAGCTGAACTGAAGTCCGCCATGACCTTGTTATCCGAGAGGGGGAAGACGGGGCGCATAAGGCCGAGGTCAGAGAACCTCACGTAATCCGGGCCGGGTTCATCGTCTGCAATGAGTGAGGCGTACATTGCCTCCTTGATAGAAGTACCGAGTTCCCCCAGATAATAGTGGGTGTCACTGATACCGATGGCTGAATCCGGAATCCGGAGTTCTTCCCGGATGGCCTCCACTATGGAAGCGTCTCCCAGGCCTGCCTTATGCTCCCAGCTGGTAATGTAGAGGATGCCGCGTTCATAGCGGGCAAGCATACTTTCGGGGATATCCAGAGGGGAGCCGGTGTATCTTCTGTAGTAATCCGCAAAGGAATCCCTTACCAGCCTGTCTCCCTGGAAGATGTAGTAGACCTTGTGCTGGGTCTCAAAGGACGGGTTGATGAGCCTTGCGTGTTCCAGCACGTCGGTCTCAGCCGTACCCTCAGAGGTTATGATGTCGAGCTCACGCTCGATCCTTCCCGAAGACTCCTGCCTGAGGATAGCGGATTTCACGTTATAGATGATGTCCTCTATGTAGACGTCCCTTTCCTCCAGGATGAAGACGGGGAAGTTGCGGGCCTCGGCATATCTTAAGATGGGCTCTGGGATCCTCAGCTTGAAGATATCCTTGATCACCAGGCCGCTTGCTCCGGCGTTAAGGAGATCCTTGATGGCGTCTCCAACAAGCGAAGGGTTGTTCCTGGCGTACAGCAGGGTGCTGACCACCAGCTGGTCCTCGTCGAAATTATAGTGCTTGTATTTGCCGCTTATCTCCGGAAGGAACTCATAATCCAGGATACCCACAGAGGAGATACGGCGGGAAAGGCCGCCCTTACCGCAGAGCAGGCGGAGCTGATCCGAATATGTGTTGTAAAAGTCTGAAACTGTATAAAACATGTCGGTTTAGGTTTATAAAATATTACAAAGAATTATTGTCTAAAATGGACATAAAAGAGGCTAAATGCCTTCTTTGACCTGAATATATTATAAAATATTATAAATACCATTGCAATAATTTATATTATTTTTTATATATTCCAAAGGTTTTTTGTTGATGAAACGCCCCCAATGCCATAAAATCAAAGCATAGAAAAATTTGAAAGGAGAGCGACATGAGCATCAGAGTTTTGGAAACAGAAGATCTTAAGAAAGTGCTGAAGATCGGAGAAGTAATAGAAGGAGTAAGATCTGTCTACGAGGCCAAGGCAGATGGCGAGATAATAGTATGGCCGCTCATCTATGATGAATTCAACGATGGGAAAGGTTCCAACATGGATATCCGCTCCGGCGGGATCAAAGGGGATATAAACATCCACGGAATGAAGATGTTCAACGAGTTCCCCGGAAACCATGAACTTGGGATACCTTCACATCTGGCATATATAATGGTATTCGATTCAACGAACGGAATGCCTCTCGGAGTCGTGGACGGAGCCTACGTTACAGGCATGAGGACCGGATCAGCCGGAGCTATCGGAGCTGACGCTCTCGCCAGAAAGGACGCTAAGATATTGATGCTCCTGGGAGCAGGCCAGCAGGCGATGTTCCAGATAGCAGCGACCCTCACCTTAAGACCCGGGATCGAAAAGGTATGGATCGCAGATCCCGTAAATCAGCCGAACGCTGAGCAGTTCGCAGCTAACTGCAGAGAAAGACTCACTAAGGAATTCGGATTGAACGCTGAAAACGTTGAGTTCAGACCGGTTTCCGACCTTAAGGAAGCCGTAGGGGAAGCGGACATCATAATCACCGTGACACCCAGCCGTGAGCCTGTCATCAAGGCAGAATGGGTGAAGCCGGGAACACACTTCAGCTGCATCGGTTCTGACATGGAGGGAAAGGAAGAGATCGATCCCGAGATCTTCAGAGGTGCCAAGGTATACGGAGATGATCTCGCACAGTGCATCAGAGTAGGCAAGATGGAGATCCCTCTCAAGAAGGGAACCATCAGAGAAGACGAGCTGATGGGAGAGATCGGACAGCTCCTCAAGGGAGAGATCGGAGGAAGGACCTCGGATGAAGAGATCACCATCTTCGATGCGACCGGCATCAGCGCCCTCGACCTGATCACCGCTAAAATCGCTCTTGAAGCCTGAGGCGGGACAGAATATAATCTAATAAAAAAAGACCCCGGAAGGGGCATGAAACCTGAGTAAACGTATTTTGTAAATAAACGATTCGATATGACGGAGGAAAAACATGAAGATCAAAACTTTTAAAGTAGAACAGTGGATGAACGAGTGGGAGACCAGGTGCAAATATAACCTTGCAGAGACCTGCATCGATTCCCTTACCATAAAGGAACTCCTGGAACTCGCAGGAGAGGACGTTGAAGAGTACATGATGAAGCTGGCAGATACCAGACTGACCTACGGTCACATCTACGGCTCCCCTGAACTTCTTGACGGCATCGCTTCTCTTTATGAGAACGTGGGACACGACAACATCATCCCTACCCACGGAGCCATCGGCGCTAACTATCAGGTAATCAACACTCTGATAGAGCCCACCGACAACATGGTATCCGTAATGCCCACATATCAGCAGCACTATTCCATCCCCGAATCCATCGGAGCTGAGGTAAGACTGCTGAACCTGAACTACGAGAATAAGTTCCTCCCCGATCTGGATTATCTGAGATCCATCGTGGACGATAACACCAAGATGATTACGATCAACAACCCCAACAACCCTTCCGGATCCTGGATCCCGCTTGACGTAATGAAGGAGATCGTTGAGATCGCGAGATCAGTTGACGCTTACGTTCTTTGCGATGAGGTCTACAGAGGGATCAGTGAAGACGGTTCATATCTTCCTTCCATCGTGGACATCTATGAGAAAGGTGTTTCCGTAGGTTCCATGTCCAAGTGCTACTCACTGGCAGGCCTGAGGCTTGGCTGGATCGTATCCCGCGATCCTGAAGTCATCCACCTCTGCCGCGAGAGAAGAGACTACGACACCATCAGCTGCGCAGCCATCGACGACAAGCTTGCAGCTCTGGCTCTTAAGCACAAGGATAAGATCATCGAAAGAAACAGAGAGATCCTTAACACCAACAGAAAGATCCTCGACGACTGGGTAAACGCTACACCTGAAGTTTACTACATCAGACCCGTAGCAGGAACCACCGCTCTCGTATACTATAAGAAGGACATGCTGTCCAGAGATCTCTGCGTAGACCTTCTTCAGAAGAAGGGCGTAATGTTCACTCCCGGCGAGTGCTTCGAGATCGAGCATTCCGTTCGCATCGGATATGCTTTCGACTCCAAGCTCCTTAAAGAGGGACTGGATCTGTTTGCAGAATACCTCAGAGAGATCTGACAGATGCTTCAGCTAAATAGAAAATAATACACAACTCCGTTTCCCGGTGCTATAATGACATATAGCAAAACACAGAAACGGAGTTTTTTAATGTTCAAAGATCTTTTACAGATATATATCACGTCAGCCAGGGTAGGAGCCCTCACCTTCGGAGGAGGTTATGCCATGCTTCCCATCGTCCAGAGAGAGGTGGTGGAGGGAAAGAAGTGGTGCACTGAAGAGGAGGTGCTGGATTACTATGCCCTCGCTCAGTGCATGCCCGGCATCATAATGGTAAACACCCTCGGCTTCATGGGGCATAAAAGGAAGGGCACAGCGGGAGCTATTGCAGCCGGACTGGGAGCGGTCACCCCTTCCATAATAATAATCACCCTGATCGCTGTGTTCCTCACAGCTTTTGCGGACGTGCCTGCGGTGCAGAACGCTTTCAGCGGAATAAGGGTCTGCGTATGCGTCCTGATCTTCAATTCGATACTGAAGCTTTGGAAAAACTCAGTGGTCGACAAAAAATGCCTGCTGATATTCCTGGCTGTAGCGATATGCTCGCTGGTGCTTGATATAACACCCGTGGCCTTCGTTATAATCGCTGCGGTACTCGGCATACTCCTTAACTCTTTCGGGAAAGGAGGCGCCGATAAAAAATGATCTATTTGAGACTATTCTGGGAATTCTTTAAGATAGGTATGTTCTCAGTCGGAGGCGGGATGGCCACGCTTCCCTTCCTCTATGACATGTCGGAGAAGACCGGCTGGTTCACCAGATCCCAGATCGCAGATATGCTGGCGGTGTCCGAGTCAACTCCCGGGCCCATCGGCATCAATATGGCGACCTACGTGGGATATACAGTGGGAGGGATCCCCGGATCTCTTGTCGCATCGATAGGAATAATAATTCCGGGAATTATACTGATCCTGATAATAACATCGATACTGGAGAAATTCAGGAACAACCGCTACGTGGAGGGAGCCTTCTATGGCATAAGGCCTGCCTCTGTCGGCCTGATTGCGGCTGCCGGAATCATGGTATGCGAGATAACCTTCTTCGATGAGGGCGCTTTTAAAGGCCTGGTGGGAGGAGACCTTTCAGGACTGTCGGGACTGTTGAACTACAAAGCGGTCATCCTGGCCGCAGTGCTTCTGGTGCTCACCCGCTGGTTCAAGCCTACTAAAGGTCTGCACCCCGTCATCTTCATCGCGATATCTGCGGTGATTGGTGTAGTGTTCTCATTTGCCGGAGCTTAAACCTGAAAAAACGGACTTTTTCAGGGGGAAACCGTCAATTGCAACCGTCGGTTGACAAATTGAAAAGCGCACTTGGTGGTCTGCAACCGCGGAAAATTGTATTCTTGAATCACAAAAGGGACGGGAGCATGGCTCCTCACAAATGTTTCAGGAATACAGGAGGAAGAAATGATATTAGCAGATAAGATCATAGAAAACAGAAAGAAAAACGGATGGTCACAGGAAGAGCTGGCTGAGAAGCTGGGAGTATCCAGACAGTCGGTATCCAAGTGGGAAAGTGCCCAGGCAGTTCCCGACATGAAAAAGATCCTGCAGCTTGCTGAAGTGTTCAACGTAAGCACCGATTATCTTTTAAAGGATGATATAGAGGATATCGAAAGACCTGAAGAACCGATATACGGCGACGAGTATGAAGAGGAGACCTTGAGAAAGGTATCCATGGAGGAAGCGAACGCGTTTCTTACCCATAACGAGAAAGCTGCCAGACAGATATCCACAGGTGTAATGCTCTGCATTCTCTCGCCGGTGCTGGTAACGGTGCTGGGAGGTTTCGCTGAAGCAGGAAGAGGACCTATCGATGAGTGGAGCGCAGGTATTCTGGGAGTTGTAGTTCTTTTCATCATGGTAGCCTGTGCTGTCGGACTGTTCCTAATATCCGCATTCAGAGGAAGCAGGTATGAATACCTGGAGAAGGTAAACATCGACACCGAATACGGAGTATCCGGCATGGTCAAGGAGAGAAGGAACGCTTATTCAGAGAAGCATACCAGATTCCTGGTAGTGGGCATCCTCCTCTGCGTGATTTCGGCAGTTCCCATGTTTATCTACGAGTTCCTTCTTCACTATCACCACGACGATGGTTCCCTGGAATCCTTAGGTACAGGACTTCTCCTCATAACCATAGCCATCGGCGTTAAGGTGATCGTTCTCACCTGTATCAGACAGGGAGGCTATGACAGGCTGCTTGAAGAGGGAGATTACACCAGGATAAACAAGAGAGCCGGAAAATACGACGGAATCTACTGGGCTATCGCAGTCGCCATCTACCTCGCCTGGAGCTTCATCACCATGCGCTGGGAGATGACCTGGATCGTATGGCCTGTAGCGGGAGTCTTGTTCGCAGCTTACCGTGAGATCATGAAGGCCGTTATGAAGTCAAGATAATAAATAAAAGCGTGAAAGCCCGGGGCAGCAGCTCCCGGGTATTTTTATTTTGACAGGTAAGCCGTCGTGTGCTATTATTCTCACATAATATAATAAAAAGATGTCTGTTCAGACCCCGGTACTGAACGCCCAAGGCATAGGCATACGCTCTGTTAGGGCCGAGATCCAAGGATCGCGGAGGAGCGCATGCCGGTGCCTTGCGCTGTTTTTTGGCCGGAAAAGGAGGAAAACATGAAGTTTACAGCACAGGAAGTATTTGAAGCATACGACAGAATAAAGCCCTACATCCCCGATACACCCCTTGCGGAATCGGTGCATCTGGGAGACGGAGAAAGGAGATATTTCTTCAAACTGGAGAACCTTCAACCCGTCAAGAGTTTCAAGATAAGGGGAGCCCTCAATAAGATGCTGACCCTTACAGAAGAGGAAAAAGCCCGCGGAGTAGCCACGGTATCCTCAGGGAACCATGGAACTTCCGTAGCTTACGCTGCAAAGATGCTTGGAATAGAGAAAGCTGACATCATAATTCCCGGCCCTGCACCCAGGGCGAAGGAGGAAATGATAAAGTTCTTCGGCGGAAACGTCATGCGCATGGGCTTCGATTACGATTCCGCACACGCGGAAGGAATGAAATACATAGAAAAAAAGGGCATGACATATATCGACGCCTATTACGATGACTTCAGGATCTACGGAGGACAGGGGACCATAGCCTGCGAGATCCTGAGACAGAATCCGGAGATCGACACCATCGTTATCCCGGTGGGAGGAGGCGGACTGTCGACAGGAATTGCCGTTGCAGCCAAGGCTATCAAACCGGAAGTAAGGATCATAGGAGTGCAGACAGAAGCCTGCCCTGCCTTCATAAAAGCGTTCGAAGACAATACTTTGTATGAAGAATATCCAATCACGGGAGATACCGTCTGCGATGCTACCGTAGGAGGCTGCGGCAAACTGGCCTACGAGGTGCTTCCCGAGGTGATGGACGACATCATAGAGATAAAGGAAAGCACGGTGAGAAAGGCCGTTAAGTTCATGATAAAGGAAGAGCGCTTCATCGCAGAAGGCGGAAGCTGCCTGACGATAGCGGCTGTAATGGATCACAGGGAGAGGATCGGCGGTAAGAACGTCGCCCTCGTCATAAGCGGCGGAAACATCGACGGCGATCTCATGGTGGAACTTCTCAATGAGTAGTCAGTATCCGGAGACAGAACAGGAGAGACAAGATGGGTAAAGATCTGAAAGACAACATATATAAATCAGTAGAAAGCAACTTTGAAGAACTGAAAAAGATTAAGAAATATCTGTATGACAACCCCGAAGTGGGAGGAGAAGAGGAGAAGGCCAGCACTGTGCTCACAGACTTCCTCAGAAAAAACGGATTCGATATCACACTACCTTTCCATGATATCCCATGGTGCTTCAGGGCGGTCTACGACAGCGGCCGCCCGGGAGTTTCTGTGGGAATGACTGCCGAGTACGATGCTCTTCCGGAGATCGGACACGGCTGCGGACACAATATCATAGCAACTGCTCCTACCGGTGCTGCTGTTGCCCTTAAGGAAGCGGTCGATGAGCTGGGAGGAAAGGTCGTGCTTTACGGAACTCCCGCAGAGGAGTGTTTTGTGAGAAAATGCGACCTGGCGAGAGAGGGAGCCTTTGAAGAGATAGACTTCTGCCTGAACGTGCATCCCTTCGGAAGAAACCTGAAGTCCGGTCTTACCACGGCGCTGGATGCCTGGCAGGTGGATTTCTACGGGAAGTCGTCCCATGCAGGAGTCGCTCCTGAAGAGGGGATAAACGCGCTGGACGCGGCGGTGCACTTCTATGAGATGATAGGCTTTGAAAAGCAGTATCTTAAGAACACAAACATCTATGGCGTCTTCGCGGATGCCGGCGTGAAGTGCAGCGTAATCCCCGATCACGCTGCGGTGAAATATCTGGTAAGAGCTCCCAAGATGAAGGATATCAGAGCCATAAGAGATCTCTTCGAGAGGACTGCCGAGGCCTGCTGCAAGCTGGTGGGCACCACATATAAGATCTGGAATAACGAGCCGGGCAATATGGACGTGGTCACAAATTACACTCTGGCCCATGTCTTTGAAGATATATATGCAGAGTTGAGCGGCAAGCCCATGGAGGACGGAGCCTTCGGCGGATCCACCGACGTAGGCGACGTGAGCCACTGCGTTCCCGCAATTATGCCCTGCATCGGTCTTGACTGCCCTGAGACAATGATCCATACGGTGGAATTCAGGGAAGCCACCATAACGGAAGCGGGCGACAACGCCATGAAATGGGGAGCGGAAGCTATGGCTCTCACGGCTCTCAGGGTCATGGAAGATGAGGAATTGCTTATAAATATAAAAAAGGAGTTCGAGGAAGCAAAAAAGGACTTCTAGCAAATACCCCCTCAAAAAAGAGCAAAATAATCTGAAAATTGGGGAATTTCGCAAAAAAATCGATTTTTATACCAATCCAATAATAAAAAAAATATTCCCATATGGAATAAAAAGATATATAATATCAATATAATGTTAAGAAAATGGGAAAATGTCTATTTTTATCCATTTCAGTCAGCGTGCTTTGACATGTCCCATACGGATCCAAGGAGGGCGTAGATACATATGAAGGCAAGAGATATTCTTAAAGATCTGGTGGCTATAAATACCATAGCGGATAAGAATAACCATGAGATCATGGACTATATCGAAGACTTCTATAATAAGATCGGCGTAGCCGTTGAAAGAAGGACTAATCCCGAAAACGGCAAGGAAGTGCTGATCGCAAGTTACGGCGAAGATCCTGCCATAGGATTTATGGGACACACTGACACAGTTGATATAACTGACGGCTGGGTGACAGATCCCTTTGTATTAACAGATAAAGGCGATGGAAATCTGTACGGACTCGGTTCCTGCGATATGAAGGGCGGAATGGCATGCTGGATGACAGCCATAGCCAATACCGATCTCAAGTCTCTTAAGAGAGGCTTCAAGTGCTATCACACTTATGACGAGGAGATCATGTTCGGTGGCATCCACGACCTGGTGGATTCCGGAGAAAAGTTCCCCGACCATGTGATCGTGGCAGAGCCCACAGATATGGTTCCTTCCATAGGATCCAAGGGACTCATCGAGATCATATTTACCTTCAGGGGAGTAACGACTCACTCAAGCACTCCCATAGACGGCAAGAATTCAAATAAGAACGCTGTCAGATTCCTGAACAAGATGCTGGACTTCGAGCTCAGCTTGAGAGAACACAGGACGGAGTTCTTTGCGATCCCTTATTCGACCATGAATATAGGTATCCTGAACGGCGGAAACGCCATAAACAAGGTTCCCGCAGAGACCACCATCTATCTGGACTTCAGGATCGCGGATTCTAAGTACGAGTATCCGAAGATCAGAGCTTTCATCGACGAGGCCATAGCTGAATTCGACGCATCCTATGAGATAATAAACGATATACCTTCATTCATCAGCGAGAGCGATCTCGTAAAGGTATACGAAGAAAAGACCGGAAAGAAGGGCGAGCCTTTCTCGGGAATCACCGAAGGCTCCTTCTACGAGGGCGACAAGATCATCATCGGCCCCGGTCCCATGACCATGCACCAGAAGAACGAGTGCGTATCAATTGAACAGTTAGAGCAGACTCAGAAACTCTATGAAGAGATGATAGAGATGCTCTGCAAATAATAATTATCTGAACCTTGATAACTTAATATAAAGAATCCATAAATACGGCTAATAAAGTTTCAAAAAGACTTTATTATATATTTTATTTTATGATTCGTTGTTTTATTCGGAATTTTCACACAAATCAAAGGAGGGAAAATTATGAGTAAAGGACCTAAAGTGGGAGAAAAGAAGAAATTCAATCTGCCACACGTATTTATCATTCTTTTCTGCATCATGATCATTTGTGCGATCGCAACCTACATCATCCCTGCAGGTACATTCGACTACATGGAGAATGATTCCGGCAGACAGGTAGCTATCGCAGGATCATGGCACCCGGTTGACGATGCAACTCCCGTTGGCCCCTTCAGACTTTTCGAACTCGTCTATGAAGGTATGGTTAACGCAGCTGACATCTCCTTCCTGGTATTCATCACTTACTGCTCAGTAACCTTCATCATCAAATCCGGTGCATTTGAGGGAGCAGTTGGAGCTCTGCTTAAGATCTTCAAGGGCAACAGCTCACTGGTCACAATTCCTATCTTCCTCATCGCTATCGGTATGGGATCCTCCACAGTAGGTATGTTCGAGGAGTGGTTACCGTTCATTCCTGTATTCGCAGCCATCTACACAGGTATGGGCTATGATGCTCTTACCGGTCTGATGGTAATCGCATTTGGTGCAGGTATGGGTTACTCCGGCGCTATCATGAACCCCTTCACCGTTGGTGTTGCTCAGGGTATCGCAGAGGTTCCTTACATGTCCGGCATGGGATATCGTCTCGCTTGCCACGCTGTAATGGTAATCATCGCTACCATCTTCATCATCAGATATGCTTCCAAGGTTAAAGCAGATCCCGAAAACTCCTATGTATACGGAATCGAAGGCCTTGTAAGAAAAGAAGGCGAAGAGGTAGAAACACACGCTGAATTCAAGACTTCTCACAAGCTCATCCTTCTCGACCTGTTAGCTGCAATCGTAATAGTAGTTGTAGGCGTTATGAAGTGGGGCTGGTACTTCTCACAGATCTGCGCTGTATTCCTTATCATGGCTATCATCGCAGCAATCATCATGAGATGGAACCTTCAGAAGGTTGGAGATCTCCTTGTTTCCGGATTCATGGAAGCTACAACAGCTGCTATGATGATCGGTATCGCTCGTGGTGTTAAGTTAGTTCTCACCGAGGGCGGAATCATCGATACAGTTGTAAACGGAATGGCTACACCGCTGAGCCACATGCCTCTTGCAATCTCCGCAATCTGCATGCTCATCGTACAGACCATCCTCAACTTCTTCATTCCTTCCGGCTCCGGCCAGGCAGCAGTATCCATGCCTATCATGGCACCTCTTGCTGACGTACTCGGAATGAACAGAGACATCGCAGTTCTTGCATATCAGTTCGGTGATGGTTTATCAAACATCATCTGGCCTACCGCTTTCGCAGCTGTAGTATCCGGACTTGCAAGAGTACCTCTTGAGAAATACTGGAAGCTTGCATTCAAGCTCTTCGGACTTCTCGTAGTAGCACAGGCTGTACTTATCGCTGTCGCAGTTGCTATCAACTTCGGTGGCTAAGCCAAATCAATCTAAAAACCCTTATTCAGAAACGAATCATAACAAAAGACCCCGCAGGCTTCGGCCTTCGGGGTTTTTTCGTGTTATTTTCTATTTGATAGACGTGGGTAGACGGTTACGCGTACAATCTTTGAAAACTGCGATTATACGCGTAATGGGTTACTATATTTTACGCGTCTTTTCTTTGAAAACCGAGATAGTACGCGTAATGAACTTTTGTATTTTACGCGTCTTTTTTTTAAATACAGCGATAGTACGCGTAAAATTCACTTCAGCTTTACGCGTATTATCTTAGAAAACCACAATTGTACGCGTAATTGGCTTCTATTTTTTACGCGTACTATCTTCCTAAAGCCGCAAAATACGCGTAATCCTTATTTGGGATCACTGGATTTTCTCTTAAAGGCAACGGCTGACCCTGCGATAGCTGCTGCGATCACGATACCGCCGACTATATAGGGCATGCTGCCTGAGGTCTCTTCTTCTGTTTCAGTTACTTCCTCTGATGCGACCTCTTCCTGAACCGCTTCATCTTCAGCTGTATCCTCTACATAAGTTCCTTCGTTTGCAGCAGTCTCTTCACCATTTACGTAGAGCTTATAGCCATTAAGATAGATGTTTGAATTTGATGCATCCTCGTTTGTCAGGCTATCCACGTAGGTGTCTGCGTTGAGTACGAGCACTGAATCTGCTGACATGGTAAGGTTAACGCTTCCTGCCTGATCATCGGTGTCGATCGCTCCGAAGTATTTGCTTCCGTTCTCGAGAGTGAGATCAAGGGATGAGATGCTGTCAACTATGATGTCTCCCTCGATTCTCTGGTTGGATAAGGTTGCAGTAACGTTTCCGCCGTTTGAACCTTCATTTCCCCAGGCTCCGGTCTGGATCCTGAGGAAGTCTCCGGACTCGTTTGTGATCTCATTGTTCTCCAGATAAATACTTGCTGTAGTATTGGTGACGAAGATGGTATCTCCGTTTAAAACGTTGATTGTTGAATCTTTAGATGTAAAGCTGGCTGTTCCCTCGTCAGCGTCTCCCGACATGGACTGATAGAGGAAGATAGCCTTGTAGGTCTCGGACTTCCCATTATGAGTGTTGTTGTCGGCAGTCATTGTGACTCCGTTAAGGGTAACGCTGTTCTTGCCTTCTACTACTACGCCTTCAGATGCTGTGGATGTCATCTCTGCATCGTTTACCGTGATGTCTGCTGTGGAGTATACTACAGGGGAGCCTGTTCCGTGAGAGGTGTAGGTCCCGCCGTTTACCGTAAGGGTTCCGCCTCCTCTGTCAGAACGGATAGGAGCGGATGAGTTACCGGAAGTCTCAACAGTAAGGTTATTTGCGGTGAGGGTACCGCCGCCTGTTACCATAACGCCTCCTGATGTGTTCGAAGAGGTAGTGATGGTGGAATCCGAGATGTTGATCACGCCGTCACCGATGGCGAAGACGCCGTTTGCGTGTGTTCCGTTCGTGGTTATATCGGAATCTGAAATATTAAGGGTGCCCGATGTCGCAAGCACTGCTGCGTTCGTTCCGTAGAAATCCGATTCATCTCCGTCGGAATCGCCGGTCTTGGTTACAGTGGCGCCTGAGATCGAAGAGCTTCCGCCGCTTACCAGGATGGCCTGCTCATTGGAACCGAAAGAGGAGTAGTTCTGCCCGCTCTCAGTCGTGTCAGATGAGAACTCGGTCACTCCGGTATAGCTGATGTCAGCAGCTGACGTCCCTCCGGGGCCGCCTGCACCGCCTCCGCCTCCGAAACCTCCGGGCGGTTCTCCCGGCCCATTATCTGCAAAAGCAACGCCGAAGGAGGATGCTATGATCGTCATGGCGATGAGCATTGATATAAGGATCTTTTTTGTATGTTTTTTTCTTTTCATATATGTTCCTCTGCTTTCTTTTATCGGTTTTGGTTATTCTTATGATCGCATAATATAACTTATACATTAAAGAAAGATTGAAGCAATAAAAAATGCCGGCCAGAAGCCGGCATTATCTTTAACACTTATATCATCCGAAGAAGGAACCTAAGCCTCCGGACCATTTGCCCAGGCCCTCGGTCCATTTGGTGAGGCCTCCGAAGAGTGACTTGAAGAAATCATCTGCCTGGTTCATATCCTTAACGAGCCACTTGCCATCCTTCTTTATGAGTTTCATGGTGACTTTGATGCTGGAATCCTTTTCGGCATTCTTTATGGCATCGTCGATCTTTTCCATGATCTGCTGAGTCAGGTCTTCCGCAGAAGCCCCTCCGTTCAGAATAGAGGAGCCGGAGGACATCAGAAGGCTGAGGATGTCACTTGCAAGGTCTCCGACTATCCCGCCGATGTCATAGGTGCTTATGTGCACGTCCACCGTGGCTGAATCCCCGCTGATAACCTCGTTATCAAGCACGTAGTCAAAGTCCAGGACCTTTTCCAGAAGCTTGTCCGTGAGCTCCGCTATGTTGGGATCCTCGATGTCATCGGTGAATCTGAAATCTTTGGGATCTCCGGCGTAGTATTCCGCTATAGCGTCAGCGTCGCGGGCCTTCAGCGCCTTGAGAAAGGCATCTGCTGTCATGGTGGGATTCAACTCCTCGCCCGAACCCTTGCTGCCGCAGGCAGTCAGTGAAAAAAGCAAGGTGACTGCAACGATTATGCAGATGATTTTTTTCATTTTCATACCTCCTTGGATAACTGGTAAGTCCCCAAAACGAGAGGTTGATTATCAGTTAGGTTACAATACTCAGTCCTTGATCAGTGTCTCCAGAGTGTCGAACAGGGCATCCGTTTCCACTGGCTTGCTGAGGTGGGCGTTGAGACCCGCCTGCATGCTCCTCTGAACGTCCTCATCAAAAGCATTGGCGGTGAGGGCAATGATGGGTATTGAATCAGCGTCTTCACGGCCGGAGGTCCTGATGGCCCTGGTGGCTTCAAGTCCGTCCATTTCAGGCATTCTCATATCCATGAGGATCGCATCGTAGTATCCTGCAGGATGTCCGGTGTATTTGTCAACGGCTATCCTGCCGTTTTCAGCCACATCCGTTTCGATCTCACGCATGCTGAGGAGCATGACCATGATCTCGGCATTGACCTGGACGTCCTCCGCGAGAAGGATGCGTCTTCCTTTGAGATCTGCCCGGTGTTCCTCTTGGCAGCTGGCTTTTTTCTTGAAGGCGTCGTTAAATTCGTCCATCACGTCAGAAGCGAACAGAGGCTTGGGAACAAAGGTATCCACGCCCGCATTGAGAGCCTCCGCTTCCACGTCATCCCAGTTGTATGAAGTAAGTATGATTATGGGAGTCTCGTTTCCGACCACGGCCCTGATCTTACGGGTGGTTTCGATGCCGTCCATCTCAGGCATCTTCCAGTCTACCAGGATGAGATCGTAGTCCTCCCGCCTTCCATGGCGGATCCTGACCATCTCAAGGGCTTCTTTTCCGGAATTGGCTTTTTCACAGTTTACACCGACCTGCCCCAGCACTATACTGGCGTGTTCAAGTGCGATGGGATCATCGTCTATTACGAGCACGCTGACCTTGGATGGATCGAGCTCGCCTTCCTGAAGGTCGGAGGACGGGTGGTCAGCCTCTCCCAGAGTGACTGCCACCACGAAGGTGGTTCCTTCGCCCTTCTTGCTGCTGACCTCTATGTGGCCGTTCATTAGCTCTACTATGCTCTTAGTTATGGGCATCCCAAGACCGGTGCTGCCGTACTTATTGGTGGTTGATGAATCTTCCTGGCTGAGGGCATCGAAGATCTTGGGAAGGTATTCCTCGCTCATGCCGATACCCGTATCCCGGATAGTCATCTCGAGAACTGCCTTATTGTCGAATCTCTGGCCTTCCTTTATGGTAAAGGTGACCGATCCTCCGGAAGGTGTGAACTTGACTGCGTTTCCAAGGATGTTCAGCATTATCTGCTTCAGTTTGACGCCGTCGCCTACGTAGCAGTTATCTATCTTCCCTTCGGTATGGCACTCATAAGTCAGGCCTTTATCCCTGCACTGTCCGCTGATGATGTTGTTGACCTGCTCAAGGCTCTTGGAGAAGGAGAACTCCTCGTTCTTTATCACCATCTTGCCGGATTCGATCCTGGACATATCCAGGATATCGTTTATGATCCCAAGAAGATGCTGGGCGGAAGACTTGATCTTCGTCAGATAGTCATGCATCCTGTCTGAGACATCGGGTTCATTAAGAGCTATATTGTTGAGACCGATGATGGCGTTCATGGGAGTACGTATCTCATGGCTCATGTTGGACAGGAAGGCTGTCTTGGCCTTGCTGGCTTCTTCGGCAGCCTTGAGCGCATCGCTCAGTTCTTTTTGCTGGGCCAGGGCCTTTCTGGTATCCTGATCCACGTCCACGAAGCAGGCCCCCACATTGTGCCCGAGATGTCCTTCCGTTTCGGCCGTATGGCCTACGCCTGCGAATTTTACCGTCTCATAGGATTCTTTGCCGTCAACGCTGATCATATATGTGTGGGAGATGATACGGCTGTGTTCCAGTCCTTCCATTATGTTATCGGGCTGGATGAACTTCAGGAAGTCCTCGCGGTATTCCTCAAGTATATATTGATTGCAATAGGCGGTAACGGCTTCCAGGTAGTTGAATTCCTCTCCGAATTTGAAACCGGGAAGGTCGGTACGTGCCTGATAGCAGACGCCGTGGTCGATGTCAAGCTCCAGGTAGTAAACGCTCCTGTAGTCGGAGGAGAGAGCGGTGATCATTTTTTCCAGCTGTTCCTGCTGGGCCTTTTGTTTCAGGAGTTCCTCCTGAAGAGCGAGCCTGTGCTCCATCTCTTCCTGCTTGATACGGCTCTCCGTCTCGGCGGTCTCTTTCTCCAGGGTGAGTTTCGCATTCCTTCTGGTCTGCACGATGATGTAAAGGAACAGAAGCCCAAGCACGATGACCGTGAGTATGGACTGGATAACGCTTCTGGATATTATGCCCTTTGAAATTGAGCTTATGCTTTCGCTTATAGCGCCTTCGCGGACCAGATAGGTCAGGAACCAGTCGGTGCCGTCTACAGGCACATAGCTCAGGGTCTCACGGATCCCGTTGTACGTGAAGGTGGCTGCGCCCCGGTTTCCTGAATTGAAATCTTCCAGAACCTTTTCAAAGGAGTATCCCGGGTCATATTCCGCTATGGCCAGGGCGTCCAAAAGGTTGTCTTCTGCCGCGAGGCCTCCAAGGATCGTATCGCTTAAGGCTACACCTTCGTGAGTGTATATGTTGCTGAAGGTAACGTCTGTTTCCTGGGAAGTCATGGATACGCCGTGAAGCATGACGTCCATGCTTTGTTCGGTGAAACAGGCAACGAGAGGAGTGTCGCCTACCGACAGGTTGCTTACGGGAAGGGCGATCACGACGGTCTTGTCAGGAGTCCTTACGTTCTTTATGGATATCTCCGGACCTGACAGTGAACGGTAGTCAAAGGAATACTCATCGATATCTGACTGTATTCCTTCAGAGGTGTATACCTGTCCTTCAGAATCGACGAAGGCGAACCTCTCGAGGTTGAACAGGGCTTTCATCTGTTTCTGATAGGACTGGAGGTGTTCAGCGTCCCTCAGATCCTCCTCCTCCAGCATGCCGATCATGACGTTGATTATATCTATATTATCTTTCAGATTATCAGCTACTACCTGCTCCCGTCTTCCGGCAAGCTCATCAAGATAAAGGGAACTTACGGAATGCACCGCATCGTTAGTGTCCTTCTGTGCTGCATTTCCCATCCATATGGTGCCGAAGACCAGGATGAGAACGATGAGAAGTATGCCGGCCATAGTGACCGGAGCGGACAGAGTTTTTCGTTTATTTTTCATTTGCTGCCTCCCAGATCAGCTCTTCAAGTGCTCTGTAGAGATTTTCAGGTTCTACGGGTTTCGAAAGATGTGCATTCATACCCACCTGAAGAGAGCGCTGAACGTCTTCGTCAAAAGCGTTCGCTGTCATTGCGATTATAGGGACGGTGCCGGCATCCGGACGGTCGAGGGCGCGGATCTTTTCCGTAGCTTCAAGGCCGTCCATTTCAGGCATCCTTACGTCCATGAGAATGGCGCTGTAGTAACCGGGAGAACTGTCCCAGAACATTTCCAGTGCGATCCTGCCGTTTTCTGCATGCTCTATTATGGCACCCTTGGTGCTGAGCAGTTCCTTCATGATCTCAGCGTTTATCAGGATATCCTCCGCGAGGAGTATTTTAAGATCCTTAAGGTCCGCTCTTTCGCGTACCTTGAAGATATTCATATTGTTTCTTCTGGCGATCCGTTCGAATTCGTCTATAACGTTTGAAGCGAACAGCGGCTTAGCCAGGAAGCTGTCGACTCCGGCATGGAGAGCTTCGTCAACTATGTCATCCCAGTTGAAGGAGGTGAGGATGATCACGGTAGTCTCCTTATCGTACCGTTTCCTTATCTCTCTTGCCACAGCCAGGCCGTCCATTTCGGGCATCTTCCAGTCGAGAAGCACCAGGTTGTACGGGACGTGCTTGGTGTGGGCTATTTCCAGCATATTTAAGGCGTCAACGCCGCTGAGAGCGGTATCCGCATCGATACCGACCTCATTCAGGACGAGCCTTGCGTGCTCCGCAGCTATCTCTTCGTCATCCACCACCAGGATCTTCATGTCCTTGGGATCGATCAGTCTGGTGGAAGGTCCGTGATGCTCACAGTTCTTAAGGGTGAGAAGCACGGTAAATTCAGAGCCGGCACCCTTTTCGGACTCTACTGAAATGGCGCCGTTCATCAGCTCGACTATGTTCTTGGTTATGGCCATTCCCAGACCTGTGCTTCCGTATATGCTGTTTCTGCTGCTGTCCTCCTGGGTGAAGGAGTCAAAGATCCTGGGAAGGTACTCTTCGCTGATGCCGATCCCCGTGTCCTTTACTGTGAATTTAAGGGTGGACTGATCCTCGAAGGTCGCGGTCCTCTCTATGGTGAAGTGGATGCTGCCCGGAGGATCGGTGAACTTGATGGCATTCGACAGGATGTTTATAAGGACCTGCTTAAGCTTCATATCGTCTCCGATGTAGTAATCGTTGACGCCGCCTATCACGCTGCATTCGTATTCCAGTCCTTTTTCATCGCACTGGGACATGACCATGGTATTTATCTGCTCCAGCATATCCCTGAAGGAGAAGGCCTCTTTCCTTATCACCATACGGCCGGATTCGATCCTGGACATATCCAGGATATCGTTTATGAGGCCCAGGAGATGCTTGGCTGAATCGTCTATCTTTTCGAGGTACTCCCTGGTCTCCTGAGGGAGTTCTTCATTTCTGAGAGCAAGGCTGTTGAGACCGATTATTGCGTTCATGGGGGTGCGGATCTCATGGCTCATGCTGGAGAGGAAGGAGGTCTTGGCCTTGTTGGCCTGTTCCGCGGTCTTCAGCGCATCGCTCAGTGCCTGCTGCTGTGCCATGGCCTGCCTCATTTCTTCATCTATATCGGAAAATCCTATCCCTATAGCGTGTATCAGATTGTCCGTACGGTCCTCAGGACGGCGGACGCCTGCCATACGGAGCATGGCATAGGTCTCCTTGTCGCCGTGTACCTCCAGGAACCTGTAGGATATGAGGGGCTGCTTTTTAAGTGCCTCCCTGATGTTTTCAGGCTGGATAAAACTGAAGTATCCTTCCTTATAGGCTTCGGCAACGTGATTGGCACCGAATTCCATGAAGTCGGAGAGGAAGGGGAACTTTGCTCCCAGAGCAGGGGCTTCCACAAATCTTGGGTCCTCCAGATAGCAGACGGCCTCATCCTTGTCCAGATCCACGAAATACACACTTTTGTAATCCGTGGCCATCGCGGTGATCATCTTGTTCTGCTGAGCGTTAAGTCTTTCTTCCTCCAGAAGCTGCTTCTGAAGGGACAGCTGCTTTTCGAGCTCCGGCTGTCTGGCTTTCATTTCCGCTTCCCGGGATTTGATACCCACCATCTCGGTGACGTCGGTGCAGATACCCAGGGTACAGAGCCTTCCGGTCTCGTCATAGAACTTCATCTTGGTGGTCTGAAGATTCCTTATCTCCGTTCCCGCCGCGTTGGGAACGTCTTCAAACAGCACGTACGGACCCTCGGTGGCAACGGCAATCTTATCGTCCTCCACGAAATGAGCAGCGGTATCATGGTCGAAGATCTCGAAATCCGTAAGTCCGACTACGCCATCCGGGGAGTCCTTATGCGCATATTCGGCAAAGGACTGGTTGCAGGCCAGATACTTTCCTGTGGAAGCTTCCTTTGAAAAGGCCATGGCAGGGATGTTGTTAAGAAGGGCGGTTACGGCCGAAGCAGTCATTTTCTGGGATTCCTTCATGTTCACGGATCTCCTTTCATATGATTTCAGGCATGTCATCTTTTGCATCTCATATAGGTGCAAAATCATTTCACTACATTATTATACATAGTATATTATACCATATGACTTTTGAACTTGTCCATTTATATAAAAAGGCTGATCTCTTCATAAGATCAGCCTCGGATGCTTAAGTATGTACTTTTTAAAACAATGCTCAGTTAAGGATGCCGCAGACTTCCTCTCCGGTCATTCCCACTTTGATGCCCAGCTTTTCGCCTTCTTTGGAGACCGCCTTGACGGGGTTCGCCAGGAGGTCTTCGAAGCTTGCTCCGCCTATGACGCAGGCAGCGTCAGCCACTGCATCGGAAGTTCCCAGGTTGAGATATCCGCACATGATGTATCCTTTCTTGCAGACAAGTACGATCATGTTGGGATGTCCATCTCCTCCGGGAGCATTTATGAGCACACCCTGCACAGGGTTTCCGTTTACGTTCAGTATTTCAGTCTTGATCATGATAGCCTCCGTTTATATGTTTGTTCTGAAACATTAAGATCCAAATTCTGGTACCATCATAGTACAAAAAATATATTTTTTCAAGACATATAAATATTATGGATTTTTTCACAATCCTGTGCTATAATTTTGTTTCGTCGAAACAAATTTGGAGGAAGTTATTTATGAATAACGATTTAAGAGAGAATGCAGAACGCGGTTTGTTCTCCAGCAAACTGGGATACGTTCTGGCTACGGCGGGGTCAGCCGTAGGACTTGGCAATATCTGGAGATTCCCTTACCTTGCGGCGAGATATGGCGGAGGGATCTTCCTTTTAGTATATCTTTTGCTCGCCCTTACCTTCGGATATACGCTCATGATGTCTGAGAGCGCACTGGGAAGGATGACAGAGAAGAGCCCTGTGGGCGCCTTCAGCGCATTCAGCAAGAAGGGTATCGTTAAAGCGGGAGGCTGGATCAATGCGGTGATCCCCATGCTGATCCTTCCCTATTACAGCGTTATAGGCGGCTGGGTCTGCAAATATCTCTTTGAATATATCACAGGAAACGTACATGGGACTGCTCAGGATGATTTCTTCGGAAACTTCATCACCTCAGCAGGAGACGCTGAACTCTGGTTCATCGTATTCGCTGCTCTCACCCTCATAGTCATAGTTCTGGGAGTTGAGAACGGAGTTGAAAAGGTATCCAAGTTCATGATGCCTATCCTTGTTGTGTTAGCAATACTGGTTGCCATCTATTCCATGACGAGACCCGGAGCAGGTGCAGGAATAAAGTACTTCCTGGTTCCTGACTTCAATCACTTCTCGTGGATGACCGTGGTAGCCGCTCTCGGCCAGATGTTCTATTCACTGTCGATTGCCATGGGTATCCTGATTACCTACGGCTCATACATGAAGAAGGATGTGGATATAGAAAAGGCCACCCATCAGGTCATCTTCTTCGACAGCGGTATCGCAATCCTGGCAGGACTCATGATCATACCTGCGGTATTTGCTTTCTCAGGAGGAGATCCGGAAATGCTGAATAAAGGTCCCGGACTCATGTTTGTCACCATACCCAAGGTATTCGAGAGCATGGGACTCGGCGGAGCTGTCGGCATACTGTTCTTCGTTCTGGTGCTCTTCGCGGCACTTACCAGCGCAATCTCTCTCGCTGAGACCAGCGCATCAACCATCCAGGACGAGCTGGGCTGGGGAAGAAAGAAGGCCACCGGGCTCGTAGCCCTGATCATGGTAGTACTGGGATCGCTCTCGTCCCTGGGATACAGCGGACTGTCCTTCGTACACATCTTCGGAATGGAGATCCTAGACTTCTTCGATTTCCTTACCAACTCCCTGATGATGCCTGTAGCGGCCTTTGCGACCTGCATGTTCATCATCAAGGTAGTGACTGTGGACAAGGTCGCTGAAGAGGTGAAACTTTCATCGAAGTTCCGCTTCAAGGGAATGTACCGCGTGTTCATAAGATCGGTGGCGCCCATCTTCGTAGTGGTCATCCTCTTAAGCTCAATTGCAAGCGTGCTTGGCTGGCTGAACATATAAATATCGTTTACATACGCAGTAAAAGGCGGTCCGGAGACCGCCTTTTTATTATGCCTTATTGATCTTAACTCCAAAGGATCACACTTCCATGTATGCGTCCTTAAGGGTCATGTACTTGTATCCGCCTTCCTCGTAGATGGAAAAGGTACCTGTCACGGTGATGGTGGACATCTCCTCGGGGAAATCGTCGGGATATACAGTTGCGTTCAGGGGAACGAACTCAAGTCCCTGTGAACAGCAGGCTGTGGCATCCTGGATGATGCATCCGTAGTAGTATTTGTCCGTAGCCTCATCGTGGTACATGGTGAACATACCTTCCATCTTTATGACCTTGCCGATGAAGGATTCGGGGTCGGATACGATGTTGAATACCTCGGAATAGACCATGGTGCTTGAAAGCTGCGTGAGGTCGATGTCTATGCCCTCGGTATTGCTCAGCGCTACGTCATCATCGATCTCTTCCGGTTCCGGGGCACCCTCTGTGAGCCCGGTCTGGCGATCCTGGGCGTCTTCTCCCTCGGCTTCCGCCATGCCTTCTTCCAGCACGTCGGATACGGTAGGCGACTGGGAGCCTGAGTTATTTCTTTCTGAGGAGTCATCCCCGCACCCTGAGAGCAGGGTCACAAGCATAAGGGAAATAAGCAATATGGTCAATATCTTTTTAGTCTTCATTATTTTGCTCCTGTTATGATTTTTCCTGCAATATGACAAATGAGGAAAGCTACTACGTCAGCCGCAACTATAGTGGAACCAACCGGTGTACCTGCCAGGATCGAGATGAGCATCCCGAGCAAAGCGCAGACCACCGAAAGGATGGCTGAGCAGATGGTAACGCTCTTAAAGTTCTTATAAAGCCTCATGGCCGAAAGAGCCGGGAAGATCACCAGAGCTGAGATCAGAAGTGATCCCACCAGGTTCATGGCAAGCACGATGATCACGGCTATGATTATGGCTATGAGAAGGTTGTAGCGGTTCGCGTTCGTTCCTGCAGATACAGCGAAGTCTTCATCGAAAGTGACGGCGAAGATCTTGTTATACAGGAGGACGAAGATGAGGACCACCAGAACAGAAAGCACTACCGAAAGCCACACGTCCCAGCTGGAAAGGGTCAGGATGGAGGTGGATCCGAAGAGGGTGGTGCATACGTCTCCCGATACATTCGAGGAAGTTGAGAACACGTTCATCAAGAGGTAGCCGAAGGCCAGGGCTCCTACGGAGATCATGGCAATGGCTGCGTCTCCCTTTATCTTGGTGTCCTGGCCGGTCCTTAAGAGGAGCACGGCGCTTATTATTGTCACGGGAAGAACTACCAGCATGTCGTTCGTGATATTGAGAACGGACGCTATGGCGATGCCGCCGAAGGCCACATGGGAAAGGCCGTCTCCGATAAAGGAGAAGCGCTTGAGCACCAGAGTCACCCCCAGAAGCGATGAACAGAGGGCGATGAGCACGCCTACTATCAGAGCGTTTCTCACAAAGGGATACTGGAGGTAAGTCATCAGAGTTTCTGCCATTCTTTGAAACCTCCTCCCTTGTTGGATACGAAAAGTCTGCCGGGGGCGCTCATGAGATATTCGTCTTTGGTGCAGAAGAAGATCCTGTCGCCTATGTGAAGTATGTGACTTGCATAGTGGACAGCCTGTACCAGGTCATGCGATATCATGACGATGGCTATGCCTTCCTTGTTCAGATCCGCGATCAGGCGGTACATTTCCTGGGTGACCTTGGGATCAAGCCCCGCGACGGGTTCGTCCAGAAGGATGATTTTTCCTGTAGCGCAAAGCGCTCTTGCCAGAAGCACCCTCTGCTGCTGGCCTCCGGAGAGCTCCCTGTAGCAGCGATCCTTCAGATGGATGATGCCGAGACGGTTCATGTTATCCTCTGCCATCTGCTTCTCTTCCCTGTTATAGAAAGGTCTGAGACCCGCGCGTCCCTGACAGCCGGAGAGGACTATCTCCTTTACGGATGCGGGGAAATCCTTCTGGATCTGGGTCTGCTGAGGAAGATAGCCTATCTCGTTTGCCATAAGACCGTCTCCCATTTCTATGCTTCCGCTCATGGGGGATCTGAGACCGAGAAGGGTCTTCATAAGGGTGGACTTACCCGTGCCGTTCTCGCCGACAATGCAGAGATAGTCGCCGGGATCCACCGTGAAATTCAGATTTTTTATCAGTGCATCGTTGTCATAGCCGATGCAGAGATCTTTTACAGTTAATAAAGCCATTAAGCTTTCTCCTATTTCAAAGCCTCTTTAAGTACTTCGAGGTTGTTTGTCATTTTAGCGAGATAGTCGTTGCCGTTTGCGATATCGTCGGCTGTTACTGACTGGATCGAATCCAGGGTAAGTATCTGCTGTCCTCCTGAGGAGGAAGTCTTGATTATTGTATTGGCGAGCTTCTGGTCGGAACCCTCGATGGTCATAACTGACTTGAGACCCAGTTCGTCAAGTTTGTTAGCGAGGAAGGTCACGGTCTCGAAGCTTGCTTCCGTCTCTGCAGAGCAGCCTACGAAGGCAGCGTAGTAATCGATACCGTAGTCATCCGTCATATATCTGAATGGGAAGCGGTCTCCGAAGAGAAGGGTCTTGACGGGAGCACCCGACACGGCCTTTTCGTATTCAGCATCGAGAGCTGCAAGCTTCTCCTTGTATGCATTTGCATTTGCAGCATATGTATCGGCATTGGCGGGATCTGCTTCAGCTATGGCAGCTTCAATGCTGTCCACGAGAGAAGAAGCGTTTCTTAAGGAGAGCCAGACGTGTTCGTCGTATTCAGGCCCTTCTTCATCCTCATGCTCTTCGCCGTCTTCGTGATCGTGATCTTCAGCCTCCATGCCCTCGATCACTTCCTCCTCCTTGGCGGAATCCCCAAGGGCTTCCAGGAGATTCACAGCGACAAAGCTATTTCCAGAGGTCATGAGGGCATCTTCCGCCCATCCGTCGGATTCTCCGCCGACGTATACGAAGACGTCTGAGGTGGTGATATTCATTATATCCTCGGCGGTAGGCTGGTAGCTGTGGAGGTCGACTCCGTTGTCCATAAGAAGGATGACTTCCGCTCCTGCGGGATTATCCCCAAGTATATTCATCACCCAGTCGTATTCCGGGTAGATGGTGGTCACGATTTTAAGGCCGCTGCTTTCTTCAGGGGAAGCTTCAGCCGAAGATCCGTTCTGCGTACCGCAGCCGGCGAGGCTTAAGAGGGCCATCATCAATACGACCATTACAGCTATTGCTTTTTTAATATTACTTTTCATGTTTGTTCTCCTCGTGATGGTTTACTGAAAAAATCGGGTCACATACACTCGCTGCATAAACCGTAGAAGACGGTTCTTCTGGGATCCAGCTTGAAGCCGTGCTCGGTCAGGAGGTGAGAACCCATGCAGCCCATCTCATCACAGTTCAGGTGGATCAGACGGCCGCATTTCTCACATTTTAGGTGGTAGCAGGCATCCCCGTGGACGTGGCTGTCCGCACCGGTATACTCGAAGCAGGCAGGACTGTTTGTATCTATTATGTATTTGGTGGCAAGGCCCTCATCCACCAGCTTTTCCAGCCTGCGATATACCGTAGCCTGTCCTATGCTGGCTCCGCAGGATTTAAAGTGCTCGCACACGTCGCCCGCGGTGATGTGGGTGTTCTTGACTGATTCCAGGTAATCCAGGAGGATATCCCTCTGGGATGTTTTGTAATTTGAACGCTGAGCCATATTAAAAACTCCTTATAAAACGACAAAAAGGTCTCAATTTGAGAACCGTTATCAATTATATGCCGGTAAAGGTGTTTTGTCAAGAATTTCAAGGCTTTTCACAAAAAAACTTTCTATATATATTATCATCCATTTATGTTATAATTATACTGTATAAGTTTAAACACGAACCATCGCGGAGGGACTATTTAATGAGGCAGATATCAGAACGTGTTGATGAGATAAGAGAAGAGATCCGCGGGATATCCCACGAGATCCATGAGAACCCTGAACTTGGAAATGAAGAATTCCATTCTGTAGAGCTCCTTACGGGACTTCTCAGTAAATATGGATTTGAAATAGAGCAGGGCATCTGCGATATGCCCACTGCGTTCATCGCAAGCTATAAGGGATCCAAACCCGGACCGGTGATCGGATACCTGGCGGAGTACGACGCCTTAAGGGGAATGGGGCACGCCTGCGGACATAATATGATAGGAACTCTTGCATGCTGCTGTGCCATTGCTTTAAGGGAAGCCATAGACGAATACGGCGGAGAAGTAAGGGTCATCGGGGCGCCCGCTGAGGAGACCATGGGAGGAAAGTGTGCCATGGCTGATGCAGGATATTATGACGACCTTGCCGTAGCCATCATGGGACATCCGAACGGAAGACACGCGGCCTCCGGTAAGATGATGGCGATCGATTCTCAGAGATTCGAGTTCTTCGGCAAGGCGTCCCACGCTGCAGCCGCTCCTGAAGCCGGTATAAACGCTCTGAATGCTGTTCTTCTCACCTTCCATAATATAGATGCTTTAAGACAGCACACTGAATCCACCGCGCGCGTTCACGGGATCATCCGTGACGGCGGAGTGGCAGCCAATATAGTTCCGGAATATGCGAGCTGCGAATTCTATATCAGGGCGGAGACCTCCAAATACTGCCTGGGATTCAGCGAGAGGATAAAGAACTGTGCGAGAGCAGGAGCTCTTGCCACGGGCTGCGAACTGAAGATCACAAACTTCGAGGGATATTATGACGACCTTCATACAAATGAGACCTTATCCGCCAGAGCTGTACAGCACACGAAGGAATTCGGAGTGACACAGGATATGACGGCAGCTGACGGTTCCGGATCGTCAGACATTGGAAACGTAAGCTACAGATGTCCCTGCATCCACCAGTGGTTCGATGTCGTGGGAGATCCCAACGTTCCACTCCACACCCCGGAACTTTGCGCAGGAGCAGACTCGGATTACGGATATGAGCAGATGTTCATAGTGGCCATGGCTTTCGTGGCTACGGCCGAGGACGTCCTTACAGATCCCGCTTTCCTCAAGGCGATAAGGGAAGAGTTTGATGCTCTTGAAAGAGAATAAATAATAGCTTCGCTCGGGAGGAAACATAATTGGAAAAACTGATCAAGATGGCACCGGGCGCCATTATAGTCGTGGCGCTGACGCTGATGCTGATGCTTGGAAGAAATATTCTGGATTCCAGACTTCCGGCATTGGGAGGAAATTACTATAAAGATTTTAAATCGGATGCGGAACTTGAGTACAGGTATTCCCAGCTGGGAGAATACGAAGTGGACAATTACCAGCTGGAGACCGAGGATCCTGTGGCGGGAGCCATAAACGTCTGGTATCCGAAGAACACCGGGGATGAAAAGATGCCCATGATAATCGTGGCCAACCCCAGTAAGCTTCCCGCCACCAACTACAGGCCCTTCTTTGAGAGACTGGCGTCGTGGGGTTTCGTCGTAGTAGGAAATGAAGATCCGCAGGCCGGTACGGGAGAAAGCACCTCTGCCACCCTTGAAGCCATGAAGGGACTCGTTGAGACGCATCCTTTAAGGGATGTGATCGACTACGACACCATCGGCATAGTGGGTTATTCCCAGGGAGGAGCGGGTGCTCTCGCAGCCGTGACGGAGTATGATAACGGAAGCGAATTCGATGCTATATTCACGGGAAGCGCCGTGGCTCCGGGCCCTTCGGAAGAAGTGGGCTGGATCTACGATACTTCCAGGATCGCGGTACCCTATTTTATGACTGCAGGCACCGGGGACACCGATGCCGGAACGGACGAAACAGAAGGAGCCGCACCCCTTACGTCGCTTATGGATGCATATATCTCCATAGGTGATGACATAACCAAGATCCGTGCCAGAGCAGCAGGGGCGGATCACAATGATATGCTGAAAAAATGCGATGGCTACATGACCGCCTGGATGCTCTATGAGCTTAAGGGAGATGAAGAGGCGGCGAAGGCCTTCGTGGGAGACAGCGCTGAGATACTCGAAAATGCCAACTGGCAGGATGTTGAAAAGAACAGCTGACGGACAGGCGTTCTAAGTCAGAGTCGGCAGTTTCTTAAAGATCATAGATTTAATGACGTAGGTAGGTTATATGTTAAAGAGTCACGAAAAATTCTATTCCGCAAACGGCAAAAGACTCGTAATGGTCGTCGATGACGAGATGATCAATCGTCAGATCCTGGGAGAGATCCTGTCGAATGACTATGAGGTGGTCTTTGCGTGCGACGGAGAGGAAGCTCTGAATAAGATCAAGGATGTTAAGGACATGCTTTCCCTGATCCTTCTCGATCTCAGGATGCCTGTTATATCGGGTATGGAACTCCTCAGGATACTGAAATCCGATCCGGAGCTTCTTTCGATTCCCGTCATCGTTATCACGTCAGACCAGGAATCTGAAATCGAAAGCCTGAGCATAGGTGCAGCGGATTTCATACCTAAGCCTTTCCCGCAGCAGGGAGTCATCCTTGCCAGGGTCAGGAGATCAATAGAACTTTCTGAGGACAGACAGATCATAAACGCTACGGAAAGAGACCCGCTGACCGGCCTGTATAACAGGGAATACTTCTACAGATACGCTGAACAGTTCGACCAGCATCACAAGGATATGGAAATGGACGCCATCATTTTGGATATCAACCATTTCCACGTTATAAATGAGCGTTACGGCAAGGCGTACGGAGACAGAGTACTCAGGGCTATAGGTGAAAAAGTCCGCGCTGTGGTAAGTGATACCGGAGGAATAGTCTGCAGAAGAGAAGCCGACACCTTTATGGTATACTGTCCTCACGGCAAAGATTATCAGAAGATCCTGGACAGCGCATCCATAGGAATATACGGAGAAGATTCCGCTAACAGCCGAGTCAGGCTCCGCATGGGAGTTTATGTAAACGCGGACAAGGATCTGGATATAGAAAGACGTTTCGACAGGGCCAAGATGGCCTGCGATACTGTCAAGAACAGCTTCGTCAAGTCCATCGGCATATATGACAGCGCGCTTCACGACAAGGAAATGTACGCGGAGCAGCTTGTAGAGGACTTCCATAAGGCGATAGAAGAAAGGCAATTCGTAGTCTACTATCAGCCTAAATTTGACATAAGGCCTGACATTCCCGTACTGGCAAGTGCTGAAGCGCTGGTAAGGTGGCAGCACCCGGAACTCGGAATGATCAGCCCCGGCGTATTCATCCCTCTTTTCGAGAATAACGGAATGATAAGGGAATTGGATAGTTACGTATGGAGAGAGGCGGCCTGCCAGATCAGGGAGTGGAAAGACAGACTGGGATTTACAGTCCCTGTCTCTGTGAACGTATCAAGGATCGATATGTATGATCCGGGCCTCATCGATAATCTCCGCAACCTTATTGAAACAAAGGGTCTTACGACAGACGATTTTTTGCTTGAGATCACGGAATCCGCATATACCCAGGATTCAGAGCAGATAATTGAAACTGTAAATAAGATGAGGGCTATCGGTTTCAGAGTAGAAATGGACGACTTCGGAACCGGATATTCCTCTCTCAACATGATATCCTCTCTTCCGATAGATGCCCTGAAGCTCGATATGCAGTTTATCAGGACGGCCTTCTCGCAGAAGAAGGATACGAGAATGCTTGAGGTGATCATAGATATCGCGGATTACCTTGGAGTCCCTGTCATCGCCGAGGGAGTCGAGACGGAAGAACAGGTTTTAGCTCTGAAGGCCATGGGCTGCGATATCGTTCAGGGTTTCTATTTTTCAAAACCTGTCCCTGCAGAGGATTATGAAGGCTTCATAAAGGAAAGAAAAGACATACCTGAACATGACGTCTTTACCAGGACCGAACTGACTAAAGCAAGGAGGGCAGGACGAAAGGATATCCCGGTGGAGAAGATCGCCCAGTCCCTTTCGGGAGGCTTTGAAAAGATCTTCTATGTGGACACCTATACAGACCACTTCGTGGAGTTCAACTCAGGAGGAAAGAAGGACGATCTTCAGATAGCCAGAAGCGGCAAGGCCTTTTTCAAGGAATGCGAAGCCGCGGTCAACGAAAGGGTGTACACGGTCGACAGGAACAGAGTCCGTCAGATGCTCACCAAGGTGACCATTATGAGAGCCCTGGAGGACCGCAAGATCTTCAACCTGATCTTCCGCCTTGCGGCTGATGGAGAACCTGAATATTACCGCCTGCAGGCCGTGATGGCTGACGGGCATACCACAAGGAATATAGTTATAGGGCTGGTCAACGTGAATGACACTATAACTGAAGAGGAAAAACTTGAAGAGGAGAGAAGAAACAGCATCGCATATTCCCGCATAGTGGAAGCCCTTGCAAAAGACTACATAAGCATATACTATATAGATACGGAAACAGATAACTTCATAGAGTTCAGCTCAAGCGAGGAATACCAGGCTCTGAACCTGGAGCGCGCCGGAGAGGACTTCTTTACTGCCAGTGCAGAAAACATCAGCAAGGCTGTATATCTGGATGATCAGGTAATGGTAAAGGAAGCTTTCGTCAAGGAGAATCTGCTCAGATATCTGGAAAAGGAAGGCACCTTCACCATGACGTACAGGCTCATGCTGCGGGATGCACCTGTATACGTTCACATGAAGGCGACTCAGCTCTATGATAAGGATCACAAGAATATAGTTATAGGTATAAGTAACGTCAGCGAGCAGATAAAGAGAGAAATAGAGAACGACATAGAGCTCAGGAACGCCAAAGAAAAGATAAACAGGGATGCGCTTACGGGTGTTAAAAGCAAATATGCCTTTGATGAAGTTGAAGCTAAAATAGATGAACGGATAAAGGATAAGAAAGCAGATCCCTTCGCTATCGTGGTCTGTGACCTGAACGGACTTAAACTTGTGAACGATACCAGGGGACACATAGCAGGAGATAACTATATCAAGGACTCCTGTCACACAATCTGCACGATCTTCAGACATAGCCCGGTCTTCAGAATAGGAGGAGACGAATTCGTCGTTATATTGAAAGACAGGGATTATGAATACAGAGAACTGCTCATGGAAAAGATGAGAAAGTACAGCGAAGAATGTGACGGCGAAATGGCCATCGCTGTTGGACTTGCTGATTATATTCCTGAGCAGGACGATGGAATTGCGGCAGTATTTGAAAGGGCAGATGCGGCCATGTACGATAATAAGAAGTCACTGAAAGGAGAAAAAAATGTATAAGGGAATTCACAACTATTCCGAGATAGGAACTTTAAAGAAAGTTCTTTTGCACAGACCCGGAGCTGAACTTGAGGCTCTGACACCCGACACTTTAGGCAAGCTTTTGTTTGAGGATATCCCCTTCCTGAGTGTGGCTCAGAAGGAACATGACGCCTTTGCCAAGCTTCTGGAGGATAACGGAGCTGAAGTAGTATACATCGTTGACGAAGCGGCAAAGGTAATGGCGGATCCCCGCATCAAGCAGGAGTTTATCGATGAATTCCTGAGGCTCTCCAGGATCAATTCCAAGGGAATGAGAGCAGCTCTCACGGTTTATCTCATGGGAATGGACAATAAGAAGATGGTCGAGACTGTTATAGCGGGCATCAAGCGTTCCGTGATCAAGACCGAGAAGGCTACTTCTCTTATGGACCTCATCGAGGGAGAGGATCCTTTCGTATCTGAACCCATGCCAAACCTGTTCATGCCCAGAGACCCTGCGGCCTGCGTAGGAGACGGAATCGCTATCTGCAACATGTTTACAGATGCCAGAAGAAGAGAAGCTCTGATCCTCAGATATATCTATAAGTATAACAGAGACTTTGCAAATGAAGAAGATAAGCTCTGGTACGACCTGAGAGATCCTATGTCCATCGAAGGCGGAGACATTTCAGTACTCAATAAAGAAGTGGTAGCTGTTGGTCTTTCGCCCAGAACTTCCATAACAGGAGCTGAGACTTTCGCAAGGAACCTCCTCCAGAATTCAGAGTTCAAGAGGATCCTGGCGTTCAACCTTCCCAAGTTCAGCGCATTCAGCCATCTGGATACGGTATTCACCATGGTGGACTACGATAAATTCACCATCCATCCGGAGATCGAAGGACCGATGGAAGTGTTCGAGATCAGCCTGAACGATAAGGGCGAGCTGAAGTTCACAGCCATGAAGGATGAACTGAACAAGGTTCTCGCCAAAGAGCTGGGACTTCCCGCAGTAAACCTCATCAGATGCGGCGGAAACAATATCCTGGTTTCCCAGAGAGAGCAGTGGAACGACGGTTCCAACACGCTGTGCATCGCGCCCGGCAAGGTAGTGACCAGCGACAGGAACTACGTCACAAACGAGCTTCTTGAAAAGAACGGACTGGAAGTGCTGACGGTATCCCTTTCAGAACTTTCAAGAGGAAAGGGCGGACCGAGATGTATGGCTTGCCCGGTAGTAAGAGAAGACATCTGATTGCAAATAAAAGATCCCGCGTTTTTCTGAAACGCGGGATTTTTTATTTGCTGTCATATATATTCCTATACTTCTTTATCGACGTCGATCACCGCACCGGGACCGCGGTCAAAGAATATGCTTTTTGAACTTATGGAAAGGGGGATACCGTAGCAGTTGACCACATCGTCCGGAAGGAGACCTATCTTAAGAGCTGCGCGTCCAACGGAGAACATCACCCTGTTGTCGATCCTGTGATCTGCTGCGACGGATACGGCGGAGCCTACGGCGATACCGAGATCCGTCACGGTGAAGACGCATCTGGCACCGGCGTTTCTGCATTCCCTACAGCTTTCGAAGCCGCACATGCCGCACTTGTCCATACCGAAATACCTTCCGGTGCAGCCAATGAGGACTACGGCTACGCTGTTATCCACGTTTCCCGCATCCCGGGTATAAAGGAGCTGCCCGGTAGTTTCTCCCATCTTGAGCATTTTATCTCTCAGCCTGTCCTTGTCTTCCCCTGTGACCACGGAGACGCGGATGGTGTCCCTTCCGCTTGCCTTGGGAGCGGTAAGGGCTGCGGCCGCCATCAGATCAGCCGTGTTCAGAATGGCGTCGTTCTTTATTTTATCCATGTTCTTTACCATGAAGCACCTCCCTGAAGAAGCAGTTTATGCGGTCAGCCCCAGAGTTCCTGAGGATAGAGCCCCTTATCCTTTAAAGACTGGAGGGCTTCGACTACGCTTTCTTTATCTTCCTTGTAAGTTACGCCGTACCAGCGGTCGTGGGATCTAAGCACCTTTGCCTGAGCGCGGCCCGCCTTGATGAGTTCGTCCACGCACTTGGGAAGGAGATATTCTCCCTTGACGGGGTTGTTTGCCAGCGCATCCGTAAGGAAGTCCGGAAGCCCGGCTTCCATTTCCTTAAGGATGGAAGGGGTGAAGCCCCAGAAGTTCATGGATACGGTGGTGCCCTCGGGAACTTCCGTCCAGGTCTCACCGTCGTCCTCTGTATAGGCTATGGCGCCATCGTGATGCATTATCTTGGTGCGTTCAACGATATCTGAAAGGAATCCATTCCCGTCCACGGAACACACTCCGCGGGAAACGTGACCGTTCTCTGTAAGGGTATTCTGCACTTCATAGCCCACCATGCAGTAGTTATACATGCAGGGCTCATCTTCGGCTTTTTCAAGGAAATCGTACATTACCTTAAAGGCCTCAGGTCCGTAGTAGTCGTCGGAATTGATGACACAGAAGTTCTCGTTCACCACGTCCCTTGCGGCCAGTACGGCATGCGCTGTTCCCCAGGGTTTGGTCCTTCCTTCGGGAACTGTGAAATCTTTGGGGATATCGTTGATATCCTGATATGCATAGACGATCTCCATCTGCTTACCGGCCTTGTGGTCTATCAGCCTGCGGAAATCTTCTTCGTTTTCTCTCTTTATTATAATGACTGCTTTATCGAAGCCTGCGCGTTTCGCATCGAAAAGGGAGAAGTCAAGGATGATCTCATCCTTTCCTGAAACCGGTTCGATCTGTTTCAGTCCTCCGAAGCGGGAACCCATTCCTGCAGCCATGATCACTAACGTAGGTTTTTTCATATTTTCACCTCTCTGATGTATTCTGCAGTAAAGTATACCAAAAAAGAAGATCAATAGCAATGCAGCGCGGACAAGAAAAAACTTCTCCCGGCACTAAATGCACCGGGAGAAGTTCTCTTTATCATTCATTCTTTTGGTTTTCTAAAAGGAGATCATTATGCGTAAAAATCACATCCGGCAGCAGGCGATGGCCGGCATCCGGTTATTCGATCGAGATATATTTAGGTTCCTCGATCTTCTTAGGAGCTTCCTTAGGAAGGCTCAGCGTAAGGACGCCGTTTCCGAACTTGGCCTTAACGTCTTCTTCTGTCAGGTCTTCACCTACGTAGAAGCTTCTGGTCATGGAACCGGTGTAACGTTCGCGTCTTAAGAACTTGCCTTCTTCCTTCTCTTCGTTTTCATTCTGAGTGGAAGCGCTGATGTTCAGGTATCCGTCCTTCAGATGAAGTTTAACGTCTTCCTTATTGAAGCCGGGAAGCTCAACTGAGAGAACGTACTGATCCTCAGTTTCCTTAATATCTGTTCTCATGATAGAAGGCATTGTCGTATATGACTTTCTTCCGGTCGTAGGGAACATATCATCCATAAAATTATCAAACAGGTTGTCTCCGAAAATACTAGGTAATAACATTTTTTATTCCTCCTTTATATAGGTTGTTTATTGATTCATCGTCATTCGGTCCCCTCGGCCTCCTGACAATTATGTTATATCACTTTGTGTTAGCACTGTCAAGAGGTGAGTGCTAACAAAAATCACATTTTTCTGTGAAGATTGTGTGAAATCGCTCGCCTTTTGAGATTTTTTGAAAACTTTAAGATTCTTCAAGGTTTTTTCAAGGAAACGATGGTATTTTGGTACCATCAAAAGAAGAACACGCGTCCAAGACGTAACATATACGGAGGTAACTCAGATGACAGCAGTTAAAAATCCGATCACGGTAATGAAAAGATTTGAAATCAAATATATAATGGACCCCGAGCAGACGGCATACTTCAAGGAAGCCATAAAGGAGCATATGAAGGAAGACGAATTCGGCCTCACATCTATCGCATCGCTTTATTACGATACACCGGATTACAGGCTTATAGTTAACTCCATCGCCAAGCCGCCTTTCAAGGAAAAGATCAGACTCAGATCCTACGGGCTTGCCACAGATGAGTCTCCGGTATTCCTGGAACTCAAGAGAAAGGCCAAGGGCATCGTTTACAAGAGAAGAGTTGAATCCACCGTCCCTATGGTACAGGAATTCTTTGATGGAAAGGATGATATGTGCGAGGGAGGACAGATAAACCACGAACTCAGATACTTCAGAGATCTCTACGGAGAACTGATCCCCTCCTGCCTGGTGATCTACGACCGCATAGCATATTTCCAGCCGGACGGCGACATCAGGATGACCATCGACCACGATCCAAGGTTCAGGACTGAAGATCTGGACCTGAGGGTCTCCATGGAAGGTGAATCCCTTCTCCCCGAAGGATATACCATCCTTGAGATAAAGGTACAGGATGCGATGCCGCTCTGGCTCTGCAAAATACTTTCCGACGGAAAGATCTACAAAACCAGCTTTTCGAAATACGGAGAAGCTTTTAAGAGAATGATGAACAGAAGATTCAGGAAGGCCGGCTGAAGGCAGGCTTCGGCAGGAACTCATATATATAATAGAAAGAAAGGTAAAAGAAATGTTTGCATCGATATATACAACAACAGTAACAGTATCCACCTTCATGACCATGGCGGGGATATCACTCCTGGCGGGAGTGATCTTCGCCTGGATCATGTCTTATAGAGTTAAATCAACCAAGAGATTCTTCCTGGTGTCCGCCATCCTTCCCTTTGCAGTGGGTGCGGTCATCACCTTCGTAAGCGGCAATATCGGAGCCGGAGTCGCCATGGGCGGAGCTTTCGGGCTTATCAGATTCAGATCGGCGCAGGGGAGCGCGGACGAGCTGGCTTCCATCCTGATCGGCATGAGTGCAGGTATTGCCTTCGGTATGGGATACGTGGCATACGGAGTGATCATCCTGATAGGACTCGCTGTCCTTTATACGATCCTCTCGGCACTTCCCATCTTCGAGCACGAAGGACCTGAAGATAAACTTCTTAAAGTAACTATACCCGAGTCCCTTGATTACTACGACGTTTTCGACAGCACATTTGAAAAATATCTGGAAAAACATGAGAGCGTAGGAGTGAAGACCACCGGAATGGGATCCATGTTCAAACTCAGCTTCAGGATCCGCATGAAGGACAAGAGACAGGAAAAAGCCTTCATAGATGAGATCAGAACCATGAACGGAAATCTTGAAGTAGCGCTTCTTCCATACGCAGAGACACAGATCCAGCTTTAATGATATATCTCTCACAAAACACTAAAGCCCCGCCTTACGGCGGGGCCTTTTAGGTTGTAATGAAAAGAGAGTAAGATCTTTTCAGGTAAAATTATAGTCGTTTTAACGACCATAGTCAACTTTTTAACCATGTTTTATACTTGAATTGCAGGAGAAATAATATAAGAAAAAACCGAAAAAAGCATAGATAATTTACGGGAAATAGAAGTTTCAGCATGATTTCTTACGCACCATTCTGGGAAACCCTTAAAAAGTCAAAAGAAAATACCTATACTCTGATAAAATACTACAGGGTATCCAGCTCTACCATAGACAAGCTGAGGAAAAACAAGCCGCTGAACACAACGACTCTGAATGATCTTTGCAGCGCTCTGGGGTGCAACGTAGAGGATATAATGAAATATATTCCGTCTGAGGATGATCAGTTCCTTTAGGGACTGATTTTTTTTTACTTTTTTATTCATCTATGCTATAATCAATGCATGAAGATCATGCCTAACATACCCTATATTCTGTTTCTGGCGAAGAACGTCCTCTGGGCGGATACATACGCCAAGGGAATAGATTATCTGAGGGGACACAACGACCCTAAAAGTGAAAAGAAGCTTATAGAAGAGGTGACCGACGGCTGGGCCAGAAGGATACTTAAGAAGTGGGACTGGACCATAAACGTTACCGGCGCTGAGAACCTCCCGAAGGATGGCCCGGTGGTGTTTATCTCGAACCATCAGGGGTTTGCAGACGTGCTGCCGTTTATGTGCTGCGTTCCTTTCCAGTGCGGCTATATAGCCAAGTCGGAGATAAAGAAGGTACCGCATTTCGGAAGATGGATCAACAGGGTACGCGGTATCTACATCGACAGAGGAGATGTCAGGGGATCCCTTAAGACCATAAACGAGGGAGTTGAATTCCTGAAGATGGGATTCAGCATGGTGATCTTCCCTGAAGGCACCAGAGCCAAGGCTCCGGACTTCGAACTGGGAGAATTCCATCACGGAAGCTTCAAGCTTGCCACGAAAGCTAAAGTGCCCATCATTCCCGTGACAATCAACGGAACGTATAAGTGCTTTGAGGAGACCGGTATAGTCAGGAAGCATCAGTCCTTTGACGTGACCTTCCATGAAATGATCGACGTGGCTTCCATGGACAGAAAGGAATATGCGGAGCTTCCCGAGAAGGTAAGGGATATCATCAAGTCCGCTCTTTAAATCAAAAAGACAATAAAAAAATCCCCGCTTCGGTCTGAAGCGGGGATATTTTCGTTTTAGTCAGCTACGTAAGGAAGAAGAGCAACTGTCCTTGCACGCTTAACTGCTGTGGTGACAGCTCTCTGGTGCATAGCACAGGTTCCGGTGATCCTCTTAGGAAGGATCTTGCCTCTCTCTGTAACGTACTTTCTAAGCTTTTCTACATCTTTGTAATCGATGGTCTCAGCCTTATCTGCGCAGAACTGGCATACTTTTTTCTTTCTCATGCCGCCGCGGTTAGGTCTCTTTTCGTACATGTCTCTTATCTCCTTTCTCTCTTAGAACGGGATATCTTCCTCGATGGAAGTGAAGCCATCGGGTGCGAATTCTTCCTGAGGCTCGGACGCTGTCTGAGGTTCAGCACTCTGATACTGAGGAGCTGCCTCGCGAGGAGCGCTGTATGAGCGCTGTCCGGAAGCTTCGCCGGAAGACTGTCTGTCTCCCCATTCCAGGAATTCTACTCTGTCAGCTACGACATCGGTGGTATAAACGGTTGCACCGTCCTTGTTGGTATAACTGCCGGTCTGGAGTCTGCCCTGAACGCCAACCAGTCTTCCCTTCTTAAGGAATCTTTCGCAGTTCTCAGCCTGCTTGCCGAATACTGTGATCCTGGGAAAGTCGGTCTTCTTCTCCTCGCCCTGACGGGTCACCCTGTCGATAGCGATGGTAAAGGTGCAAACTGCCATCTGAGATCCGCTTGTGTATCTGGTTTCGGGATCTCTGGTCAATCTTCCGATAAGTACAACACTGTTCATAGTCTACCTCTCTTACTTCTCGTCTTTTGCTACGATGATGTGTCTCATTACGTTATCGGAAATTCTAAGTCTTCTGTCGAGTTCCTTAGGTAAAGTTGCGTTTCCTTCGAAGTTGATAACTACGTAGTATCCGTCGTTTAACTTCTGGATAGGATATGCAAGCTTTCTCATTCCCCAAACGTCTACTTCTCCGACTACGCCATCAGCAGCAATGATTTCCTTAACGGTTTCAACTGTCGCATCTTTCTTTTCGTCTTCTAAAGTAGGATTGATAATGAACATTACTTCATATTTAGTCATTTCTTTCTCCTTTCTCTGTGGACTTATGGCGACGAGCTTCCTCGTCGCAGAGATTCACACGGTTAGACTCGTGCCCTAATATTATATTAGAAAGGAAATCAAAATGCAAGAGATTTTTTGTGTTAAATAAGTATCTTTTGGATCGTGATCCTCCATTCCCGCGTTTACCGCTCCTGCTGAGTAGAAACGCCTTAAAAGGTTTATATTAATATGCATATATGGTATAATGTCTCTAATACAAGACGGAGCACAACAGACGATAAAGTAAAGACAGCAAAGGAAAAAAAGATGGGCTCTATTGACATAATTATCGGTAATCTTTGCAGCCTTTGTGCCATGATAACCGACTCCATAAGCGGCACCAGGAAAACCCGTTCACAGATACTGGGAATACAGATCATCAGCAGACTTTTCTATGTGGTGGGGACAATAGTCCTTAAGGGGTACAGCGCCACGGTTCAAAATTCAGTCGCGATCCTCAGGAACATTGCTGCTATAAAAGGAATAAAGAGCAAGACCCTGGAATGGGTACTGATAATGCTGGGCGTAGTGCTGGGGATCATATTCAACAATCTGGGTCTGTTCGGCTGGATACCAATAATCGCTAACTTCGAGTATTCCTTCGTGATGTTAAAAGTGAAGGGCAACGAAAAAGTGCTGAAGATATCTTTCATAATCAGTTTCTTTATGTTCAGCATTTTCTTATTCGGCATAAAGAACTACATCGGCGGCGTGAGCAATCTGGTGGTGGTCATAACTACTACGGCATCCCTTATAAAAGAAATAAAAGAAGAAAAGCAGAAGTGATTTGATAAACGGCTCTTAAAGGGCCGTTTTGTTATGGAATAAAGGAAATAAGCCCGGAGACGGTTGCATAAATAATGAATATACACCGAATGCATACACTCATTTATAATTATCCACGATAAAGCGCTAATGTATTAGCATGTTAAAGCGCAAAAATAAAAGCTGTAAATTCGGGTCATCTGAAAAAATTTTTTGACGGAAATGCTTGCGCTTCAAGGGTTGGCGGGCATTTTTGTCTTGATAAAAAAGCACAAAAAATGTATAATCAAAGTAGGGCAATGCCCTACGAAATGATTTTTAATTTTTATTTATCATAGCGAATAATTATTAAAGAGAAATGGAGAGATCACTATGGCAGTAATTATTAATGGAAGAGACCTCACGATCGATGAGGTAATCAGAGTGTGCAGACACAATGAAAAGGTTGAGATCGCAGAAGATGCTAAGGAAGCCATCAACAAGGCAAGAGCTTACGTTGAAAAGAAGGTTGCTGAGAACGCAGTAGTCTATGGTCTTACCACAGGATTCGGCAAGTTTGCCAACGTTTCCATCTCACAGGAACAGACAGCTCAGCTTCAGAAGAATCTGATCATGAGCCACACCTGCTCTCTTGGAAATAATTACGAAACAAAGTACGTCAGAGCAGCTATGCTCTTAAGAGCTAACTCCCTTTCCCACGGAAATTCAGGTATCAGACTTTCCACCGTTCAGACTCTTGTTGACATGCTGAACGCAGGGATCCATCCTCTGGTTCCCGAAAAAGGTTCCGTTGGAGCTTCCGGAGACCTTGCTCCTCTTAGCTGCATCGCACTTGGACTTATCGGAATGGGTAAGGTTGAGTACAAGGGCGAGATCGTAGATGCACAGGTAGCATTCGATGCAGAAGGACTTACACCTGTAGAACTCGCTTCCAAGGAAGGACTTGCTCTTAACAACGGTACTCAGATGCTTACAGCTGTCGGCCTTAATACGGTTTACGATGCAGTCAACCTCATGAAGATCGCTGACATCGCAGGAGCCATGACAGGTGAAGCAATGCACGTCCTTAAGAAAGCATACGATCCCAAGACTCATCTCTTAAGAGGACATCAGGGACAGCTGGACTGCGCAGCTAATATGAGAGACCTTCTTGAAGGTTCCGAGAACGCAAGATCCAGAAGCACCCAGAAGGTACAGGATCCTTATTCACAGAGATGCCTTCCTCAGATCCACGGCGCTTCCCGCGACGCTATCAAGTACGTATATGACGCAGTATCCAGAGAGATCAACGCAGTTACAGATAACCCGATCATCTTCCCCGATGATGATGACGTAATCTCCGGCGGAAACTTCCACGGCCAGCCGATGGCACTTGCTTTCGACTTCCTGGGAATCGCCCTAGCAGAACTTGCAAACGTATCCGAGAGACGTCAGGACAGAATGGTAAACCCTGCAATGTCCGAAGGACTTCCCGGATTCCTTGTAAAGAACGGCGGACTGAACAACGGTTACATGATCGCTCAGTATGCTTCTGCATCCATGGTATCTGAGAATAAGATCTACGCTCATCCTTCATGCGTAGACTCCATCCCTACTTCCGGAAATCAGGAAGACCACGTATCCATGGGAGCTACATCAGCCCGTACCGCAGCTATGATCCTTGACAACGCTCAGAAGGTAATCGGTATCGAACTTTCAACAGCAGCTCAGGCTATCTGGCTCAGATCCGAGATCGGCGAGCACTGTGTAGAGAACCTTGGTAAGGGAACCAAGGCAGCTTACGACTTCATCCGTGAGACCATTCCTCCTGTAGAGGAAGACATCATCATGCACGATCAGCTCGTTAAGTTCGACGAGATGGTCAAGGACAACAGCATCCTCGAAGCAGTTGAGAAGGTCGTAAAACTCAGATAACAGGTTAATAAAGGCGCGAAAGCCTGAAATATTGTTACAAAAAACATTCGAATGATTTTTGGTCCCTGCCGCCTGCCTGATCAGCAGGCGGTACAGGGCCCGACAGGAGGAAACAATATGTTGAACAACGAAGAAATCAGAGGAGCAATGACAATTCAGCTCGGAAACGAATATCCCGACTATCCTGAATTCCAGGAAGGGATCAGACGTGCTCCCGACAGAGGATTCAGACTTACCAAGGCACAGACCAAGATCGCTCTTAAGAACGCTTTAAGATACGTGCCTGAGGAACTTCACGAGAAGTTGGCTCCTGAATTCATGGAAGAACTCACCACTCGCGGCAGGATCTATGCTTACAGATACAGACCTGAAGGCAGGATCTATGGAAAGCCCATCGACGAATACAAGGGCAAATGCCTTGCAGGTAAGGCATTCCAGGTAATGATCGACAACAACCTGGACTTCGAAGTAGCCCTTTATCCTTATGAACTGGTAACCTATGGTGAGACCGGTCAGGTCTGCCAGAACTGGCTCCAGTACAGACTTATCAAGAAATATCTGGAAGAGCTCACAGACGAGCAGACTCTCGTAGTAGAATCCGGACATCCTCTTGGACTCTTCCCTTCAAAGCCCGACGCACCTCGTGTAATCATCACCAACTCCATGATGATCGGTATGTACGACAACCTGGATGACTGGGAGATCGCAGAGGAAATGGGCGTAGCCAACTACGGACAGATGACCGCAGGCGGCTGGATGTACATCGGACCTCAGGGTATCGTTCATGGTACATTCAATACCATCCTTAACGCCGGACGTAAGGAACTGGGAGTTCCCGAAGACGGAGACCTTACAGGGCACACCTTCGTATCCTCCGGCTTAGGCGGAATGTCCGGAGCTCAGCCTAAGGCTGCAAACATCGCAAACGCTGTAGGTATCTTCGCTGAAGTTGACCTTTCCAGAATTGAAACGAGACATGATCAGGGCTGGGTAGACGTTATCGAGGATGACCTTGACAAGGTATTCGCTCTTGCCACAGAGAAACTGGAGAAGAAGGAATCCATTTCAATCGCATACCACGGAAATATCGTAGACCTTCTGGAAGCAGCAGTTGAGAGAAACTTCCACATCGATCTTCTTTCCGACCAGACATCCTGCCACAACGTATACAACGGCGGATATTGCCCTGTAGGAATGACCTTCGAAGAGAGAACCGAACTCCTTCACAGCGACAGAGAGAAATTCTGCGAGGAAGTTGACAAGACTCTTCACAGACACTATCACGCTATCAAGGAACTCACCGCAAGAGGAACATACTTCTTCGACTACGGCAACTCCTTCATGAAAGCTATGTACGATGCAGGCATCAAGGAGATCTCCAAGAACGGAATCGACGACAAAGACGGATTCATCTGGCCTTCATACGTTGAAGACATCATGGGACCTATCCTCTTTGACTATGGCTATGGACCGTTCAGATGGGTATGCCTCTCCGGCAAGCCTGAAGATCTGAGAGCTACAGACCACGCTGCTATGGAAGTTATCGATCCTAACAGAAGAGGTCAGGACAGAGACAACTGGATCTGGATCAGAGATGCTGAGAAGAACAAACTGGTAGTAGGAACCCAGGCCCGTATCCTTTATCAGGATGCTGAAGGAAGAAGAGACATCGGTCTCGCATTCAACAAGCTGGTAAGAGAAGGCAAGATCGGCCCTGTTATGATGGGAAGAGACCACCACGACGTATCCGGAACAGACTCTCCTTTCAGAGAGACTTCCAACATCAAGGATGGTTCCAACGTTATGGCTGATATGGCTGTACAGTGCTTCGCAGGAAACGCTGCAAGAGGAATGTCCCTCTGTGCACTCCACAACGGCGGCGGCGTAGGAATCGGCAAGTCCATCAACGGCGGTTTCGGACTGCTTCTTGACGGATCCGAGAGAGTCGACAATATCCTGAAGTCCGCTATGATGTGGGACGTAATGGGCGGCGTAGCAAGACGTAACTGGGCCAGAAACGAGCATGCCATCGAGACATCCGTTATCTACAACCAGAATCCTGATTACACCGGACACATCACCATTCCTTTCATCGCTGACGATGAGCTCGTAGATGCGAATGTTGACAAGTACGTAAAGTAATATAACGATATGCTGTTCGGCGCGTTTACCGCGCCGGGCAGTTTTATAAGAGGAACAAACATGTCCACATTACTTGTAAAGAACATCGGAAGACTGCAGACACCTGTCGGCAGTTTTCCTCACAAAGGAAAAGCTCAGGGCGAGAACCTTAAACTGGACGACGCTGCTGTTCTCTGTGAGGACGGCATCATCAAAGCCATCTCCGGTAAGGCCGAAGACGGAAAGTATCACACCCAGACTCTCGGACCTGACGGCAAGGCAGAAGTGACCATAACAGATGAGGCGCCCGTACTTACCGATGAAAAGGATCCCTGGCTGGTGGATTATGACGCTAAGGGAAACCTTGTAACACCGGGCCTTGTTGAAGGACATACCCATATGGTATTCGGCGGATATCGCCAGAATGAGATCCCCCTTAAACTGAAGGGAGCAGGATATCTGGATATCCTTCGCGCAGGCGGCGGTATCAATGACACCGTGAAGAAGACAAGAGAAGCCACCTTTGAGGAACTTTATGACAAGACTAAAGGTTTCCTTGACGAGATGATGGGACTCGGGGTAACGACCTGTGAAGCCAAATCCGGCTACGGTATCGATCTTGAGACAGAAGTCAAACTCCTGGAAGTCCTTAAGAAACTCAACGAAGATCACCCCATGGATATCGTTTCCACCTTCATGCCGGCACATGTGGTCCTGGCAGACTGGAAGGGGAGAGAGGATGAGTTCATCGACCTCTGCATAAACGAGATGTTCCCTTACGTTAAGGAGAGAGATCTGGCAGAGTTCGTGGATATCTTCACAGAGGACTCAGTATTCAACTACGAGCAGTCAAAGAGATACCTTGAAGCTGCAAGAGAGCAGGGATTCCTCCTTAAGATCCATGCTGATGAGATCGAGGCCATCGGAGGATCCAGGCTGGCAGGTGAGATGCACGCTACATCTGCAGAGCACCTCATCGTGATAAACGATGAAGGTCTTGAGAGCATGGCTAAGGGCGGCACCATCGCAATGTGCCTTCCCGGAACGTCCTTCTACCTGGGAGCTACCTTTGCACCCGTAAGAAGGATGATAGACGAGTTCGAGATCCCCGTTGCAACAGCATCGGACTTCAATCCCGGCTCATGTCCTTCCCTCAACCTCCAGTTCGTTATGAACCTGGGATATCTCAAGTACAGGATGACTCCTGAAGAGGTACTCACCGCGGTCACCATAAACCCGGCCTGCGGTATAAACAGAGGCGACAAGGTTGGAACGCTGGAAGTAGGAAAGCAGGCAGACATGGTTGTATGGAACGCTCCTAATATGGAGATGCTCTGCTACAGATTCGGTTCTGATCTGGCTATCCAGACCATCAAGGCCGGAAAATTCATGAGACAGTAAGCGTATAACGCTTCAATGAAAGGAAATAAATAATATGAAATTAGTAGATATGACCGTTACAGGTTATCTTGAAACAGTTATGAGCGATGCACCGGCGCCCGGCGGCGGATCGGTCGCAGCGCTTTCCTCGACCCAGGCCTGCGCTCTGGTATCAATGGTAGCAGATCTCACCCTCGGCAAGGAGAAGTATGCTGAATACTTCGAGGTTTGCAGCGCCACTAAGGCTAAGATGCAGGAGCTCTATAAGGAACTCTATGCAGGTGTTGATAACGACACAGACGCTTTCATGAAGGTCTCCGCAGCATATAAGATGCCCAAGGATACCGACGAACTCAAGGCTGCAAGATCAGCTGCCATCCGTGCTGCTAACGTGGGAGCTACGGAAGTTCCTTTCCACACCGTGGAACTCAGTCTTCAGGGACTTAAGGCCATGGAAGCTATGGCAGGCAAGTTCAACCAGAACGCTGCATCCGATTTCGGAGTAGCTGCCCTCAGTTTCCTCACGGGAGTAAGAGGAGCATGGCTGAACGTCAAGATCAACCTTCCCGGTGTAAAGGACGAAGAACTTCAGGCTAAATTCGCCAAGGCTGAAGACATGCTTAAGGAAGCAGAAGAGATCGCAGCTAAGATCTACGGCGACATTGAAGCATCACTGTAAGTCATTTTTTGAGAAATCGTAATATATAATTAAGGAGAAAAATATGGCACAGATCATTGAATCAATTCCTAACATTTCAAACGGAAGAGACAAAGAAGTTATCGAAGCATGTGTAGATCAGATCAGGAACACTCCCGGCTGCACACTTCTGGACTACTCCTCAGACGAGAGCCACAACAGAAGCGTTATCACATATATAGGAAACGCAGAGGCAGTTGAGGAAGCATCAGTCAAGCTTGTAAAGAAGGCAGCTGAACTCATCGACCTCAATCACCACACAGGTGAGCATCCCAGAATGGGAGCTGTTGACGTAATGCCTTTCCTTCCCATCAAAGATTGCACTACTGAAGACTGCATCGAGCTTTCCAAGAGAGTAGGAAAGAGGATCGCTGAGGAAGCAGGAGTTCCCGTATTCCTTTATGAGCAGTCAGCTACACGTCCTGAAAGACAGAACCTGGTTACCATCAGAAAAGGCCAGTTTGAAGGCATGGCTGAAAAGGTTCAGCAGCCCGACTGGGAGCCCGATTTCGGCGGAAGAAGGATCCATCCTACAGCAGGAGTTATGGCAGTAGGAGCAAGACCGCCTCTGGTAGCTTTCAACCTCGACCTCGACACAGATGACGTTCAGGTCGCAAAGAACATCGCTAAAATCATCCGTGAAAAGGACGGTGGCTTCAAGTGCGTCAAGTCCATGGGATTCGAGATCGAAGATGAAGAGACCGGCAAGAAGTATGCACAGGTATCCTGCAATATGACCAACTATCAGCAGACACCGCTTTACAGGGTAGTTGAGACTGTTAAGACTGAGGCTGCAAGATATGGTGTTCATATCACCAAGTGTGAGATCGTAGGACTTTGCCCTATGAAGGCTCTCACCGACTGCGCAGAATACTACATGCAGCTTAATGACTTTGATTTTGAGAAGCAGGTGCTTGAGAAGCACATCATCTAATTTTCTGAAGAGAAATGACAGGCAAAAGCAAAAAAGAAAAACAAATCAATGAAAACACTCTGACCAATGAGATAGCCGATATTGTAAGAGAGCGTATCTTAAAGGGCGAGTATGAGATCGGTGAAAAGATAAAGGAGAGTTCTATCGCTCAGGAGCTGAACGTAAGCCGCACCCCCATCAGGGAGGCTTTCAGGATGCTTGAGGAAGAAGGACTGCTGGATTATCTTCCAAACCGCGGCTGCTATGCCAAGGGCTTTACCAAGAGAGACGTTTCCGACATATACACTGTCAGGGAAGCTCTGGAGGAGATAGCAATGACATGGGCATGCGAGAGGATCACTGATGAAGAGATCGCCAAGCTTGAAGAACAGTGCGAACTCATGGACTTCTACACCCAGAAGAAGGACGTGGAGAAGATACTTTCCATGAACAGCACTTTCCACGATATCATCTATAACTCGGCAGGGAGCAGATTCCTTGCCCAGGTCCTGAGATCTTACAAGGGATATCTGGATAAGACCAGAAAGAGCGTTTTCTATGAGGAAGGATTCCTGGACAGGATCCAGGAAGAACACCACGCGATACTTGAGGCTGTAAAAGCGCGGGATACCGAAAAAGCGCTTGAAGCCATCAGGGAACACCTCAGAGCCTCCCGCGAGAGGACAGAGGCTGTCTGGAACATAAAGTAAGAACAAATAGCAGGCATATACTCCTTGCGACCACTCGCGTTTCGTCCTCGCGCAGCGGTTCTAAGTTCTGGCTGCGCCGAAGGCTTGCCAGTCGCTAAGTACCGGCGCTGCGGATGCTCGCCAGGAGTATATGCCTGCTTTTGTTAACCAAGAGAATTATAGGTAAGCATATACCTTTGGAGGTATATGCTTTTTATATTATAAAAGGACCCCGCCAGGCGGAGCTAGGTCAGCACCCGGCGGGGTTTTATAATGGGCTTTGAAAAAGCGCTCATTAAAATGAGCGCATTAAATCATCAGTCTGTGTAGTTATCGAAGTAACCCTGGATGTAGATGAAGGGTGTTCCCTTGTCTCCGGAACCTGATGTCAGGTCGCAGAGAGATCCGAGAAGGTCTGTGAGCTGTCTCGGTGTGGTTCCTTCTGTAGCCATGGTCCCCTTGAGGTTAGCGTCCTTCTCCTGGATGGCCTTGATCATTGCTTCCTTGAGTTCATCTCCTCTGAGTTCAGCAAAATCATTGTCAGCCAGATACTTCAGTTTGAGTTCGTTAGGCTGACCGATGAGCCCTGAGGTGTATCCGGGGGATACTACGGGGTCTGCCAGTTCCCAGATCTTGCCTACGGGATCCTTGAAAGCGCCGTCACCGTAAACCATTACTTCAACTGTCTTGCCTGTGAGTTCTCTGATGTCGGCCTGAACGCCTTCCACGAATTCCTGGCAGTTGATGGGGAAGAGCTTGATAGTCTCTTCGGTAGCTTTGTTGGATCCGAGGATACCGTAATCCGGGTTGTAGCCTGAACCGTCAACGGGAGCTGTCAGGAGGTCGTCCATTCCGAGTACGACGTCACCGCCTGCTTCCTTGATGAGTCTCTTGGTTCTCTTACGGGTGTGGATGTCCGCACAGAGCACCTTATCTGTGTAGTCAAGGATCTTACGGGGATTGTTGGCGAAGATGATCTCTGCTTCTGCGCCTTCTTCCTCGATGAGGCCCTTGTAGTAGTTAACGTAATCAACGTCAGTGAAGGTGTGCTTTGACTTGCCGAACATTCCCTCAAACTCTTCCTGAGTCAGAACGTCTGTGTAGGGGTTGATCCCCTGAGCGTCTAACTTGTCGATATCGAGCAGGTGGTTGCCGACCTCGTCGCTGGGATAGCTAAGCATCAAAACGACCTTCTTGCAGCCTTTTGCGATTCCGCGAAGACAGATAGCAAATCTGTTTCTGGAAAGGATAGGGAAGACAACGCCTACGGTCTCGCCGCCCAGTTTGTTCCTTACATCCTGTGCGAGCTGTTCTGTTGTGGCGTAGTTCTTTTCGGAACGAGCCAAGATGGATTCAGTGATCGCTAATACGTCTTTTCTGCCGATTTCAAATTCTCCGTTATTGACACAATCCATAAAGGTATCTACGACGATCTTTCTTAAGTCGTCGCCTTCCTTAACGATAGGTCCGCGGAGCCCTCTTGATACAGTTCCAATTCTTCTCTGCATATTTTTCTCCTTATGCAATTATCTGCGAATTTCCTGCCTGACCCTATTGACAGACAGAAAGTCCTAACAAAAATACATTTTATTATAACACATCAGATAAAAATGTGGTAGAATATTTTTAGAATTTTTTGGAGGTAATACATGGCTTTTGGCTTTTTTAAGAAAAAGGCGGCTTGCGCTGACAAGATCTTTTATAACGGACACATTTATACGATGGATCCAGGGCTTCCCTGGGCTGAGGCGGTTGCGGTATCGGACGGCAAGGTCATGGCTGTCGGCAACTATGATCAGATGGACAGCATCATAAATGATGAGACTGAAGTCATAGATCTGAAGGAGAGATATATGCTTCCCGGATTCATAGATATACATCACAGCCCAGTAATGAAGATGATAGGAGCTGAGGGTATCGACGAGGAGGAAGAGCAGGAGGCTGAGGAAGCAGAGGAAAAGAATATCTTTGCCAGCATGGATCACGCTGAAGTCTATGAGTACGCCGAGGATGGCGAGATAGACGAGTGGGCAGCGGAAGACGACGGGAAGGATCAGGAGGAAGAGCAGGAGGAGGACGCTCCTCAGGAGGAACTTTCAGAAGAGCCGGATGAATACCCCGATGAAGAGGACGAGACGGAGTATTACGTGGATAACAGCGAGTTCAATTCAAGAGTTGAAGAGGCCATGAACGGTCTCGCAGACCACGGATTTACTGCTGTCCTCGATATTGTTGCACCTCATCAGATAGAGAATGAATTCATAAACAGCCTTATAGAGCTATACACCGAGGAGAAACTGAGGCAGAGATTCTTTGGTTCCCTTTATATCAATCAGCCGGTGCCTGCAAGGCTTGCCAAGGAAGTCCTGAACATGAGGCGCACCAAGTGTACTGAACTGGGAGACATGATAAAGAATGAATTCCTCTTTATAAGGCTGGACATGGAAGCCGGTAAGGAGTTTCCGGAAGGTGATCTTCAGGGAATCATGACGGAATGCGCTGACAGGGGCTTCAGCTTTTACATCGAGGCAGTAGGCAGGGAGGACCTGCTTAAGACGTACAGAGCGGTGGATCACATCAGGAACAAAGGATACCATAATACCGTTATAATAGCTTCTGATGAAACGCTTACGGATGAAGAGGATGCAGGATTCAGCGCCAGCGACACCGTATATCTTACCTGGAGATCGGACGAGCTTGGAAAGAGTTTCTTCGAGGGGGAAATAACCGACATCGAAGAAGCGATAGAGCATCTTACTCTGGAATCAGCTGAGATGATAGGAATGGGCGATAAACTCGGCTCCATTGAAAAGGGTAAATATGCTGATTTTGCGGTATTCTCTGAAAATCCGCTGGACGTAAGAGCCGGTGAGCTCAGCAGGCTGTATTGTGACATGACTGTTGTAAACGGTGAGATCGTTCACGATGTGGAAGAGGAAAACGACGATTATGTGATGGATATGATATTACACTCAAGATAGACTATTTTAAGGAGAGACAGCAATGAGAGAGATGCGCAGATTCAAGCAGTTATTATCAAAGGAAGATTGCCTTGAGATCCTGGATAGGGGGACTCACGGAGTCATGGCGATAATGGCGGACGATGATTATCCCTACAGCGTTCCCATAAACTATTATTATAATGAGGAACTGAACAGGATATATTTCCACGGCGCCAATAAGGGCATGAGATGGGACTACATGATGGAAAGACCTAAAGTTTCTTTCTGCGTGGTGGATATGGATCAGAACGATCCGGAGAATTACAGCACCAACTTCAGGTCCGTCATCTGCTACGGTCATGCCAGGGTGGTGGATGAAGAGGAAGAGTATTATAAGGCTCTGGTGGATCTCACCACTAAGTTCGTGAAGGGTGTGCATTCAGCTGAAGAGATAGTGAAACAGATAGATATCGAGCGTGCTCAGTGCGGTGTTACAGCCATCGACGTGGAATTCTTTACCGGGAAGGAAGCCATAGAGCTGGTGCAGGCGAAGAAACAGCAGAATAATGAATAAATCAAAAGAACTGTCCGATATGGACAGTTCTTTTTTACTGACATAGCCAGATCAAATGTTTAGGCAGATGCAATGGGTCAGTTGGATGTCAGGTAAGTCGGTTAAACTTATAGTGGAAAGGTATTATTATCCAAGCTTCATACTATCGCCGTGTATTTGGAGTAAAGAGAAATCGTGCTTTCCCGGCGGCAGGGGAGTAAACCTGCTTATGTATGAAGATGCACCTGCCAAACATTTATGATAAAAAAATATACATCAAATCGTCCATAATGTCAATGAATTTTTTGTGTTTATTTATTAACTTTTTAAAAATATTTTGTTAAAAAAACTAAAAACACTTGATTGAATGTACAAATCAAAAAGGCCTCTATAAAAGAGGCCTTTTATCATAATGTAATAGCAAAATTATTTAGCAAGATACTGATCGATGGATGCAGCAGCAGTCTTGCCGGCTCCCATAGCCTTGATTACTGTAGCAGCTCCGGTTACAGCATCTCCGCCTGCGAAGATACCTTCGCGGTTGGTCGCAGCGCCATCATCAGTTCCGATTCCGCCCTTGGCGTTGGCTTCGAGCTGATCGGTGGTGTCGAGGATCAGGGTGTTCAGCTTGGTTCCGATGGACATGATAACCATGTCTACAGGGATCTCGAAGTTGGAGCCCTTTTTCTCAACGGGTCTTCTTCTTCCGGAAGCATCGGGTTCGCCGAGTTCCATCTCTACGCATTCGATGGACTTAACGTTTCCGTTCTCATCCCCGTGGATCTCAACAGGGTTGTTGAGAAGCTTGAAGATGATGCCCTCTTCCATAGCGTGGTGAACTTCTTCTGCTCTTGCAGGGAGCTCTGCCATGGACCTACGCTACGCGATGTAACCTTCGGAAGCTCCCATACGCTTAGCGCATCTTGCAGCGTCCATAGCTACGTTTCCGCCGCCTACGATGGCGATCCTGTCACCGTGCATGATAGGTGTATCGTATTCAGGACGATATGCTTTCATGAGGTTGATCCTGGTGAGGTACTCGTTAGCGGAGCAAACTCCGATGAGGTTTTCACCGGGGATGTTCATGAAGGAAGGAAGGCCGGCTCCGGTTCCGATGAATACGGATTCAAAGCCCTCTTCTTTCATGAGTTCGTCTACTGTAAATGCACGTCCTACGACAGCGTCTGTAACGAACTTAACGCCCTTGGCTTCCAGCTTGGCAACTTCCATAGCTACGATCTCCTTGGGGAGACGGAACTGAGGGATACCATAGACCAGTACGCCGCCGGTCTTGTGAAGGGCTTCGAATACTGTAACGTCGTAACCCTTGTTGATAAGATCTCCTGCACATGCAAGTCCGGCAGGGCCTGCACCGATGATAGCGACCTTGTGTCCGTTGGACTCAACGGGAGCTACCTCTACGTCGCCGAAGTTTGCAGCGTGCCAGTCTGCTACGAATCTTTCAAGACGTCCGATAGCAACGGATTCACCTCTTACTTCGTGTACGCACTTGCCCTGGCACTGTGTCTCCTGAGGACATACACGTCCGCAGATAGCGGGGAGTGAGCTGTCTTCTGAGATGATGTCATAAGCTGCTTCGAAGTCTCCTTCAGCAACCTTGGCGATGAAATCAGGGATCTTGATGTTTACAGGGCATCCGGATACGCAAGGTTTCTTGCGGCATCTTAAGCATCTCATAGCTTCGTTGATGGCCTGCTCTTCCGTATAACCTGTGCAGACTTCCAGGAAGTTCTTGTTTCTTACGTCAGGAGCCTGTTCAGGCATAGGGTTCTGTGAATGTACTAAATTAATCATTGTAACGAACACCTCCTGTTAATCTGCAAACGTGAGCTCTGTCTTCAGCTTCCTGTTCTTTGTAGTAGTTTGATCTCTTCATGAGGTCATCCCAGTCTACTAATGAACCGTCGAATTCAGGTCCGTCCACGCAGACGAACTTGTCTTCTCCGCCGATCTTGCATCTGCAGCCGCCGCACATTCCGGTACCGTCGATCATGTATGCGGTAAGGGAAGCAACGGAAGGGATGTTGTATTTAGCAGCGATCTCACATACGAACTTCATCATGATGGGAGGACCTACAGCTACGATCTCGTCGAACTGATAGCCTTCCTTGATGAGGTTTTCGAGTTTAACTGTGGTGAAAGCCTTTTCGCCGTAGGAACCGTCATCGGTAACAACGAATACGTGGTCGTCACCTAAGTGTTCCTTTAATTCATCTTCAAGGATGACCAGATCCTTGTTCTTGAAGCCTTCTACCATGTAGGTATCAACGCCTGCATCTTTCATGCCGCAGGCAAGAGGATAAGCGAGAGCGTTTCCTGTACCTCCGCCTACTACGCAGACGCTCTTTAAGCCTTCCATGTGGGTGGGCTTGCCAAGAGGGCCTACGATGTCAGCGAAGCATTCGCCTACTTCGATCTGATCCATGAGCATTGTGGTCCTGCCTACTGCTGCATAGATGAGGTCGATGGTTCCGTCTTCTGAATTATGTCCTGCCATGGTAAGAGGGATCCTCTCGCCGTATTCGTCAGTACGAAGGATGATGAACTGTCCCGGTTTAGCATGCTTTGCTACCAGAGGTGCGTATATCTTCATCCACACCATGTTGTCATTGAGTCTTCTTTTCCAAGTTACTTCAAATCTTTTCATTTGCGATCCATCCTCCTTTCCTTACTTTTCAAAGCTGTCCTGACGATGCTTCAGGGTCTCGTATCTTTCCTTAGCAAACTCTTCGCCCTTGTTGAACAGGTCTTCTGCTCTCTCAGGGAAGTTGAGCTTCAGGGAGTTGTAACGAACTTCGCCCATGATGAAGTCTCTGTAGGACTCTGTAGGCTGGTGAGAATCAACAGTGAGAGGATTCTCGCCGTTAGCTGCCTTGGAAGGATCGAATCTTAAGAGGTTCCAGTAACCGGATCTTACAGCCTTCTTCATCTCGAGCATGGACTTGTTCATACCGGCCTTGACGCCGTGGTTGATACAAGGAGCATATGCGATGATGAGGGAAGGTCCGTCGTAAGCTTCAGCTTCCTTGAGGGCTCTTACTGTCTGTTCGGGGTTAGCACCCATAGCGATCTGAGCTACGTATACGTAACCGTAAGCCATAGCGATCTGAGCAAGGTCTT
>JAZQAY010000054.1:0-4144 GCA_045545455.1 Anaerovoracaceae bacterium | reverse complement strand
AAGTACTTCATGTACACCACAACTTCTGACAACCTCGATACCCTCAATGTATGTATCGCTTCCGAGCCCGATACACTTGATCCTGCAGCCAACTCCGCAGTAGACGGAGCTACGATGCTCGCTCACCTGTTCTCCGGACTTGCTAAGTGGTCAGAAGATGAGAACGGCAATCTCCAGATCGTACCTGACGCTGCAACAGAACTTCCTGAAGGCGTTGAGAACGAAGACGGAACAGTTACCTACACCTACACTCTCCGCGACATGACATGGTCCGATGGACAGCCCGTGACCGCTAAGGATTACGAGTTCGCATGGAAGAGAGCAGCTAACGAAGAGAACGCATTCGACTATGGATACATGTTCGAGAACGTTGTTGGATATCCTAACGACCTCGCTGTAACCGCACTCGATGACAAGACTCTCGAAGTAACCATCGCCAACCAGGTAGCATACTGGAACGAACTCCTTGCATTCCCTACATTCTTCCCTGTAAGAGAAGACGTAGTTGCTAACGAAGGCTGGAACACAGATCCTTCAACATACGTTTGCAACGGTATGTACACCATGGACTCCTGGGAGCACAACAGTGTTATCACTCTGAAGAAGAATGAGAACCACCCTGATGCTGCAGAAGTTACAATGCCTACACTTAAGTTCTATCTGAGTGATGATGCAAACAACATGCTCACCAACTTCAAGAACGGCGAGTGGAAGCTCATCGACGACGTTCCTACAAACGAGATGGCAGCTCTTAAGCAGGATTATCCTGATGAATTCGTAGTTGCAGGCCAGATCGGAACATACTATGTATGCTGGAACATCAACGAAGATCTGAGAGCTTGGTAATCCGGGCTTAAGGAATCTTATACTTGATTTAGACATCTAAATAAGGTAAACTCGAATAGGGGACCCCGCGGGGTCCCTTATTTTAGAGAAAAGGAGCAATTGTATCATATGGGAATAATGAATGAAAAAAAGAACGGATATGATGTGATCTCTGCAGAAGATAAAGTTAAAATGGAAGACTACTGCAAGGCTTACATTTCCTTTATGAATGCTGCCAAGACCGAGAGAGAATGCGTCGTAGAGTGCATCAAGCTGGCTGAAGCCAGGGGATTCAAGCCCTACGTCAAGGGAATGGAACTCAAGCCCGGCGACAAGGTCTACTACAACAACCGCGGCAAGAATATAGATCTGGCAGTTATCGGTAAGAAGTCACTGGCTGAAGGAGCTAATATCGCTGCAGCACACACCGATTCACCGAGACTTGACCTCAAGCCCAATCCGCTTTATGAAGCAGAGGAGATGGCTTATCTTAAGACTCACTACTATGGCGGTATCAAGAAATTCCAGTGGGTCACCATTCCTCTTGAACTCCACGGAGTGGTATGCCTTAAGGACGGCTCCAAGATCGAGCTTAAGCTGGGCGCAGGAGATGAGCCCAAGTTCGTCATCACCGACATCCTCCCTCATCTCGGCAAGCAGCAGGCTGCCAAGCCTCTCGGTGAAGCCATCCCCGGCGAGAACCTGAACCTTCTGGTGGGATCCATACCCTGCGAGGATAAGGATGCCAAGGAAAGAGCCAAGAAGTTCGTTATGGAATATCTCAACGAAAAGTACGGTATGGTGGAAGAGGACTTCTATTCAGCAGAACTTGAGACAGTTCCCGCGTTCGATGCAGTTGAGATCGGTTTCGACAGAAGTCTGATCGGCGCTTACGGACACGACGACAGAGTATGTGCCTTTGCAGAATTAAAGGCATTGCTCGATATGGAGGAAGTTCCCGAAAGGACAGCCGTATGCATATTTGCAGATAAGGAAGAAGTGGGCTCCATGGGAGTCACCGGCATGATCTCACAGGCTTTCGAGCACTTCATGAACGACATGTGCAAGACCCAGGGAGTGGATCTCTTCGACTGCTTCAGTAAGTCATTCTGCCTGTCAGCTGACGTAACTGCAGCGCTGGATCCCAACTTCATGGAAGTATTCGAAAAGAACAACGAATCACAGATCAACCACGGCATCGCCATCTGCAAGTACACCGGCGGCCGCGGCAAGAGCGGAGCATCCGATGCCAACGCAGAGACCGTTGCATACGTAAGAAGGATCTTCGGAGAGAACGACGTTCTCTGGCAGCTCACCGAGATGGGTAAGATCGATGAAGGCGGCGGCGGAACAGTGGCTCTCGACATGGCAAACAGAAACATCGAGACCATCGACGCAGGAGTTCCCGTGCTTTCCATGCACGCGCCTTTTGAGGTGGTTTCCAAGCTGGATTGCTACATGACCTATAAGGGATGCAAGGCTGTGTTTGAAGCTAAATAAGATAAAACTGTGTTTTTGGCAAAAGTACCCGGTAAATTGAATAACAAGACTGTAGTCGGTGCCATCGACAGACTCAGGTGGATCGAGAGCAGGGTCCCGAGGAACTTTTCTCAGAACGACCGGGCTAACGTGGAGGCATACGCAGCGCGGCTTACGAGCGGGAAGGGCTTCGTGAAGGGCCTTATCGAACGACAGGCGGAGTTCACAGATATGAGCCTCGGTAAGTCCACCCTGGATTACTCGGGGTGCGAGGTGATCTCTGTTTATAACTTCCTTTGGAAATACAAGGAAGGTGAGCTGGTGACGCCGCTTCCTGAACTGATCGAAGCATTTGAAGCGGATGGCATCCTCAGAGCCGGAAGGTTCGGGGTATCTCCCAGATCCATACGCGATTACCTTAAGGGGCGCGGGATCGAGGTGAACTACACTGAAGAGGAAGAGGACTTCGACTTGCTCGGGGACCTCTGCGATCACTTCATCCTGACTGTGATGAACGACAGGGACGACATCTTCCGGCAGGTCCACACCTTCTATATATCAAAGGAAGGGGGCCGGCTCACCGCACACAATGCGGGACTCAGGATGAGATATTATACTATAAGCGAGGTCATCGGTGCGCTGAATGGCGGCCGGGCCAGGGGGCTTTGCCTGATAGCGGTAAAAGAATAGAAAAAAACCTGCACAGAGGGATCTCTCTGCAGGTTTTATTTTGCGGTAATTTGTTTACAGGAACCTCTCAATCAGGCCTTTCACGCCTTCATCGTGGAGGATATCCTGGTAGTAGGCCAGCTCCTCGGAGACAAGCTCGTCGATGGCGCGCATGCTTAAGAGCTCCACGGGAGCCTTGTCATCCGTCATGATTCGGTCGCCTGGCACGTATTTCTCAAGTCTTGATGAGACCTTGGCCATGAGATCGGCCAGGGTCCTGTTTTTTTCCAGGGAAACGTTTCTGGACATGACTTCCAGGGGATCCGTTCCTTTAGCCGCGAAGAGCTCGCGGTTGGTGTTATTCGGAACGTCCACGGTGTAGACGTCTCCGAATACCGATGATATGGTGTCCGAGAGGTACTGGTTGATGTTTCCCTCTTCAGTGGATCTCATGTTCATGTTGACCACCATTATGCCGTCGTCTGTCAGGTGGTCGCGCACCATTGTGAAGAACTCTGTGGAGGCCATCTGGAAGGGGATGGATATGTCCTGATAGGCGTCCACCATGATGAGGTCGTATTTGGTGTCCACGGCGTTCAGGTAGGCGCGGCCATCGTACTTCGTGACTTTCACGTCCTCCGGAAGCGCAAAATACTCATAGGCGAGATCCGCGATCTTCTCGTCTATCTCCACGCCTTCGAAGTTCATATTGTCATAGAACTTGAGACACTGGGTGGCGTAGGTTCCGGTGCCCATGCCCAGGATCAGCACATCCAGGTGATCCTTTTCGTGGAGGCCTGCCATATAGGGGGCAGCCATGGCGTAATCGTAGTACATGCCGGTGAGGTCGCTTCCCTTGGGATATATGGACTGGACCCCGAAGAGCACGTTCGTGGAGAGGACCACGTTCTGTGAATCCTCGGTGACCTTTATATAGTTATATATGGATTCGTCTTCAACTTTGATATTGCTTTCCCAGAAAGCGAAGTTCGAGGTGTGGCCCAGGATCACGCAGATCAGGAAGATGACACAGCCGGTGACCATGGCTTTGGCCGGGCGGGCCTTGGAGCCATCGGCATAAGGCGATGTGAAATATATGATCGAAAGGGCCAGAAGTATACCTCCGAAGATCACGAAAGTGATGGAGGTACCAACCGCAGGTATGCTTATG
>JAZQAY010000053.1:0-4450 GCA_045545455.1 Anaerovoracaceae bacterium | reverse complement strand
GTAAGGTACTCCTACCTGTCTGGAAAGAAGGATGTGCTCTCTGGTCTGAGGCATAGGTCCGTCTGTTGCTGCTACTACAAGGATAGCTCCGTCCATCTGAGCTGCTCCTGTGATCATGTTCTTTACATAGTCAGCGTGGCCAGGGCAGTCTACGTGAGCATAGTGTCTGTTAGGTGTCTCATACTCTACGTGTGCTGTGGAAATGGTGATTCCTCTTTCTCTCTCTTCGGGAGCCTTATCGATATCGTCGAATGCTACATATTCGCCGAGTCCGTATCTCTCGTGGAGTGTCTTGGTGATAGCTGCTGTAAGAGTTGTCTTACCATGGTCTACGTGGCCGATGGTTCCGATGTTGATGTGTGGTTTGGTTCTTTCGAACTTTTGCTTAGCCATTGTTTTTCTCCTTATTAAAATTACTTGTTGATTTTATCCACTAAGCTGTCAGGTAACTTCTCGAAGTGATCCATCTGCATCACGTATACGCCTCTTCCCTGGGTCTTGGATCTCAGGTCTGTAGCGTAGCCGAACATCTCTGAAAGAGGTACGAAAGCACGGACTGCAACTGCACCGTTGTTCATGTCTGTTCCTTCGATCCTTCCTCTTCTCTGGGAAATGTCGCCGATAACGTCACCCATGTATTCTTCAGGTACTGTTACTTCGACCTTGAATATAGGTTCAAGGAGAACAGGGTTTGCCTTCTTGGCTGCTTCACGGAATGCCATGGAAGCTGCGATCTTGAAGGCCATATCTGAGGAGTCTACTTCGTGATATGATCCGTCATAAAGTTCAACTCCGCAGTCAACCACCTGATATCCGGCGATAGGGCCGTTGCCCATAGCTTCGATGATACCTTCCTCGATCTTGGGGATGTATTCCTTAGGAATAGCTCCGCCCACGATGGAGTTCTTGAACTCGAAACCTTCGCCCGGTTCTCTGGGATAAACTCTGATCTTGACGTGACCGTACTGACCATGTCCTCCGGTCTGCTTGGAGTACTTGTGATCCACTTCTGTAGAGGATGTGATAGTCTCCTTGTAGGAAACCTGAGGCTTACCTACGTTAGCTTCGACCTTGAACTCGCGGAGCAGTCTGTCTACGATGATCTCAAGATGGAGCTCTCCCATACCGGCGATGATGGTCTGACCGGTATCGGGGTTTGTGTATGTCTTGAACGTGGGATCTTCCTCAGCCAGCTTGGCGAGAGCGATACCCATCTTCTCCTGACCTGCTTTGGTCTTGGGTTCGATGGCGATCTCGATTACCGGTTCGGGGAAATCCATGGATTCAAGTATGATCTCTTTCTTTTCGTCGCAGAGTGTGTCTCCTGTGGTTGTGACCTTAAGGCCTACTGCTGCTGCGATATCTCCGGAGTATACCTTCTCGATCTCTTCACGCTTGTTGGCGTGCATCTGAAGGATCCTTCCGATCCTTTCCTTCTTGCCCTTGGTGCTGTTATACACGTAGGAACCTGTTTCAAGGACGCCGGAATATACTCTGAAGTATGCCAGCTTACCAACGAAGGGGTCTGCAACGATCTTGAACGCCAGAGCTGAGAAAGGACCGTTGTCATCAGCATGTCTTTCTTCTTCCTTCTCTGTAACGGGGTTGATACCCTTGATGGGAGGAATGTCCAGAGGTGACGGCATGTAGTCAACTACGCCGTCCAGCATCATCTGAACGCCCTTGTTTCTGTAGGCTGAGCCGCAGAACATAGGCACCATGCGGCATGCGATGGTCTCTTTTCTGATTTGGTTCTTGATCTCTTCTACTGTAAGTTCTTCGCCTTCAAGGAACTTCATCATGAGTTCCTCGTCGGTCTCTGCAACTGACTCAACGAGCTTTTCTCTCCACTCCTGAGCGAGGTCCATCATGTCCTCAGGGATATCGACGATGTCGAATACCTTACCGAGGTCATCTTCATAGATCTCAGCCTTCATGGTGATAAGGTCGATGATACCTACGAAGGTCTCTTCCTTACCGATGGGGAGCTGAACGGGAACAGCATTCGCCTTCAGTCTGTCCTTGACCATGTTGTAGACTCTGAAGAAGTCTGCTCCCATGATGTCCATCTTATTTACAAAGATCATTCTGGGAACTCCGTACTTCTCAGCCTGTCTCCATACGGTCTCTGACTGAGGCTCAACTCCGCCCTTGGCACAAAGAACTGTAACAGCACCGTCGAGAACTCTTAAAGATCTCTCAACTTCTACCGTGAAGTCTACGTGGCCCGGGGTGTCGATGATGTTGATCCTGGTATCCTTCCACTGCGCAGTTGTAGCTGCGGATGTGATGGTGATACCTCTCTCCTGCTCCTGTACCATCCAGTCCATAGTGGCTGCACCATCGTGGGTCTCTCCGATCTTATGGGTCCTTCCGGTATAGAAGAGGATACGCTCCGTTGTCGTTGTCTTACCGGCATCTATGTGAGCCATGATACCGATATTTCTGGTTCTTTCAAGCGGAAATTGTCTTGCCATTCGCTACACCTACCATCTGAAATGTGCGAAAGCCTTGTTAGCTTCTGCCATCTTGTGGGTGTCTTCTTTCTTCTTAACGGAAGCTCCTGTGTTGTTAGCAGCATCCATTAATTCCTTAGCAAGTCTTTCTGCCATTGTTCTTTCGCCTCTAAGTCTTGTGTACTTAGTAAGCCATCTGAGACCTAAAGTCTGTCTTCTTTCAGGTCTTACTTCTACAGGAACCTGGTAGTTTGCACCACCGATTCTCTTTGCTTTTACTTCCAATACAGGCATGATGTTGTTCATAGCCTTGGTGAAGACTTCCATAGGTTCTTCTCCGGTCTGCTTTTCGATCATGTCGAATGCGGAGTAAACGATCTGCTGTGCAGTACCCTTCTTACCATCGAGCATGATGGAGTTGATGAGCTTAGCTACAACAACGCTTCCGTATACCGGATCAGGAAGTACTTCTCTCTTTGGAACATTACCTTTTCTTGGCACTTCTCTTCCCTCCTAGTCTGATAGCTCTGATTCTGTCTTATCTAGTACAGAGCTGTCTGCAAAAATTACTCAATTGCACTTTCTTCACCTCAGGAAATAGCCTGAGATTACTCCGGGATCAGCCTGCAATTGTTCTGCTGTCCCGATTCTTACCGGGGTACTCGGTTTATTACCGCGAGCGCTCTTTATATTAAAAGAATGCTCTACCCTTTTCTAAGGTATTCCGAAATATCTTTATTTCTTGACCTTAGGTCTCTTTGCGCCGTACTTGGAACGAGCCTGGAGTCTGTTTGCAACTCCGGCTGTATCAAGAGTTCCTCTGATGATGTGATATCTCACACCGGGGAGGTCCTTAACACGCCCGCCTCTGATAAGAACTACGCTGTGTTCCTGGAGGTTGTGACCGATTCCGGGAATGTAAGCTGTAACTTCGATACCATTGGTAAGTCTAACTCTGGCAACCTTTCTGAGAGCTGAATTAGGCTTCTTGGGAGTTACGGTCTTAACAGAAGTGCATACGCCTCTCTTCTGAGGGGAATGTGTATCTGTAGCAACTCTTCTTAAAGAGTTCATTCCCTTGTTGAGAGCAGGAGCTGTGGACTTCTTTTCAGCACTTGTTCTTCCTTCGCGTACTAACTGATTAATAGTAGGCATCTTTTTCTCCTTTCTTCAAAAGATCTTTTTATTTCAAGCCAATAGACCTAAGGAATACCCTTAGGCCTTAAGGCTCAAAAGCAAATCTCATTTTACCACAATACCCTCTGTGGTGTCAATCGGAAACTACTCGAGTTCTACAACTTCCTCAGCTTCAGGTTCAGCTTCAGTTTCAACGATAACAACATCCTCGTTTTCGTCTGCCTGATCATCTGCTGCATCCATCATGTCAGCTTTGGCTTCAGCCTCATATCTGAGTCTTTCCTGTTCCTTTTCGTAGTTGTCCATGATCTCCTGGTTAACGCCATAGTCAAGCTGGATATTCTTATATCTCTTCATACCTGTACCTGCAGGGATGAGCTTACCTATGATAACGTTTTCCTTGAGTCCGACAAGCTTGTCGTTCTTACCCTTGATAGCAGCATCCGTAAGGACCTTGGTGGTCTCCTGGAATGAAGCTGCGGAGAGGAATGAACCGGTAGCGAGAGCTGCCTTGGTGATACCCTGAAGGGTGATCTTGTATTCGCAAGGCTCGCCGCCCTTTTCAAGAGCTTCCGCATTGGCTTCCTCGATCTCAAACTTGCTGTAGAGAGATCCGGGAAGAAGGGTGGTGTCACCGGAGTCTTCCACCTTATACTTGGAAAGCATCTGGCTTACGATGACTTCGATGTGCTTGTCGTTGATATCTACACCCTGGAGTTTGTATACGCGCTGTACTTCCTTGAGGAGGTACTGATAAACGCCTTCAACTCCATTAAGTCTTAAGATATCGTGAGGATCAAGAGGTCCTCTTGTTATATTCTGGCCTGCATAGACCTTGGCGCCGACCTTGACGTTGA
>JAZQAY010000052.1:0-5750 GCA_045545455.1 Anaerovoracaceae bacterium | reverse complement strand
AACAAGTTAACAAAGGCCTACGGCACGGACGTGGTGCTTGAGGATGCGTCCTTTGCGGTGAATGCCGGCGAAAAGATCGGCATCATCGGCAGGAACGGCGCAGGGAAGACCACCCTTCTCAACATTCTCTCGGGCGAATGGGAAGCGACGGAGGGTGAGTTTTTTGTGTCTCAGGATGCAGAGATCGGTTACCTTAAGCAGAGGGATAATTTCTTCAGATCCGATACGGTGATAAAGGCTATAGACGCGATATTCGGCGATATACACAGGGTCGAGAGGGACCTGGAAGAAGTGACTCAGAAGATAGATGAATGTCGTGCGAAAGGCGAGGAACCGGGAAAGGATCTGATCAACAGACTGGATTCCCTTCATATCGAGTTCGAGAACCTGGGAGGTTATTCCTACAAGTCCGAGATGACGGGAGTCCTTACCTCCATGGCTTTCGGGCCGGAGGAATATGATAAGAAGATAGAAGAACTTTCAGGAGGAGAAAGGACCAGACTTGCTCTGGCAGCCCTGCTTCTGGAAAAGCCGGATATCCTGCTTCTGGACGAGCCAACGAACCACCTGGACATCGATACCCTCAGGTGGCTTGAGCAGTATCTCGCGGCATATAAGGGTACAGTGCTCATCGTTTCTCACGACAGGTATTTTCTGGACAAGGTGGTGAACCGGATCTTCGAAGTGGAGCATAAACACCTCTACACATACAAAGGCAGTTATTCGTCATATGCTGAACAGAAGAGGATCAGGCGGGAGTCTGAACTAAAGGCCTACAACAATCAGCAGAAAGAGATACGCCGCCAGGAGGATATGATCCGTATCATGAAGGAGCATAATACCGAGCACCTGGTAAAGCGCGCTCAGTCAAGGGAGAAACGTCTTGCCATGCTTGACAGGATCGAGAAGCCCGAGGGAGACGATCCAAGGATGAAGTTTCGTTTCAAACAGGACTTCAGATCGGGGAATGACGTGGTGATCGCGGAGGACCTGGGGAAGACTCTCTATGACAGGCTGCCTTACAGACATCTCTTTTCACACGTAAACTTTGACATCAAACGGGGAGAAAAGATCTGTATCCTGGGACCCAACGGAGTGGGCAAAACTACTCTTCTCAGGATGCTCATGGGAGAACTGAAGCCCACGGAGGGAAGGTTCAGACTTGGCACTAACGTGGCATTCGGATATTACGATCAGGGACAGCAGATGCTGCACGACGATCTCAATGTGCTTGAAGAACTCAGGGATTCCTATCATCTCTACAGTGATACTGAGCTCAGATCGATTTTAGGAAGATTTCTTTTCAGAGGAGAGGATGTATTCCTGAACGTAGGGACCCTTTCAGGCGGTGAGAAAGCCAGGCTTACCCTGGTAAAACTCATGATGAGCGGAGCCAATACCCTGATCCTGGACGAGCCTACGAACCACATGGATATCGAATCAAAGGAAGTTTTCGAAGAGGCCCTTCAGGAATTCGAGGGAACGGCTATCATAGTATCCCACGACAGATATTTTCTGCAGAAGATACCAACGAGGATCCTGGAGCTTACGCCGGATGGAGTGGTGGAGTACCTCGGCAAGTACGATTATTATCTTGAGAGAAAAGCTCAGGAGGAACTGGTTCAGAACCCGAAGGACGCAGTAACGGGAGAGCCTCAGAATGGACTTTCCGCCAAGGAAGAGAGAGCCCTTAAGAAAGCTGCGGAAGCGGAGGAAAGACGCCGTAAGCGTGAAATAGAAGGTCTGGAGAGCAAAATAGTTATCATGGAACAAAGGATCTCTGAAATAGAGCATGAAATGCAGCTTCCGGAGAACATGACTGACTTCGGCAAACTCGCCGGACTCAGTGAAGAAATGAAGGATCTGAAAGAAAAAACCGAGGAAGCTTACGCTGAGTGGGAAGCACTTCAGTATAATTAAATAACTAATATTTCTTTAAAATCTATAAAAAAATTTTTGTGTAGTTTTACTTGCATAATGATTATAAGATTAGTATAATAACCATTGTTAAACAGCAATGTGAAAACATTGGCTTTTTAGGAGGGTAAAAATGGTTTTTGATAAGATAAAAGAAATCATCATTGAACAGCTTCAGGTCGATGAATCTGAAATCACGATGGATACGAATCTCATGAAGGATCTAAGCGCTGATTCCCTGGACGCCGTAGAGATAATCATGGCGATCGAGGATGAATTTGGTATCGAGATCCCCGATGAGGAGGCTGAGACCATCCAGACCGTCCAGGATCTGGTCAGGTTTGTAGAAGATAATAAATAACCCGAACTTTTTACAGCAAACATCAAGGTAAAGGCAATGAAACAGACGAAAGTTATCTCCAAGGCAGTAATTAAGAGGCTTCCCAGGTATAGACGTTATCTTGGAGAACTAAAGAAGAGGGGAGTTGAAAAGATCTCTTCAAAAGATCTTTCGGAACTTATCGGTTATACCGCATCCCAGATCAGGCAGGACCTGAATAATTTTGGCGGATTCGGCCAGCAGGGATATGGGTACAGTGTCGAAAATCTTTACAATGAGATCAGTAACATCCTTGGTCTGAACAAGGAATACAAGACCGTTGTTGTAGGCTATGGCAGACTCGGTCAGGCTATGGCCAGTTACATAGAAAAGAACGAAAAGCAGTTCAGCATCGCCGGTATTTTTGACGTAAGTGACAAGGTGAAGAATGAAGTCTTCAAAAACACCAAGGTGTATGCCTTCAACGATCTGAAGGATTTCGTAAAGGATAACAGCGTAGAAGTAGCGGTGATCACAGTGCCGAGAGACAAGGGACAGGTGGTTGCAGATGCTCTGGTTGAAGCCGGGATCAAGGGGATCTGGAATTTCTCATCCGTTGATCTTGAACTTCCTGACAGCGTACGCGTAGAAAATGTGCACATGTCAGACAGCCTTCACGCGCTGGCCTATTATATGCAGGACAAATAAAAACAACCGGCTTGGCCGGTTGTTTTTTTTCTTCTAATTTGTGCAAAGAATCTTTCGCTTTGCTCAGATTATGCCTCTACGGGTGCCTCTACAGGGCAAGCTCCTGCGCAAGCTCCGCAATCGATGCAGGTATCTGCGTCGATAACATAGATGCCGTCTCCCTCAGAGATAGCCTCTACAGGGCATTCAGCTGCGCAAGCTCCGCATGCGATGCAAGCATCAGTAATCTTATAAGCCATTTCATTTCCTCCTACATACACATAAGATATCTTACAGGATGTATTATATCAAATCTAATCAAAAAGTAAAGAGCATTTTTTAAGATGGAAATTTACACGCTCACAGGTCCTTCAGGCACAGGCAAGAGCTATCGTGCCATGGACATATGCAAACAATATGATATAGATGGTGTGATCGATGACGGCCTCTTCATATATAAAGGCATGGTCACGGCCGGAGAATCCGCCAAGCGCTGCGAGACCAAGATCGGTGCCGTGAAGGCTGCGATCTTCAACGATGAGAAGAAGGCTAAGAAGGTATCTCAGGCCATCAGGGCCAAGAAACCTAAGTCCATACTTGTGCTTGGGACTTCGGATGAAATGGCCGACCTGATCATCGAGCGCCTCGGAATAAAGAGGCAAAAGAAAAGAAAGGTTAAAAAGCAGCCTGAGATCCACAGGATACATATCGAGGATATCACCACTGAGGAAGAAAGAAAAGAAGCCGAGAAGCAGAGGAAGGCTCATGGCAAGCATGTCATCCCGGCCCCTGCCATGGAACTCAAGCGGTCTTTCGCAGGATATTTCCTTGATACCCTTGGCCTTTTCAAAGGAAGGGCCCATGCAACCAACGAGAGGACCGTTGTAAGGCCTACTTACAGCTACTACGGAGATTATCTTCTGTCAGAAAACGTTATCTCTGATATATGCAGGATAGCGGCAGACGAAGATCCCGCCATAAACAGCGTGATCCTGGTCACTCAGGAGCCTTCACCGGAGGACTATATAATCAATATGGCTGTGAAGATAAATGCAGGGTGCAGCCTCTGGGATGACGTTATGGGATTCCAGAAAAAGGTGACGGATGCGGTGGAGAACATGACGGCTTTTAACGTGACCGAAGTAAACATTGAAGTCAGAGGAATAGAAAATGGTAAACAGATACAGATTTGAGGATATAAGGGATCTGGACCTGGAGCAGACTTTTGAATGCGGCCAGTGCTTCAGATGGAACAGGGAGGAAGACGGAAGCTACACGGGGATCGCTCAGGGATATCCGGCGAATATGAAGATGGAGGACGGGATCCTTACTGTAGAAGGATACGGAGACAGGGAGTTCTGGGAAGACTACCTTGACCTCGGATCGGATTACGGCGGGATGCAAAACCTCCTTGCTGAAGGAGAAAACGATATCCTGCCGAAGGCCATTGAATGCGGTTCGGGAATAAGGATATTAAGGCAGGATCTCTGGGAGACGGTGGTGGATTTCATCATCTCACAGAACAACAATATCCCCAGGATCAAGGGATGCATAGAAAAGCTTTGCGAAGCTCACGGAGAATATGCAGGAGAGTTCAGAGGAAAGAAATGGTATGCAGTGCCATCTCCGGAAAAGCTGGCCTCTCTGGAGATTTCTGATCTTGCGTCGGTAAGACTCGGATACAGGGATAAGTACCTCATAGAGACCGCCAGACAGTGGCTGGAACTGGATGAAGATGGAAGAAAAGACGTGGGAAGTTTCACAGGAGTGGGGCCCAAAGTCGAGTCCTGCATAAGGCTCTTCGGAATGCACGACCTCCGGTCTTTCCCTATAGACGTCTGGGTCAAGAGGCTCATGAACAGGTTCTACGGATTTGATGAGAGGGACAAGGCGGGCATGGACAGGTTCGCTGAAGAACACTTCGGAGAATACGCAGGGCTTGCTCAGCAATATCTCTTCTACTATATCAGGTGCCTGGATTCTAATAGTAAATAAACAGCAATAACGCTGTGTATACTTTTCGGGAGGCGTTTGCACTCAGTCCTCGCGCAGCGGTTCTAGGCTCTGGCTTCGCCATCGGCTCGCCAATCGCCAAGTACCGGCGCTGCGGAAAGCTCCCTTAAAGTATACCCGGCGTTATTTTTGCTTTTCACTAAAAAATCACATTAAATGATATTGACAAAGGTTGGAGTTTAGGTATAATAGAATATGTTAGCACTCGAGATAAAAGAGTGCTAAACAACCGGAAGACCGGAAATCAAGTAAAAAATGAAAGCGGTGCTTTCAATGATCTATAAGGAGGAATTAATATGATCAGACCATTAGGTGCAAGAGTAGTCATCAAGAAGATCGAAGCAGAAGAAAAGACTCAGGGCGGTCTCATCCTTACTTCACAGTCCAAGGAAGCTCCCCAGTATGCTGAGGTAGTTGCAGTAGGACCCGGAACTGAAGAAGAACCCATGGAAGTAAAGGTCGGAGACAAAGTCGTATTTTCAAAGTACGGCGGAACCGACATCAAGCACGATGGTGAAGAATTGACTATCATGAGACAGAGCGACATCCTCGCTGTTATAGAATAATTTTTTGGAGGAATATAGAAAATGGCAAAAGATATCATTTACGGAGAAGAAGAACGCAGACTGTTACAGGCCGGCGTAGATAAATTAGCAAACGCTGTCAAGATCACCCTTGGACCTAAGGGAAGAAACGTACTCATCGCCAAGCAGTTCGGCACACCACTTATCACCAACGACGGTGTTACCATCGCCAAGGAGATCGAACTTGAAGACGCTACAGAGAACATGGGCGCACAGGTAGTCAAGGAAGT
>JAZQAY010000051.1:0-11320 GCA_045545455.1 Anaerovoracaceae bacterium | reverse complement strand
CATATCATGACTATCTGTTCCATACCAAAGGCGGTGAAAAGACAGCGACACTTATTTCAATGATTTTCCTTTTAATGTGGAATATCGACTTTCGCATATATTTCATTGAAGGCCTCATGTACTGCTGTCAGATGGTTTTTTCTCTCCTGATCATACTGTTTATGGGACAGAGTTCACCTTACCTGGTTCCACGCAGGAAACCATGGGTATCTGCGATACTTGTAATCGTAATAATAGCTCTTCTGTCTCTTATCAATCTGTTTTCTGGAAAGCCACTGCTTTATGAGCTGGGACCAATCATTACTTATGAATATTGATTGGATTATAATATTTAATAACAAAAGTTGAATGATAGTTTTTGATTATCAAAGAGGTGAAGTAAATTATGTTTAGGTTTAGAGAATGTGTAAAAGACGATGCTGAAATCTGGGTACAGTTAAATAGGGAATTTATGGCAGAAGAAATACAAGATGATAATTTGTGGAATAATACAAGCAAAGTCAGCAATGAACAATTTAATGAAACATTTCGGTCTGGATTAGAAATGCCTGAAAGGGTTAGGTTTCTGATATTTGAAGAAGATAATGAACCGGTTGGATTTGCCAACCTTATGATTATATATAGCGTATGGACACATGGCCTTGCATGTATTGTTGATGATCTATATTTAAAAACGAAAGTACGTGGGTATGGATATGGAAGGACTGCTATGGAATACATTGAAAAATATGCGCAATCCAACGGATGCAAAAGGATTCAATTCCAGTCTGAACTTTCAAATCCAGGTGCTGAGAATTTTTATAAGGCCATTGGTTTTATCCCTTCAGATATGAAGTTCTATGTAAAATACTTTAAATAAAGTCAGTCTGGTTTAACTAGATTGACTTTTTATATGTTAATTTAGGCGAAGACGGTGGTAAAAAACGGTTTACGTCGATTAGTATTAAATACTGATGTGGGAAAAATGTGGGAAAACAGAAAAATTAAGCTACTTTTCGGAGAAATGAAAAAGCCTTGGAACCCTTAAGTTTCAAGGCTTTAGCTGGTGCGCCATGAGGGACTCGAACCCCCAACCTTCGCATTCGTAGTGCGCGACTCTATCCAATTGAGCTAATGGCGCTCGCACGTTTCGTACCTAATTATTATAGCCAAGAGTCATACTTTTGTCAAATTGTTTTTTGGGCCCTGATGGTCAGAAGACAAGCTGCACCAGAAGCATGTAGATAACGGTGCCGGAAAGGATACTTATGAGGGAATTCCTTTTCAACACCTGAAGCATGACCACGCTTAATGCTGCGATGAGCTCGGGGATCCCATGGGGAGCATCCATCACAGAAACGTCCTTAAGACAGTAAACGACCAGCATCCCTATGAGTGCGGCGGGGAGCACCTTGCCTAAATAGGAGATATAGGCAGGGGTCTCTTTAGAGAACACTATAAAGGGAAGGAACCTTAAGAGCATGGTAACGATGGCCATCACGGCTATGAGTATGGCAGCGTTCATATCTTTTCCTCCCTTCTTCTTAAGATGGTGAGGATCAGTGTGATCAGCAGCATTGCAAGTATGAGAAAGTTCTCTGACCCGAAGAACACAAGACATATAGCTGTTCCTATAAGGCCCGTCAGGGCGGGGATGTGATCCTTGGTTGTAAGCCACTGCTCTGTGAAGGATGCGATAAAGAGGGCGGTCATTGAGAATTCTATGCCCTCTGTTGAGAATGGAAGCACCGCTCCTAAAAGGCTTCCCAGCACACTTCCGGTCACCCAGTAGCACTGGTTGAAGAATGACACCAGGAAACGGTAAAGGTTTACGTCTTTCTGCTCGGTTACTCCTTCGGGCACTTGACCGTCCGAAAGAAGGGAATAGGTCTCGTCCGTCAGGGCGAAGATTAGATAGGGCTTGAACTTGCCGGAATCCTTATATCTGTCCACCATGGAGATGGCGTAGAACAGGTGCCTGGCATTCACCATGATGGTGGTGATAATGGCAGTAATCACGGAAGCTACGCCTGAGATCAGGCTGACTCCGACGTACTGCATGGTTCCGGCGTAAATAAAAAGACTCATGGCAAAAGACCAGAGGGCGCCGTAACCGGCGTTTCTCAGGAGGATGCCAAAGCCTATGCCCAGAACTATATAACCTGCCATTACAGGCAGTGATTTGATAAATGCGAGTTTAGCGATGCGTGTTTTCATAAAAAATCTGTCTTATCCAAAAGCTGTCAAGACAGATTATAATTTCCACAGGGCCATAAGTCAATTATAACTCTTGTTTGTATGACATATTTCTATACATCGCATGCGCTATGGCGCTGGGACCGGGGTTGTGATATAATAAATATATTACAGGTAAGAGGAGATAAACATGAAATACGGAGAAAGTTTATTCTGCATAATATATCTGGTATTCGCCATCGTTATGGGGATAAGGATCGTGAAAGCGACGAAGCCGGATACGGCAGGGAGGCTGATGGGCATAGCTACCCTGATCCTGGGATGCGGCGACGCCTTCCACCTGATACCGAGGGTGCTGGATCACTTCATCGATTCGGATTTTACTGCGGCTCTTGGGATAGGTAAACTGGTTACGTCCATCACCATGACGATATTCTACGTCATAATGCTTCTGATCTTCAAAAAGCTTTTCGGAGGCGGGAACACCAGGACGATGTACATACTGGCAGCAGTCAGGATCATACTCTGCCTGCTTCCCCAGAACGGATGGCTCGCAAACGAAGGCTCTGTCATGATGGGCATCATAAGGAACGTTCCGTTTGTAGCGATAGGTCTGATGATAGTGATCCTGTACTACTACAGGAGAAATGAGATCAGGGAACTCAAGAACGTCTGGCTTCTGGTGGCTCTGTCCTTCATATTCTACGTGCCGGTGGCCGTGGGTGCAAGCGTCATCCCCATGCTCGGAATGCTGATGATACCGAAGACGATCTGCTATATGATACTGATATATTGCTTCTATAAATATGTTCAAGAAGAAAAAGGTTAAACCGTTAAGACGATCTCAGGAGGACAGCTATGTTTAACAAACACGATACTAAGAGAGATGAATTCATGCTGACTGGGAGCTTCGCTTCTCAGGGCTATGACTGGTGGTGGCATTCATTCACCGCTAGAAACGCAGAGACAGGAGAGGAGCGTCCCTTCTTCATAGAGTTTTTCACATGTAATCCCGCTCTTGGCGGGATGGATCCGGTGCTGGGACAGCTTCCTGAAAATCAGAAGATGGGCCGCAAACCTTCATATCTGATGGTAAAAGCCGGCACCTGGGGAAAGGATCACGCTCAGCTTCACAGATTCTTCGGCTGGGGAAACGTGGAGATGAGAGGCAAGGAACCCTTCCATATAGCAGCTGGAGACTGCTTCGTTTCAGACCGCGAGACCTACGGATCCGTAAGCCTGACCAGGGAGGAGTCCGAAGCGCATCCGGAGTACATGTGCGACTGGGGAGAGATCACCTGGAACCTTAAGATATATAAGGACACAGCATTTAACGTGGGTTATGGGGCGAGTACTCCTCTCAGGGCAGCCAAGGCATTCGAGATGTATTGGCATGCTGAGGGAATGAAGACCCTGTATGAAGGAGAGATCACGTATAACGGAGTGAAGTACACGGTGGATCCTCTTAACTGCTACGGCTATGCCGACAAGAACTGGGGAAAGGGATTCACATCGCCCTGGGTATGGCTCTCGTCAAACAACCTCACCAGCAACCTGACAGGAAAGCAGCTTAAGAACAGCGTATTCGATATCGGAGGAGGCAAACCGAAGGTATACTTCGTTCCCCTTGACAGGAAGCTGCTCAGCGCCTTCTGGTATGAGGGAGAGGCCTTCGAGTTCAACTTCAGCAAGTTCTGGACTCTTACGAAGACAAAGTTCGATTTCAAGGAGACCGACGACGAAGTCTTCTGGCACGTGTGGCAGGAGACCGTGAGCGCAGCAATGGACGTTAATATCCACTGCCGCAAGGAAGATATGCTTCTCATAAACTATGAAGAACCCGACGGGCAGAAGCGCCACAACCGCTTGTGGAACGGCGGGAACGGCGAGGGAGATATCAAACTTTACAGAAAGGTAAAGGGAGGTCTTCAGCTGATCGACGATATCCACGCTAAGAACATCGGCTGCGAATACGGCGAGTTCGACAAATAGAGAATAAAAAACACCCGGATCACCGGGTGTTTTGGTTTTTTGTTTTTAAAGGCTCTTATCCACGGCGCCTTTGGCTCTTGCTGCGCCGTTGGCACAAGTTGTCATACAGGTGGCGACCAGACGGCCGTTGGTATCGTTCGTAAGTACAGCTTCCGCTGTCACGAACCTCTCGCCGCAGTGGATGACCCTTCCCACACATGTGAGCACATCTCCGAGGACCGCCTGACTGATGAATCTTATGTCCATATCAACGGTAGGGCACCAGTGACCGATAAACCCGAAGATCGCAGTACCCGCTGCGTGATCCAGCATGGTGGAGGTGATACCTCCGTGCAGTATTCCCACGCGGTTCAGCTCCCATTCTTTGACCGTGAACCTGACAGTTACTGTACCTTCGTAGTAATCAGTATCAACGTACTGCGGTTCCATCCTGCCGTTCACATCGTCGGGGTTTGCCTGACGTTCTTTTTTCATGTATTCAGTTACTCCACAGACGAATTCGGGCGTCATGAGGGTTACTTTTTTAGTGTGGCTTATCCTTGTTTCCATCATTCTTTACCTTTATTGTAGTATGCGTCTGCTTCTTCCTGAGGAACCATGCTTCCGCCGGTAGCCCAAAGTATATGCGTTCCCGGTTTATTGACGAGAGCGGGTCCTATGAAGGAAGCGGTGGATGAAGGCTCTATGAAGATGCCCTCGGTATCCTTGAGTTCTGCGAGGAAGGGATAGAGTTCCTCATCGGTTATGGTATAGCAGCCGTCCACGATGGGTTCCATGAGCTCTGCTACGAGATATGAGGCTCTTCCCACTGCCAGGCCGTCAGCTGCGGTCTTTCCGTCCAGGCCGATGTCTGCACAGGAGATCTTTTCACGAAGTCCTGTGATCAGACTCAAGGTCATGCATGGAGCATGAGTGGGCTCCGCAAAATATATCTTCACGTTATTACCGAATATCGTCTTCAATCCGAAGGCTACCCCGCCTGGAGCACCGCCCACACCGCAGGGAATGTATACGTAGAGGGGATTCTCTTCGTTCACGATTATTCCGGCCGCCTCCAGCTGAGGGAGTATCCTTTTAGCTGCGACTGAGTATCCGAAGAAGAGATCCTTCGATCCTTCGTCATCAACAAAGTGGCAGTATGGATCGCCTGCAGAAGCCTTTCGTCCCTCAGCCACAGCCACCTGATAATCCTGCGGATATTCGATGACGGTAACGCCCTTGGAACGAAGGAGGTCCTTCTTCCACTGACGGGCGTCAGCGCTCATGTGAACGGTTACCTTGAATCCCAGCTTGGCGCTGATGATACCGATCGACAGTCCCAGATTGCCGGTGGATCCAACCTGTACGGAATACCTGCCGAAGAGTTCTTTAAAGCGGTCTTCCAGAAGGATGCTGTAATCATCGGATTCCTTAAGCATTCCTTCCTTCATGGCTATCTCTTCTGCCAGCTTAAGCACCTCATAGATGCCGCCTCTGGCCTTGACGGAGCCTGAGACCTTAAGATGGCTGTCCATCTTAAGATAGAGCTTGCCGGGAAAGTCGCCGGTCATCTTCACCAGGGACTTTTTCATTTCAGGTATCTCCTTAAGAGGAGACTCAATTATGCCGCCGGTCTCTGCTGTGTCCGGGAAGGCCTTAAGGATATACGGGGCGAAGCGGGCAAGCCTCGCTTCTGCATCCTCTATCTCAGCCATTCCGTAGGGACAGGGTCTGGAACCCACGTCGGGATTCTGCCAGAATATCTTTTCGTAGCGGGCCATCTTTTCGACAAGGCCGCTGTTCCTAAGTTCTCTAATATCCATCTGTGATCTCCTTAAAATCCATCTGAATAGTTGAAGAGGTCTCTCAGGTGACCGCCTTTTACCTTTGGTTTTTTGGTTTCCGGGGAGTCTCCTCCTGAGATGAAGTCGCTGTATCTCAGTATCCTGCAGTCTGCATGCCCTTCGCTGGTATTGAGAAGAGCGAAGGTGCCGCCGGAGCCGTCCCTTGGATGAGATATGCTTCCCGGATTGATGAAGATGAAATCTCCAAGTTCGGTTTTTTCTGCTCTGTGAGTGTGTCCGAAGATTGCGCCTATACAGTCCTCCTGACAGGCGTAGTAGTAGAGATCACGCTTGTTATAGCCCACGTTCTGCATATGACCGTGGCACACGAAAAAACTACCTGCTTCGGTATCGAGAACTGCAAACTCCTTTTCATCAAAGGATCCGTCGCAGTTCCCTCTGACAGAGAGCACCTGGGCTCCGGTAGATGCATGGATCCTGGATGCATCTTCAGAGTAATCACCGCAGTGTACGATCAGGTCTACAGGAGAGTCCTTTGTCAGTTTTTTAAAGACGTCGACTGCCCTCTGGTAATCACCGTGGGTGTCGCTAACTATAAGTATTCTCATTATATGTTTTCCTTGAGTTCTTTAAGGGCACGAAGCCCAGCAAAAGTATAGCACAAAATATATTTCCAAGCAATTCCAATTGTGGTATACTGTAGTCGTAAAAGTTTGAGATCATTCAGATCGTTTTATCAGTTTCAGGATACAGAGGTCAACGATGAATGAAGATAAAAAAGGCAATAAAATAATGCACTCCCTCGTGGGTAAGGCGTACTTCAAGATGGGGTCTGCAGTGTTTCTTGTGGGACTTGCACTGATATTATGCGTATATTTCATCAATCACTTCAGCGTGATCTCAAATGCCTGGGCCAAACTGAATGACATCCTGATGCCGTTCTACCTGGGAATAATAATGGCATATCTTCTTTGTCCGGTATATAACGCCACGGTAAGGTTCTTCTATTCAAAGACTAAGAACAAAGCTAAAACACCGGGGAAGGCGATGAAACTGTCAAAGGTGATCGGAACGGTCGTGGCTCTTCTGGTCGTGATCGTGGTCATAGTGGGACTGATCATGATGATCATACCGAACCTGTATGAAAGTATCACCACTCTTGTTCCCAGACTTCCGGGATACATAAATTCCACCGTAAACCTCATCGAGTCCCATCTCAACGATGATAACATGGTGACGGAATACATAGCCAAGAACCTGGATACCCTGAGCGAAAAAGCGAATGAATGGTTCAGGAACAGCCTTCTTCCGGCTTCAGAAGTCATAATCAGCAGAGTGTCTTCCGGAGTCGTCGCCACGGTAGGCGGTATCTTCGACGTATTCGTCGCGCTTATCATCTGCGTTTATATACTTAACTCCAAGGAACTGTTCATGGCGCAGGCCACCAAGTTCATCAAGGCTGTCTTTTCAAAGGAACACGCCGAATCGATCTTCGAACTGGGAAGGCTTTCGAACAACACCTTCGGAGGTTTCATAAACGGTAAGATAATAGACTCCATCATCATAGGCATCATATGCTTCATCTGCATGACGATCCTTAAGCTGCCTATGGCGATGATGATATCGGTGATAGTCGGAGTGACCAACATCATTCCTTTCTTCGGACCGTTCATCGGAGCTATCCCTTCGGCTCTGCTTCTCGTGCTTATCAAGCCGATGGCTGCTCTCGAATTCATCATACTTATCATCGTCCTTCAGCAGCTGGACGGAAATATAATCGGGCCTAAGATCCTGGGTAAGGCCACCAAGCTCTCGAGCTTCTGGGTAATGTTCGCCATCATAGTCGGTGGAGGACTCTTCGGCTTCCTGGGAATGATCCTGGGAGTACCGGTATTTGCGGTGTTCTATTCCTACTTCGCAAGAGGTATAAACAAGCTGCTTCACAAGAAAAATATAGATTCAGATACGCTGGCATATGAGGATTACTCCAAATACGGAGCCAGCAAGACCGAGCTGTTCGGTATGGAAAGGGCCACAGATGGAATTGAAGAAACTGAAGATCCTGTTTCCGGATCTTAAGATATATAACGATGTTTCAATGGCAGAATACTGCTCGTTCAGGGCAGGAGGAAGGGTAGCCTGTCTTGTTATGCCGGGAAACGTCAAAGAACTCATGGGAGTGCTCCGCTTCATGAACGAAGAGAGCATACCGCACATCATTTTAGGTAATGGATCCAACACTCTTTTCAGCGAAGGAGATCATGAGCTTGCAGTCATCAAACTTGATGACAAGAGTGATGACTTCAGCTTCATAAGATTCAACGGGACTGAAGAGGACGAAGAGATAACTGTGGAAGCAGGAGCGGCCGGGCTGCTCTCTGTTTTTGCGAGAAGGGTATCGCAGGAGCCCTGGAGCCTCACAGGTACAGAAGGGCTCTCCGGCATTCCGGGCTCCGTGGGCGGAGCTGTATTCATGAATGCAGGAGCATACGGATATGAAACGAAAGATATCCTCGTATCGGCTCATGCCGTTTCTTCTGATGGTGCCGATGAGAGGGACTTTACACCTGAGGAAATGGGTCTTTCGTACAGACACAGCAGCTTCATGGAGAACGGATATATAATAACTTCTGCACTGTTCAGACTTAAAAAGGATGATCAGCAGGCCATAAAGGACCGCATGGCGGATCTCACTGAGAGAAGGGTCACCAAGCAGCCTTTGCAGTATCCTTCCGCAGGCTCCACCTTCAAACGCCCTGGGGGGTATTTTGCAGGGAAGCTTATAGAGGATGCAGGCCTTAAAGGTGCCGGCGTAGGTCAGGCCCAGGTGTCTGAACTTCACGCAGGATTTGTTATCAACAGAGGAGGGGCATCAGCTGACGAGATACTCGGACTCATTAACAAGGTAAGAGATACTGTATTTAAGGATTCAGGAGTGGAACTTGAACCGGAAGTCAGGCTGATCCTGAACAGAGATATGGAAACTTTCGGATACTGATCGGTAGCAGAATCGTTAAGGGGAAGTATGGACAATAAAAAGATAATCGAACAGTACAGGATGGTGTACGACCATCACACTCATACCACCTATTCCCATGGGACCGGAAGCATTCTCGACAATGCACGGATCGCCCATGAAAAAGGCCTTAAATCGATAGCCATAACGGATCATGGGCCGGGAAATTTCTTCTATGGCATGAAGATGGATCTGATACCTAAGATGAGGGAGGATATCAGAGCAGCTAAAGAGATATATCCTGACGTCAAGGTGTTCCTGGGAGTGGAGGCCAACACGGTACTCAAGGTGCCTTATCTTGACGTGAAGCCCACCGAGTGGGATAAGCTGGACATAGTTCTGGCAGGCTACCATTTCGCGGTAATGGGATCGGGAATGATACCCAACAGGCTGGGACTGAAGAGCAGGAGTCTGCTCGTGCAGAACACTGATATGATCCTGAATGCTCTGTACTACAGTGAAGACTGCGGGAATCACATAGATATCCTGACACATCCGGGAGATAAAGGGCCCTTTGACATAGATGATATCGCCAGGGCCTGTGAGGATACAGGGACCTTCATGGAGATAAACGCCAAGCATCCCCATCTCAGCGTTGACGAGATAAAGATCGCAGCGAAGTATGACGTCAAATTCGTCATAAGTTCTGACGCTCACGTTCCTGAGAACGTCGGTGTTTTCGAGCCTCAGCTTGAGAGAGCGCTGGAGGCAGGGCTGGATCCTGAAAGAATAGTTAACATAGTTAAAAGGCAGGTATAATGGACGTAGTGATCGTGACCGGACTTTCTGGAGCCGGAAAGACAAAGGCCGTAGAGTGGTTTGAAGATAAGGGCTATTATTGTGTGGATAACATTCCGCCGGCTCTAATCAAAAACTTTATTGAACTCAGCATGGCAGGGTCAAAAAAGATAAAAAAAGCAGCTTTTGTGACCGATATAAGAGGCGGAGATTTTCTGGCTGACGCCAAGACCGTCATCGAGAGCCTGAAGAACGATGAAAACATCAATTTCAGGATGCTTTTCGTGGAGGCTTCCAACGAGGCGCTCATAAGAAGGTACAAGGAAACCAGAAGGATGCATCCTCTTTCCAACAGACCCATCAATGACGCCATAATAGAAGAGGAAAAGAAGATCCTTAGCGATCTCCGCGCAGAAGCGAACTACATAATAGACACCTCTATGATGAAGGTCTCTGAATTCGGAGACGAGATGTCAAAGATCTTCGAGGCAGGGAATGAAGGGAAGACTTTTATACTGAACATCATGTCCTTTGGTTTCAAGAAGGGCCTCCCCCAGGAAGCGGACTGGGTGGTGGACGCCAGATTCATTCCAAATCCTTACTACGTGCCGTCGCTTAAGAAGCTTACGGGAAACAATAAGAAAGTAGCTAATTACGTTCTGGGGAAGGACGTTACCAAGGAATTCCTGAACAGATATACTGAGCTGATAAGGAAGGAGATACCCAACTATATCAAGGAAGGCAAGTACAGCCTCACCATCGCCATCGGCTGCACCGGAGGCCAGCACAGATCTGTAGCCCTTGCCAATGAGATAGCCAGGATATTCAGGGAGGAAGGAAGAAGAGTTACCCTTGAACACAGGGAACTTTCGTGATATAATAAACGATGGTGTTAATATGTTGCTATTAAGACCATTTATATAACAAGTCATTATAACTAAACATAAAGGAGAGTAACATGGAGAAACTTATTATCAGCGCATGTATTTGCGGAGCTGAAGTAACAAAGGAAAACAACCCTGCAGTTCCTTACACTGTAGAAGAAATCGTTAGAGAAGCTAAGTCCGCTTATGACGCTGGCGCAGCTCTGATTCACCTGCACGTTAGATGGGATGACGGTACTCCAACTCAGGATACTGCAAGATTCCAGGAATGCGTAGACGCTATCAGAGCAGTATGCCCAGATGCAATCATTCAGCCTTCCACCGGTGGTGCAGTAGGTATGACTGACCTGGAAAGACTGGCTTCCACTGACATCGTTCCTACACCTGAAATGGCTACTCTGGACTGCGGTACTACCAACTTCGGCGGTGACGAAATCTTCGTAAACTCCGACAACACTATCATCAACTTTGCTAAGATCATGCAGGAAAGAGGCATCAAGCCTGAATGTGAAGTATTCGACAGAGGTATGATTCATACTGCATTAAAGACTGCTCACAAGAAGGGTTACCTGACTGAACCAATTCACTGGGACTTCGTACTGGGCGTATCCATGCCTGCTACCATCAGAGATCTGGCATTCATGGTAGACTCCATTCCTGCTGGCTCCACCTGGACTGCAACTGGTCTGGGTAAGAACTGCTGGAACATTGCAGCAGCTACCATCGCTATG
>JAZQAY010000050.1:0-41771 GCA_045545455.1 Anaerovoracaceae bacterium | reverse complement strand
GAGAAGAAGATCATGGAGCTGGGCATAATGACGGATGAAAGGATAGCAAACGGACATTACCTGGGGAGATGCTTCAGGGAACTGGACAGATATCTTAAGAATCCTGAGATACTTGAGGAGAAACCTAAGGAAATAAAATGGGATCCCGACGTTAAGAAGGAGATCCGCTGGAAAAAAATAGATTAAAGACGCGAAAGAGGCAGCCGCAGGCTGCCTCTTTCATTTATATTATTTCAATACTACTTCTGCTTAACTATAGGCGCAGTCTCTTCTGCGAGCCACAATGACTCGTCGTCTGTGAGATAAGGGGAGAGCATCTCGTAGACCCTGGCGTGATACGCGTTAAGGGTCTCAAGCTGGCCGTCTGTCAGGCGCTCAGGAATGATGGAAGCTCTGTCGTAGGGAGCCAGGGTGAGGGTCTCGAATTCGAAGAAGTCTCTTCCGTCTCTTCCGGAGATCCTGGCCTTCTTAGTGAGGATCAGATTTTCGATCCTGACGCCGAACTTTCCTTCGATGTATACTCCCGGTTCGTTGGAAGTTACCATGCCGGGCTTAAGGGGTGCTTCCTCAGCGCTGCGTGACGTGCGCTTTCTGATGGACTGGGGACCTTCATGTACGTTCATGAGGTATCCTACGCCGTGGCCTGTGCCGTGGTTATAATCAAGGCCCAGTTCCCAGAGAGGGCGTCTCGCCATGGCATCCAGGTGGCTGCCGTAAGTGCCGTCGGGGAAGCAGGCGGACATGATGTTCAGATGTCCCCTCAAGACTGCAGTATAGCATTCCTTCATCTCTTCGTCGGGCTCTCCGACAGAGAGGGTCCTGGTGACGTCGGTGGTTCCCTGAAGATAATGTCCACCGGTATCCATGAGAAGGTAACCGTCTGAGATCTTCTTGTTGCTCTCTTTGGTGGGAGCGTAATGGATGATGGCACCGTGGTCGCCGGAGGCTATGATGGATTCGAAGCTTAAGGAAATGAAATCGCTCTGGAGTTCACGCATATCGTCCAGATATGCTCCTATATCCAGCTCGGTTTTTTCTCCGATCCTGCCTGCCTTCTTCATCTGTTTCACGTAATATATGGTCTTGGTGAGGGCTACGCCGTCCTTGAGGTGTGCCTTCCTGAAGTTCTCCTGTTCCACGGGGTTCTTCACGGACTTTTCGATAAGCGTGGGGTTGGCACCGAATACGGGTTCCTTCACAGAACCGATCAGAGCTTCGCTTGCTCTGTCGGGATCTATCATGATGGGTCCTTCAAGGCGGGACACCTCTCCGTATATAGAAGCGTAGGGTCTGAACCTGATACCCATATCGTCATAGTGAGCCTTGACTTCAGGTGTCACAGCATCGCGCGATATGTAGATGACGGCCTCTTCGTCCGTGACTACTGTAAAAGCCATGGCAACGGGCGTGTATAGCACGTCGTTTCCCCTGAAGTTATACAGCCAGGCCACGTCGTCAAGGGATGAGATCACGATGCCGTTTGCACCTGCCTTTTTATATGCTTTTCTGAGCGCGTCCAGCTTCTCTGAAACGCTTCTTCCGGAGTATTTTTCTTCCAGGACCCAGATAGGGGCCTGAGGGAACTTCGGACGGTCTTCCCAGATATTGTCAACCAGGTCCACGTCGTTTCTGAAACGTATATCCTTGTCCTTGAGAGCCTTTCTCAGAAGGTCGCCGAAGGCCTTGGTCATGGTGCGTCCGTCATAGCCCAGAGTCTGTCCGAATCCCATCTTGTCAGCCAGGTATTCGTCTATTTCCGGAACTCCGGGTTCACCCATCTTCATGAGAGTTATGCCGCTTCCTTCAAGCTGCTTCCCTGCCTGGAGGAAGTATCTTCCGTCTGTCCAGAGGCAGGCTTCAGAAAGTGATATCACCAGACTTCCGGCAGAACCGGTGAAGCCTGACATGTATTCTCTTTCTTTGAAATACCTGCCGGTATACTCCGAATCATGGTAATCGCTTGAAAGAATGATATAGTGATCTATGTCGTTTTTCATCATCTCGCCCCTGAGGAGCTCGATCCTCATTGTAATTTCATTCATATATCTCTGTCTCCCTTCAAAACAACAGTTTAACATACCCAAAAAAATCTTTCAATAAATATAATTGGGTATCGCCTTTTTACTTTTTTGTGTTAGAATACTACTATGACTGATTATGAGAAAAATTCAGTGAAAGATAACCCTCTGGGATCAGCACCGCTGATACCCCTGATCGCCAGGTTTGCGATCCCGTCCATCATCAGTATGCTGGTGGGGGCCGCATATAACATCACGGATCAGATATTCATCGGTCACGTGGTGGGGATGCTGGGGAACGCCGCTACCAACGTGACCTTTCCGACGGTAACGCTCACCACCGGAATGAGCATGCTTTTCGGTATCGGAACGGCGGCTAATTTCAGCATAAACCAGGGCGCGGGAAACACTGAAGAAGCAAGAAAATACGTACATACAGGCCTTACTGGGGTCGCCATAACGGGGGTCATCGTGGGCCTTCTGGTGTTCATCCTCAGGGGATCCATAGTCGCCCTTTGCGGGGCGGACCCGGCGGGAAACGTATATCCATATGCTGTGGCATACCTTTCCGTGACGGCTTTTGGGCTGCCTTTTCAGATGTTCACCCATACGTCGTCCACTGTCATAAGAGCTGACGGCAGTCCCACCTATTCCATGCTCTGCACGGTGACGGGAGCGATACTGAACGTGTTCCTGGACTGGGTGTTCATGTATCCCCTTGGAATGGGCATAAGGGGAGCAGCGCTTGCCACTGTTATCTCGCAGATCGTCAGTTTCATTCTGGCCATATCATATTATCCCAGGTTCAGGGCATTCAGGATCAGCATAAAGGACCTTGGCATAAGCGTGCCGCACATGGTCGGCAGCATGGCTGCGGGCCTGCCGAATTTCTGCAATCACATGCTGATGATGGTGACGAATATCATTCTGAACAACGTGCTCGAGACTTATGGGGCAATGTCCGTATACGGAGCGGATATACCACTTGCGGTATCGGGCGTGGCTCAGAAGACCAGCATGATCATGGTATCCTTTGCGGTGGGTATCGCTCAGGGATGCCAGCCGATCTGGGGGTTCAATCTGGGGGCGAAGAAATATGACAGGGTCAGGGGAGCATACTGGAGAGCTTTTGCGGCGGCCTTTGCCATAGGAGTGATATTCTTCGGAGCACTTCAGATATTTCCCAGGGAGATCATCTCCATCTTCGGCACAGGATCCGATCTTTACTTTGAATTCGCGGAGAGATATCTCAAGATATACATGATGCTGGTATTCTTCCAGAACATCCAGCCTGTCACCATAAACTACTTTTCGGCGACGGGAAACCACAGCCAGGGACTGCTGGTGTCTCTTTCGAGGCAGGGCCTTTTCCTGGTGCCGCTTCTGATAATACTGCCGAAGTTCATGGGAATAAACGGAATACTCGCGGCGAGCCCCATTTCGGATGCCATAGCCTTTGTGATATCGGTATCCATGGTGCTCGTGAGCTTCAGAAAATTTAAGGAGAATCAATAATGAGCAAGAAGAAAAAAGCAAAGAACAGTGATTATCGCTATCTCCAGAGACACTATGATGAGCAGCGAGAAGAACGCGAGAGGGAAGAGCGCAAAAAAGAAAAGGCGAAGCGCAGGGCTCTGATAATCCTGGCGATAGTCCTGATAATCGGTTCTCTCGGACTTTGTATAGCGGCTTATGCTACGGGAATAACCTGGTTCTCGCCCATATACCTCAGCCTTTCCGGCATAGGTATGCTGCTCCTGTATGCATATTACAAGGATGACAGGCCGAAGTATGCCACAGCTTCTTTAGTGCTGGGGGCTCTGATACTCGTGATCGCTGTCATGCAGATGAGAAGCCTCGGATGGCTGAAGTATATTGGATTCAACTTCTGATAAATGAACGATAAGGTAAAGGGTATTGGGGCCACGCTGATCTCGGCGGTATATTTCGGCTTCGTGCCTCTTCTCATGAAAACTGTATATGCGGGTGGAGGGAATTCATTCACGGCTGCGTTCCTTAGATTCGGGCTGTCGCTTCCGCTTCTCTTTGTATTCTGCAAAGTCAAGGGCGTGGATCTCAGGGTCACATGGGATGAACTGAAGCATTTCCTTCTGATCACGGTATTCGGATACGCCGGTACGACGCTTCTGGTATTCACGGCGTACAACTATATACCCACGGGCATGACGACCACCATACATTTTTTATATCCCACCTTTACGGTGGCGGGGCTCATGATCTTCTTCAAAGAGAAGATAAGCAGGACCAAGATATTTTGCGTGGTGCTCTGCCTCGTAGGGATAGTACTGTTCTACGACGGAGTCACGGGAGGATCCTTCATAGGAATAATCCTTGCCCTGTGTTCGTCAATGACATACGCGTTTTATACCATATTCCTCAGCAAGAGCAGTGTGCTTAAAGATATGGAACCGGCCAAGCGGCTGATGTATATGCATATCATCGGGACCCTGATGATGCTGGTGATAGGACTGGTCTCAGGGACTCTCAGTTTCAGCCTGACGCCCTTAAGCTGGGGAGCCATCGCGCTTACCGCCAATCTTTCAGCCTTCGTGGGAGCTCTGCTCTATCAGATCGGAGTGAAATACGTAGGCTCTGAAAGCGCGGCCATGCTGAGCACCTTCGAGCCCATAACCAGCATAGTGATAGGAGTGCTTGTGTACAATGAAGCCATGACGGTAAGGATATTTATCGGCTGCATGGCTATAATCCTGGCAACACTCATAATAGCAAGAACGGAAAGTAAGAATTAATGGGAGTTATAATTTCAAATATTGCCGCGATCTTTGTCATAATGGGAGTGGGGGTCCTGGCGAATAAAACAGGACTTCTCCCCGAGAAGGCGAACGATTATCTTTCTCCTCTTCTGATAAAGATCACATCGCCATGTATGATATTCAGCACGATAGTAGGCATGGACACCGGGGAAGGCATGGTGAAGGAAGTCCTCACCATGATGGCGGGAGCAGCAGGATTCTTTGCGCTCTTCGCGGTCATAGGGTGGTTCCTCTGCGTCAGGGTAATGAAGCTGGGGAGCGACAGGAACTGCGGAGTCTATATCATGCTGTTCGCAACGCTGAACAACGGCTTCATGGGGCTGCCGATCACCCTTGAGGTGTTCGGAGAAGAGGGAATGTTCTTCATGGTGTTTTTCCAGATGATGCTCCTGATTTTTGTCTTCGGCCCCGGGATAGCCATAATCAACCGCGGTGATAAAAAGGAAACTAAGAAGGGCTCCATACTCAGGAACATGATAAGTTCCAATACCATTGCGGCAGTACTCGGACTGACTGTGATGGTGACAGGACTGAAGATACCGGAAATTATCGTGAAGCCGGTCGGGCTGATCGGTGATATTACGACGGCTCTTTCAATGCTGGTGATCGGCATCCAGCTGGGGACCAGCAATTTCAGAAAGATAATGAAAAACAAACCGCTGGTGACAGGATCGGTACTTAAAATGATCCTTGCTCCTGTGATCACTTTCCTCATTGTGAACTGGCTTCCGATAGCCGGCATCATCAAGATCGCGCTGGTATTCGGAGCGGCTTTTCCTTCGGCGGTGATCGTTTCACCCATCGCTTTCACGGAAGGCAAGGACGGAACGCTGGCAGCGGAAGGCGTGGCTCTCACCACTCTGATCTCCCTGGTCACGATACCGGTGGCTGCCGTGGTCCTTTCGGCGGTATATCTGTAGAGAAAGAGAAATATATGAAGTCTGACCCCGTTGACAGCGACGGGGTTTGGTTTTATAATAAAAAAGAACATATGTTCTTTTTGAAATGATCCGGAAGAACCGGGATACCGCAGGGAAGAGTAAGATGAGAGTGCTTGAAAAAGACGTGGACATGCTGAGCGTCTCCTATATTGGGAAACCTCCGCAGCCCAGAAAATTCAAGATACGATTCAGGGATGGCAGCCTTAAGACAGTCAGCGTGGATCAGATAAAGAGGGTGGACAGCGTCACTCCCGCAGGTCACCCTAATTTCGTGTACTATTGTTACTCTGAAGTGGATGACAGGATAATAGATTATGAGCTCAGATATTTTGTGAAAGAGATGAGGTGGGAGCTTTACAGGGTATACGAGTGATTTTTTGTTGAATTATATTTTATTTTCTGTTATAATATCTCGGCTGATCTATGAATAAATATTTCACGTATAATCACATCAGAAAGGTGAAAGTTATAAATATTATGGAAAACAAACACGATGTGCTTGTGATAGGATGCGGAGTGATCGGCGCAGCGACAGCGTTTGAACTGTCGAAGTACGATCTTAAGGTCGGCATCCTTGAAAAGGGAAACGACGTTTCATTGGGAACGACCAAGGCAAATTCCGCTATAATCCATGCGGGTTTTGACCCTGAATCAGGAACTCTCATGGCCAAACTCAACGTAAGAGGTTCAGAGCTTGCAGCTGAGATCTGCGAGAAGCTGGATGTGCCTTACAGAAGAAACGGAGCCATGGTAGTGGCCTTTACAGAAGATGAAGTGCAGACGCTGAAGGGTCTGTACACCAGGGGAACTGTGAACGGCGTCAAGGGACTGAGAGTGCTCACAGGAGAAGAGGCAAAGGAAAGAGAACCGGGCCTCAGCGCTGAAGTCAAGGGTGCGCTCTACGCTCCTACGTCAGCTATAATATCACCCTGGGAATACTGCCTTGCATTGGCTGAGACTGCGGTGCTGAACGGAAGCGACCTCATGCTTGATACCGAGGTGACCGCCATGGATCGCGAGGATGATCTCTGGAAGGTGACTACCAATAAGGGCGAATATTTTGCTCCTTACGTAGTGAATGCTGCCGGAGTCGATGCTATTGTCGTACATGAGATGGCGGCTCCTGCCAAGTACGTGAGCAAGCCCAGAAGAGGAGAGTATTTCCTTCTGGATAAATCAGAGGGGACCAGGACCGATCATACGATCTTCCAGTGCCCCAATGCAGACGGCAAGGGCGTTCTGGTAACGCCGACGGTACACGGGAATCTCCTGGTAGGACCCAACTCCGAGAACGTGGAGTGGGAGGATACGGCGAACACCACGGCTGGCCTCAACTTCGTAAGAGAGACTGCTAAGAAATCAGTTCCCGGCATCCTTTTCAACAAGAGCATCAGAAACTTTGCGGGTGTCCGTGCGACTACGGACTGCAAGGATTTCATCATAGAAGAAGCAGCTCCCGGATTCATTGACTGTGCAGGTATCTGTTCACCTGGACTGTCAGCAGCTCCTGCAATAGGTGAGTATGCTGTGGAGCTTCTTGCCAGGAGCGGTATGAAGACCGAAGTTAAGGAGAATTTCATCTGCGAGAGAAAGCGCATCAGATTCAACGAACTGACGGACGAAGAGAAGGCTGAGATCGTCAAGAAGGATCCTGCCTACGGACGCGTCATCTGCAGATGCGAGACGGTAACAGAGGGTGAGATCCTCGAGTGCTTCAGAGGACCTATTCCTCCGGTATCCATAGACGGAGTGAAGCGCAGGGTAGGCACCGGCATGGGAAGATGCCAGGGTGGATTCTGCGGACCCAGGATCTCCGAACTTTTCGTAGAGGAATACGGCTATGACGTGAAGGAAGTCCTTCAGGACAGGGCAGGATCAGAGATGTTTGTGGGAAAGACGAAGGAGGGACGCTAAATGTATGATGTTATAGTTATAGGCGGCGGCCCCGCCGGAATGGCAGCAGCCTGCGCAGCCCACGACAGCGGACTGAGAAACATACTTATAGTTGAGAGAGACGTGGAGCTGGGAGGCATCCTGAATCAGTGCATCCATAACGGTTTCGGTCTCGGATATTTCAAGGAACAGCTCACAGGACCCGAGTACGCACACAGGTTCATCGAAAGAGTCCATCATAAGGGCATCCAGGTAATGCTGGACACCATGGTGCTTGACCTTTCAACAGAGGAACCCGAAGGCGGCAAGGGACCTGCCAAGAAAATAGTTACAGTTGTAGGAAAGGAGACGGGATTCAGGAAACTGGAAGCCAAGTCCGTCATCCTCGCTATGGGATGCCGTGAGAGGACCAGAGGCGCCATCAATACCCCCGGTATGAGACCCGCAGGTGTTCTCACTGCAGGCGCAGCTCAGAGATACGTAAACGTTGACGGGTACATGCCCGGTAAGAAGGTAGTCATCCTGGGATCCGGGGATATCGGACTCATCATGGCGAGACGTATGACCCTTGAAGGCGCTAAGGTGCTCGCCTGCATAGAGGTAATGCCTTTCTGCGGAGGACTTGCGAGAAACGTCGTTCAGTGTCTGGATGACTTCAGCATTCCTCTTTACCTTTCACATACCGTTACGGATATCAAGGGAAGAGACAGGGTCGAGCAGGTGGTTGTTTCCAAGGTGGACGACCAGATGAGACCCATCCCGGGAACCGAGATGTACTTTGACTGCGATACCCTCCTTCTTTCAGTAGGACTCATCCCTGAGAACGAGCTTTCCCTCAAGGCCGGCATCAAGGTGGATCCCAAGTCAAACGGAACCGTAGTACATGAAAACATGGAGACCACGGTGGAGGGATTCTTTGCATGCGGAAACGTTGCTCACGTTCACGACCTTGTTGACAACGTTACCAGAGAAGCCGAGAAGGCAGGAAGATCCGCTGCAGAGTACGTTCTCAGCAACTACTACACGCTATGGGTGCAGAACCAGATCTGCTCCGGCTGCGGTACTTCCACATACTATCGCAAGAAGGGCGACATCGTTAAGTTCCTTCCCCCCAGCCCGGACGGAGCTGCATTCAAGATGGGAAAGAACGAGGTCATCTGCACCGTATGCCCCAACGGATGCCATCTTAAGGTGGACGTGGAGCACGATTACAAGGTCACCGGAAACGGCTGCCCTAAGGGTAAGGCCTACGGAAAGGCCGAGTTCACCAACCCGACCAGAGTCGTGACATCCACAGTGAAACTGGTGAGAAAGGCAGATGCTGTATCCGGAGACGGAGTGAATGCTGCAAACGACAGCACTCTTTACGACTTCAGGATCCCCGTTAAGACAAGCAAGCCCATACCTAAGACCGAGATCATGAATCTCATGAAGGTCATCGATGAGATAGAACTCACTGAGAGACCGGAGATCGGACAGGTCCTGGTAAGAGATGTGCTTGGCCTTGACGCCAACCTGATAGTTGCCAAGGGCTGAGATATTTTCATTTAAGTTTCACTTTATATTCTTTGCTTAATAGGTTATAATCTAGACAGGGAAGATTTTTATCATCCCTGTCTGATTTTTTTATCGGGAGTGTGAAGTCAAGTGAAGTGGACTGAACAGGAGGCAAGCCTTCCACTCGGAAAACAGGAAGGGTTTGAGAAATTCCATCACGAATACGACGCCGCCATGAAAAAGGTGAGCACCAAGGTGGAGATCCTTACCAGCGACTTCGAGGTGAGGAACGACTATTCGCCTATACATCACATCGAGAAGAGACTTAAGACCGCAGAATCCATAGAGGAGAAACTGACCAGACTGGGATGCGAGGTATCCATACCCTCGGCCAGAGAAAACATAAAGGACATAGCAGGACTGAGGATCATCTGCAACTTCATCGAGGACGTATATCAGGTGGCAGACATGCTTACAGCTCAGGACGACATAGAGCTGGTCACATGTAAGGACTATATCAAGAACCCCAAGGATAACGGTTACAGGAGCTTGCACCTGGGACTGAGGGTGCCTGTGTTCCTGATAGACAGGAAGGTAGTGGTGCCTGTGGAACTCCAGATAAGGACCGTAGCCATGGATTTCTGGGCGTCACTGGAGCACCAGCTGAGATATAAGCAGAACAACGAGGGACGCATCTCTGCCAAGACCAATATCGAACTTAAGGCCTGCGCGGAAGTATCCGCCAAGCTGGACGTTCAGATGCAGAAGATCTTCGATGAGGTCAAGAAATAGATAAGGAAATATGTCAGCTGCGCGCAGGCTGAGCTTGAGTAAGCTTGGACTGCGCGTTTTTATGAAACATGGAAAGAAAAAAACTCGGAAAAACTGAAATAGAAGTTTCGCGCACCGGCTTCGGAGTACTGGCTGTAGGAAAGACCCACAGGAATCTCGGAACTGAAGAGGGATCCGATCTTCTCCTTTACGGACTTGAGAGGGGGATCAATTTCTTTGATACCGCTCAGTACTATGAAGAATACCCTGTAATGAGGGCTTTCTTAAAGAAGGCATATGAGGCGGGTCGTTCGAGGAGCGATGTCGTGATCTGCACCAAGTCCCTTTCGGATGACTTCGAAGGCATGAGTGACGCGGTGGACGAGGCGCTGAGAGAACTGGATACGGACTATATCGATATCTTTCTCATGCACGAGGTGAGATCCGGACAGCTGGAAGAACGGTCAGGCGCCTGGCAGGCTCTTCTTAAGGCGAAGTCAGAAGGGAAGGTGCGGGCCATAGGAGTTTCAACGCATCATACGGACGTAGCCCGGCAGGCAGCGGAACTTCCCGGCTGTGACTGTGTATTTGCGCTTCTGAACGTCGAAGGTCTGGGCATAAGGACCGGAGAAGAAGGAGGACCCGGAGCAGGACTTCCGGGTTACCGGATCCCTGACAGGCAGGGTACCAGGGAGGAGATGGAGGATGCGCTTTCCGGATGCCATGAGGCAGGACTTGGCGTATTTACCATGAAGGCCCTTGGGGGAGGAAACCTGGCATCCGGTTACCGTGAGGCGCTGGACTACGTGTACAGCAGATCCTTTGTGGATGCGGTGATGCTTGGAATGAGCTCCCGCCGCGAGGTGGATGATATCCTGGACTATTCGGAGGGCAGACTGGGCCCGGACTATGTTCCCGACGTTTCCGGCAAGGCGCTCAAGGTCAATCACGATGACTGCGTGGGCTGCGGGGAGTGCATGAAAGCATGCTCGTCCGGCGCCATATATTACGGCGATGACGGCCTGAACGTCATAGACCATGACAGGTGTATCGACTGCGGTTATTGTGCTTATGCATGCCCTGTGAGAGCAGTAATCAGAGTATGACGGCCGGGAGCTGTGCCAAATGTCAAAAAACCCTTGATTTTTCTGCGTTCAGGGTGTATTATTGCTATGTTAAGAATAAGTTATTGCTTGAGGAGTGGTAAAAACCACTCCTTCGTTATTGATTGGATATATTTCGGAGGGGAAAATGGCAAACAAGACTGTAAGCCTGGTTGAGGATCTCACCGCAGATTTCCTTAAGGAAAACGATCTCATGCTTTGGGACTGCGAGTTCGTCAAGGAAGGACGCGACTGGTTCCTGAGGCTGTATATCGACAGGACTGACGGTGAATACGTATCTACAGATGACTGCGAGATGGTAAGCGACTTCCTTTCAAAGGAACTGGATGAAAGGGATCCCATCGAACAGAACTACTACCTGGAGGTAAGTTCCCCCGGAATGGACAGGGAGCTGGTGAAGCCGGAGCACTTCAGGATGTGCATCGGACAGGAAGTGGAAGTCAGGACCTACGTACCGCTAAAGGCGGAAGCACCGCTCACGGAAGAAGAGGGATCTCTTGACCTGAGCGGCCTGAAGATAAAGGAGTTCACCGGTGAGCTGCTCTCTTATACGGAAGGCCCCGAAGAAAAGGTCGCTGTGAGAACGGTGATAGACACCAAGGCCAATAACCGCAAACCCGGAGCCAGGGTAAGCCCGTCAGCTCTTAAGGAATGCATCATAGAACTGCCCTTGAAGGACATAGCCAGGATAGGTCTGGCCGTGATCTTTGAGTAGTAAATATATAAAAACAGTATCATACAACAGAATCTTAAAACAGAATATGGAGGAAAAGAGAAAATGAATTTGGAATTTATTGAAGCCATCGATGCTCTTGCCAAGGAAAAACATATTTCCAAAGATGTCATCTTTGAAGCCATCGAGTCAGCAGTCGTTTCTGCTTACAAGAAGAACTTCGGCACTTCACACCAGAACGTGCGCGTTGAGATCAACCAGCAGACCGGCGAGATCCTCGCGTTCATGCAGATGGACGTAGTTGAGGAACTGGAAGACGAAGAGACTCAGATGACCCTCGAGGAAGCCAGGGAGATCGATGACAGATATGAGATAGGAGATATCATCGAATTCCAGGTAAACCCCGGCGATTTCGGAAGGATCGCAGCACAGACCGCAAGGCAGGTGGTGGTCCAGAGGATCAGAGAGGCAGAGAGAGGAATGGTATATGACGATTTCATTTCCCGTCAGGGCGAGATCGTTACCGGAAGGATCGAGAGGATATCGAACGATACTCTCTTCGTAAACCTGGGAAATACAGAAGGCATCCTTTCACCCAACGAACAGGTAAAGGGTGAGAGATACAGAGTAAACGACAGGATAAAGGTCTACATCATGGACGTCAGAAAGACTTCCAAGGGACCTCAGGTATTCCTTTCAAGGAGCCATCCCGGTCTCGTAAAGAGACTCTTCGAACTGGAAGTTCCCGAGATCGAGGACGGAACAGTAGTCATCAAGGGGATCGCCAGAGAAGCGGGATCCCGCACCAAGATGGCCGTTTACACAGAGTATGAGAACGTAGACCCCGTCGGATCCTGCGTAGGTACCAGAGGTTCCCGTGTGCAGGCAGTCGTTGACGAACTGAACGGCGAAAAGGTGGATATCATCCCCTGGTCAGAAGATACAGACGAACTTATTGCAAACGTATTGAGCCCCGCCAAGGTGGAGCGAGTGATCGTACCTGATCCTGATGAAAAGATGGCTCAGGTAGTGGTTCCCGACTATCAGCTGTCGCTGGCTATCGGCAAGGAAGGTCAGAACGTACGCCTTGCAGCCAGAGTTTCCGGCTGGAAGATCGACATCAAGAGCCACAGCCAGTACTTTGGAAATGAAGAGGAATTGACTGAGACAGAAGAGGCAGACGATGAAGAATAGAGCCATACCTTTAAGAAGATGCGTGGGCTGCAACCAGAGCAAGCCTAAGGAAGAACTTGACAGATACGTGATAAGACCCATGGAAAAGATTTTTCTTTACGATGAGTCGGGTAAGGCTCCCGGAAGAGGAGCATATATCTGCAAGGGTTCCGAGGAGTGCCTGAAAAAAGCAGTTAAAAGAAAAAGAGCTGAATTCAGGAGGGAAGAATGAAAAAAAGCCCTAAGAAACCTGATCTGAGCAGTCTTTCGGCTGAAGAAAGAGCGGAGTATTTCAGAAGGAAGCTGGCTTCCTACATGGGACTCGCCGCCAAGGCCGGCAAGATAGCTGCAGGCACCAACACGTGCATTTTCACTATGGCTAAGGGAAAGACCGGACTTCTGATCATAGCTGAGGATCTGGCTGAAAACGGCAGAGAGAAGCTCATGACTGCAGCAAGGCAGAACGACGTGGAAGTCAGGGTCTTCGGTCAGGCGGACGACCTGGCGCACTATACGGGAAAGTATGGCGCGGGAGCGTTTTGTGTGACCGACAGTAATTTTGCAGAAGTTATCGTTCAGACGATCGACAATACCAGTAAATAACCAGGAGGTGTAATATATGACAGAATCGAACACCAAAGAAACCAAAATAGTAAAGGCGACTCCAAAGAAACAGGACGCTAAGGGAGACGAGCCCAGGGTGACAGTCAAGGCCGCTGTGATTCCTCAGAGATCCGCTGCCCAGGCTAAGGTCCTCCAGCAGGCTGCCGCTCAGGGCAAGGCACAGCCCGCAGGAAAGCGTCAGTTCATCGGAACGCCTGTAGTAAATAAAGATCTTGAAAACAGAACGTCCAGGATCCCCAGGGGCATGACTCCCGTATCCAAGGACGTGACGGATAAGGCTATCGAGGAGAAGGTCCAGGAACAGGCTAAGGCTGAGGTTAAGGCAGCAGAGACGAAGGCTGCAGAGGTTAAGGAGACAGAAGCCAAGGCTGCCGAAGTGAAGGCCGAGGAAGCAGTTCAGGAGAAGAAGCCTGCAAGGAAGGCTGCTAAAAAGGCCGAAGAGCCCGCCAAGGAAGAGGCTCCTAAGGCAGAGACTGCTGAAGCTGCTCCCGAAAAAGCAGCTGAAGAAAAGCCCGCCAAGAAGACTGCTCCCGAAAAGGCAGCTGAAGAGAAGCCGGCAGAAAAGGCAGAGACTCCCAAGGCTGAATCTGCAAAGAAGAAGGAAGTTAAGAAGCCTGAGTTCGTGGGTCCCAAGATCATAAAGAAGGCCGCTGAAGTAAAGGCTGAGGAAGAAGCTGCAGCTCTCGAAAGAAAGAAGAGAGAGGAAGCCAGAAAGGCAGAGGCTTCAAAGAAAAAGGCCGAAAAGCAGGAAAAGACCGAAAGAGGCGGCAAGAAGGAAAGAAAGCCCGCTGATCAGGACAAGGCGAGAGCCAAGGGCCAGGGAAGAGACAGAAACGCTGATAAGGACAAGGACGGTGAAAGCCGCGGTCAGGGAAAGGCTGCCGAGAAGAAGCCCAGAGTAAGAGACTTCTCCGTACAGGCCAACCAGTCCCAGAGATTCTCAGGAAAGTCCGACAAGAAGGGCAAAGGCGATAAGGAACACGATAAGTTCAGCAAGCTTGAGAATGGCGGCAAGAAGTCCAAGAAGGGCATGGAGATGCGTTCCCTTGAAAAGGCTGAGAAGCCCAAGAAGCACTCCAAGTATAAGCATGAGCAGGTAGTGGAGGAAGAACCGGATATCCTGGAAGATATGCCCACAGGCACCATCGCCATCACAGTTCCCATCACCGTAGGCGGCTTCTGCGAGCAGGCTGACATCAGCATGAACACCGTCATCATGGCTCTCATGAAGATGGGTATCATGGCAAACATCAACCAGAACCTGGATGAGGATACAGTAACGATCCTCGCAGATGAGCTTGGTATCTCCGTAGTAGTAGCCAAGGTGGAAGAGGAAGACGTCGAGGAGGGCATCGAAGACTTCGAGGACAAGGAAGAGGATCTGGTACCCAGAGCACCCTTCGTTACCGTCATGGGACACGTTGACCACGGTAAGACTTCACTGCTGGACGCTATCCGTAAGACAAACGTCGCACTGGGCGAAGCCGGTGGTATCACTCAGCACATCGGTGCTTCCGAAGTGTACATCAACGGCGAGAAGATCGTATTCCTGGATACTCCCGGTCACGAAGCGTTCACCGCTATGCGTGCAAGAGGAGCTCACGTAACCGACATCGCAGTTCTGGTAGTAGCTGCTGACGACGGCGTAATGCCTCAGACAGTAGAGTCCATCTCTCACGCCAAGGCAGCAGGCGTACCCATCATCGTAGCCATCAACAAGATAGATAAGCCGGGCGCAAACCCTGACAGAGTTAAGCAGGAACTCACCGAGCATAACATTCTCGTCGAGGACTGGGGCGGAGATACCATCTGCGTACCCGTATCCGCCAAGACAGGCGAGGGAATCACAAACCTTCTTGAGATGATCCTCCTTCAGGCAGAAGTTCTGGAACTCAAGGCCAACCCCAACCGTATGGCCAAGGGATCCGTTGTTGAAGCAAGACTTGACAAGACCAGAGGTCCTGTGGCTACGCTTCTCGTAGATAACGGAACTCTGAGATCCGGACAGTCTGTAGTAGTAGGTAACTGCTACGGAAGGATCCGTCTCATGACAGACTACAGAGGAAAGAAGATCTCCAAGGCCGGTCCTGCTACCGCAGTAGAGATCCTGGGACTCGATGACGTTCCCGTAGCAGGTGACGAATTCAACGCAGTCAAGGACGACAAGGTGGCAAGAGAGATCGCAGAATCCAGAAAGCAGAAACTGAGGGAAGAAGTTCTGGCAAGGAACGCATCTTCAACTCTTGAACAGCTCTTCAGCCAGATCCAGGAAGGCGAGGTCAAGGACCTCAACCTCATCATCAAAGCTGACGTGGCGGGTTCTGTTGAAGCTATCGTATCCTCCCTTGAGAAGCTCAACAACGAGAACGTAAGGGTAAGGATAGTACACACAGGAGTAGGTACTATAAACGAATCCGACGTTATGCTGGCATCCACCACAGGTTCCATCATCATCGGCTTCAACGTACGTCCTACGACAGCTGTTACAACTTACGCTGACAGCGAAAAGGTACAGATCAGGCTTTACAGAGTTATCTACGATATCATAAACGAGATCAGTGACGCTATGAAAGGTATGCTCGATCCCGAGTTCAAGGAAGAAGTACTCGGAAAGGTGGAAGTACGTACCACATTCAAGGTGCCCAACGTTGGAACCATCGCCGGTGCATACGTACAGGAAGGCAAAGTCGTACGTAATGCAGAGGTAAGACTCGTTCGTGACGGTATCGTTATCCACGAAGGTACCATCAGCTCGCTCAAGAGATTCAAGGATGACGCCAAGGAAGTCAACCAGGGATATGAGTGCGGTATCGGTATCGAAAACTACAATGACATAAAGGAAGGCGACACCATCGAGTGCTTCCACATGGTCGAAGTAGAAAGAAAATAATATCAGAATAATTCAGCATCTGCCGGGCGTTTTTTGCCCGGCATAGGTGCATGAAGGGAAGGAGGTCATACAATGGCCAAGAATCACAGACCCGACCGTATGGCCGGAGAGATAAGAAAGATAATAGGCGAGCTTCTGGTCAACGGCGTGAAAGATCCCCGTATAACTGAGAACTTCGTAAACGTAACGGATGTGGAAGTCACCAACGACGGATCTTTTGCGTACGTGTACCTGTCGGCTCTCAGCTTCGCGAAGGATGAGGAGACCAAGGCTGCGCAGGAAGCGGACGTGCTTGCCGGAATGAATTCCGCCAAGGGCATGTTTAAGAAGGATATCGCGAAAGCCCTCAAGGTCCGCAGGATACCTGAACTCATCTTCAGGATGGACAGGGCCGAGGAGTACGGCAGACACATCGACGAGATCCTGTCCACGCTTCCTTTCGACGAGTACCACGCTGTGGACCCGAATGAATCTGAGGACGAGGATGAGCTGTAAGCTGTAAGGGGCTCGTATGATTTGCTTTGCGGACAATTAATCGATTTTCTTTGACTTTTGTCCGCAAGGAATTGTTTTGCGGCTTGGAAGCGGGTGTCAATTCTTATAAAAAAACAGAGAATTGACACCGCGAATAGAAATGGGTGTCAAAAGATAAATTTCTTTTTATGATTGACACCCAAATTCAAAAAATAGGCGGTATTTCTCACCAAGAGGAGCGGGGGATACTGGGGATGATCGATACATGAAGGGGGAAGCATGTACATATTGCTCTGTGTGTAGAGATTTACCGCTGATCAGAAACGGAAAAGTGTGTCAATTCTTTGCTGAAAATGCTAGATTGACACCCAAATCAAAAAGAGGTGTCAGGTCTATATATTATTTACGTATTTGACACCGGAAATCAGAAAGGGGTAATAATATGATTTCTACAATGGATTTGAGAAAAAGCAGTAAAGAACTGAGGAAACTGGTCAAAGACCTTAAAGGAAAGCAAAAGCAATATCCTTTATTCAAAATAATGAAAACAAGGAATAAAGGGAAAGAGGTCTGCTATAAAGTAGAGTATCGCAGGAAAAGACGGATCAGGGAGGTTCTGAAAACCGATAGTAAGGAATATTTCGATATCCTGAAAGGGCTTTGTATCAAAGCAAAATGTGAGATCGCGGAAAGAGACGCGGTACTTATATCAAGTATAAAGGATCAATTTTGTGATATCAGCGGAATGGAAGTCATCGCCCTTATGCAGGAAAAATACCCGAGGCTTGATCGGCAAGATATAATGATCGCCGTGTCAGAACTGGAAGATGCAGGCAAGGAGCCCAGCCAGTGGGCGCTGACAAAATACATCCAGTCCGATTATAAGCCTGAAGAGAAGATCCATACCACTTCGCGTGGGCTTAAGGTCAGATCCAAGTCTGAACTGATCATTTGCGAGATATTTTACAAATACGGCATTGAGTTCAGGTATGAAGAGGTCATATATATCAACGGCAAACAGCTGGAGCCTGACTTCATTATACGGAGGAGATCCGACGGCAAGATATTTTACTGGGAGCACTGCGGCATGATGGAATTGCCCAAGTATCGCAAAAGATATTATGAGAAGCGTGATCTCTACGAGTTCTGCGATATCGTTCCCTGGGACAACATGATTTTTACATATGACAAAGACGGCAGTATCGATAGCGAATACATTGAGGCGATCGTAAAAACAGTGCTGCTCGTATGATTTTCAGGAGGCAAAAGATGGACGATTTAAGAACCATCGCATCCAAATTAATAAGCGCAAAAAACATTCTCCTGTACCCTCACGTCGGTATCGACGGAGATGCGGTGGGTTCGTGCGCTGCAATAGCAAAGGCGCTGAGAGCCATGGGAAAGAAAGCGTATGCTCTTTATGAGGAGGAGATCCCTCATAACCTGAGCTTCATGACGGCGGACGAGAAGGGAGTTCCCTTCTTCACGAATGATCCTGAGATCATCTCTGACGAGGATCTCGACATTTCCATCGCTGTGGACTGCGGCGGTTATGACAGGTTCAAGCCTTACGGCGACAAGTTCAAGGCTGCGAAGGTGACGCTTTGCGTGGATCATCACGGCACATCGATAATAACGGAAGAAGACGGTGCGAGGCATGGCATTGCTGACTTTTCAGTGATCGACCCCGAGGCAGCGGCCTGCGGTGTTTTGGTGTTCGATCTTCTTAAAGAGATGCAGGACATGGCGGACGTGCCGATCATACCGGACAAGTTTACGGGAGAAGCGCTGTTTGCGGCTATCACTACGGACACCGGGAACTTCCAGTACTCCAACACTAACAGAAAGTGCCACGAAGTCATGGCTGAGCTCTATGACTGGGGTATCGACGCCAACGGGGTCTCAGTAGAGATCTATGAGAATGAGCGTATCCAGGAGGTGCAGATCAGAAACCGCGCCATCGACCATATGGAAATGCTTTCAGAAGGAAAGGGCGCTGTATCCTTTGTCACTAAGGAGGATCTGGACGAGAACGGCGTGAAGGCCGGCGAGACTGATTCCGTGGTCAAGGTGATGCGTGCCATTGGAGGCGTTGAGATCGTGGCATTCCTTAAGGAAAAGGACAGAAACGTCATCCGCGTTTCCTTCAGATCCAAGCACTCAGCTGACGTGGCAGCCATCGCTTCCAAATACAAAGGCGGCGGCCACAAAAAAGCTGCGGGCTGCACCTTATATATGCCTATAGAAGAGGCAGTGAAGATCATAAGTTCTGAAGTGGAGGATGCGCTTAAAGAACTATGAAAGACGGAATAATCAATATTTACAAACCGGGCGGCATGACCTCGAACGATGTGATCTACAAGGTCAGGGCAGCTCTGAGTATAAAGAAACTTGGACACACGGGGACTTTGGATCCCATGGCTGAAGGAGTGCTTCCCATACTCATAAACCGGGGCACCAGGATCGCTGAATATCTGGACTGGGATCTCAAGACCTATGAGACCACGATGAAACTCGGCGTCAGGACGGATAGCCTGGATATAACGGGAAACGTCGAGACGGAGGAGGACGCTTCGGGCATCACGGAGGAGGACGTCAGAAAGGCCTTCGCCGAACTCATGGGAAAGCATCCGAAAGCCGCGCAGGATCCAAAAAGCCAGGCGGAACCATTGTCCGGCATCCTGGATCAGATCCCGCCGCTTACATCAGCTGTTAGAATAAACGGCAGACGGCTCTACGAGTACGTCCACGATAACGAGGAGATCACGGAGGAGATCAGGGAGAAGATCAGGCCCAGGAGAATATGGGTCAAGAGCCTTGAGATAACCGACATCAGCCTCCCTGAGGTAAGTTTCAGGATAACCTGTTCCAAGGGAACTTACATCAGGTCCATAACCAGAGACATCGGCGAGATACTGGGCTGCGGGGCGGTCATGACAGCCCTTAGGAGAACGGCATCCGGTGCTTTTAACGTGGATAACGCTGTGTACCTGCATCAGCTGGCTGAGCCGGCATTGAGAGCCGGCCGCATCTCCTTTATTGATGAGGAGAAGACTAAGATAAAGAGAAACGTTCCCTTCGGCGAGGACATACCGGAGGACCTGGAGAAGTTCATCCTGGGGGTCGATTTTCCGCTGACTCACTTTGGCGAAGCTATAGTGAGCCCTGAAAATGCCAGAAGGTTTCTGGATGGATGGTACCTCGGTTACGGCGAAGTAAGGATCACAAAGGACCCCGAAGCGGAGAGCTGGATCTCTGAGATAACCGAAGAGGCAGCCGAATACGACAGAAGGGAACACGAAATAAACAGCGGATCCCATGCAGGGATCAAGCTGCATCCTGAGTATGCGAGATCATACAGGATATACACCAACGGTAAGGCCGGAGAAAAGATATTCGTAGGCGTAGCCCGCCACAGCGATAAATATCACAAGCTGGTGCCGGACAAGGTTTTTCTCAGGTTAGAAAAATAATCAAACGAAAGAAGGAAGATCTGAATGATCGTTTTTAATAAGCTGGAAGATATAAAGGACATACCCAGGACGTCAATCGCGCTGGGCAATTTCGACGGCGTGCATCTGGGACATCAGGAACTGATAAGGCGCGCTGTACAGAACGCCAGGAAGAAGACCTCCCAGGGCACTCCGGAGAAGTCCGCGGTGTTCACCTTTTCCAATCACCCGAAGAATCTCATCCCGGGCGCAAAGGAAGTAAAGAACATCATCTACAATGAAGAGAAACAGAAACTGATAGAATCGCTTAGTGTGGATTACTACTTCGATATAGAGTTCACGGAAGAGATCATGACCATGGAGCCTGAGCGCTACGTCAAGGAGCTCCTGGTGGATAAATTCAACGCTAAAGATATATTTTGCGGATTCAATTACAGATATGGATACAAGGCAGGAGGCGACGGTGAACTCCTGCAGAAACTTGGAGAAAAGTACGGATATACCCTTAACCAGATACCGCCGGTGATGGTGGACGGAGAGGTTGTTTCCAGCACGCTGATCCGTCAGCTGATAAAGGCCGGAGATATGGACGAGTGTGACAGATATCTGGGAAGAAATTACTCCATCGGAGGAGAAGTGGTAGTAGGAAACCGCCTGGGTAAATCCATAGGCTTTCCCACATCCAACATCATGATCGATGAGACAATGGTGACCCCTCCAAACGGCGTATACATCACCAACTGCATATATAACGGGGTCAGGTATCCTTCGGTCACCAACGTGGGAGTCAAGCCCACTATCGGGACTTTCCAGAAGAACATGGAGACCCATATCTTCAATTTCAACAAAGAACTCTACGGCAAGCAGATCATGATCGAGTTCATAAGGATGACGAGACCTGAATGCAAGTTCGCATCCATCGGGGAACTCTGTGAGCAGATCGCTCGTGACTGCGCCGAAGCCAAGGAATATCACGGGATCTGAATCTATTAGGGGATAATGGAAGACTATATAGGAACTCTTGAAAATATAATAGAGAACAGCGGAAGAGGTCTCATCTACATAGATGAAAAGGGGATCATCAGAGCTTACAGCCGTCTGGCGAGAAAGGTCACCGGAATCATCAACGAGAGCGATAAGGTTCACGAAGGAGGCGTTATCGAAAACGGGGATATCGTGATCATCGCTGATAATGAAATAGGCAACGACGACGATCTTAAGATAAAAGACCTGGAATATATCGGAATAAACGATAAAGATATCAAGAAGGGCGATGCTCTCCTTGCCATAGGATATTATTCCGAAAGCGGCCTGAGCGGATCCAACACCGGAAAAAAACGCGGACCCGCATATAAGTATGCTTCAAACTATAACCCTAACGGCGAACTGGTGCTTGAAGATAAGCGCAATGGCCAAAGCATAGAGGCATCCATAGATTTTGGAAGACAGCAGATCAAAATCGAGGTCAACGGCGAACCCTTCTATATGTCGTACTTTGAGGCTGTAGGTCACATGGTAGTGCTTGACGGAGAGACCGGTGACATTAAATTCTTCCAAGCCAGAGGTTACGGATACAGAAGAGAAGAAATTGGAAAGCTTTTAAGAGGCAAGGCTTTCGTGCCTAAACTCACGGAAGGAAAAGGCGAGCACGACAGGATAATCGGAACCGCTTACAAGGACAGCATCTTCGGAGAAGAGTTCGTAAGCCTCATAGAAAGACTCCTTAAGAGCAAAAAAGACGAGTTCTACGACGGTATATTTGAGATATACAAGAGAGGTTTTTACTGCAACGTAATTAGGAGCAAGCAGTGGTGCAGGTTCGATGGCATATATATAACCATCATGGACGCTTCTTCCATAGCCTATCTGGCAGAGGGAAGGAGCAAGCTCATAGAGCAGCTTGAGGAGTATCAGAGGACCAAGCGTCAGCCCCATATCAGGGAAAGCATCCTGGACGACTTTAACGGAATGAGCGGAAGCACCCCAGAGATCCTGGAAGTAAGACAGATGGCATACAGGGCTTCCAAAGGCAAGTTCGGAGTCCTCATAACCGGAGAGAGCGGAACGGGTAAGACAAGGCTGGCAAGAGAGATACACGACCTGAGCGGAAGTTCCAGACCCTTCGTGGAAGTAAACTGCAGCGCCATACCTCCGAATCTCTTCGAGAGCGAACTCTTCGGATACGTGGGAGGTTCCTTTACCGGAGCTTTGGCAAAGGGAAAGCAGGGATATTTCGAAGAAGCCAACGGCGGAACGATATTCCTGGACGAGATCGGCGAGATCCCCCTGACTTCACAGGTCAAACTTCTTCAGGTCCTCCAGAGCAAAAAAATTTACAGAGTCGGTTCTGCTAAACCCATCGATGTCGACGTGAGGGTGATAGCGGCTACAAACATGGACATAAAGGAAGCTGTAAGGGAAGGAAGATTCCGCAAGGATCTCTATTACAGGCTTAATGTATTCCCGATATATATCCCGCCTCTCAGGGATAGAAAAGGTGACCTGAGAGAGCTTACGGACCTGTTTCTGGAATCCGCATGCAAGGAAAACGGAGTAGCTCTGAAGACCCTTTCTGAGGGCGCTTACAGGAAGATAATGGAATACCCGTGGCCGGGAAACGTAAGGGAGCTGGAGAACGTCATAATGAGAGCAGTGGCTCTCTGTGAGGCTCCAATGATCTATGAGGATTACCTTGCGCTGGATGAGTTCGAAACTACAGAGGACGTTGATGAAATGTTATCAGAACTGTCCGATGAGAAAACGCTTAAGGAAAAGATGGATCAGATGGAGAAACATCTCATCCTGAAAGCCATAGACAAATGCGGAGGAAACAACCAGGAAGCCATAAAGATGCTCGGAATGAGCAAGACGGCTTTTTATGAAAAATTAAAGAAGTATGGACTTTGAGTCCTGAAAATAGGAAAATGATATTCCTGATAACGGGAATATTTTAGTGAAATTGAAACGGTGCCCCGACTGAAATCTTGACATTTCAATGGTTTCGGCGTTTGGCATCGTTTTTGCTTTGATTATAAATGAGTAACAGTGATAGGAGGGCATGATGGAATTCTGGAAAATGAACGGAGCCGGAAACGACTTCATAATCATTAATAACTTTAAAGGAAATATATCGCTTGAAAAAATGCCGTATATCGCTGAAACGCTCTGCGAAAGGCATTTGTCCATAGGAGCAGACGGTTTCATGGTGGTTACGCAGCCGTCAGAGGAGTACAAGGATAAGGCTGATTTCAGGATGCTGTTCTTCAACTCGGACGGAAGCCTCGGAGAAATGTGCGGAAACGGTGCACGCTGCATTTGCAGATACGGATATGAGACCGGACTTTCGGGGGATGTACAGAGAATCGAGACGACGGCAGGACTGGTCACGGGAAAGAGGATCAGTGAACGAACGTACCGCATACGACTGAACGACCCCAGCATCATAAAGATAGATGAAGAACTTGATTTGAACGGCAGGAAGATCACAGCTTCCTACGTGGAGCTTGGAGATCCGGGGATACCCCACAGCGTGGTCGAGATAAAGGACCTGGCGGGATATCCTAATGACAAACTCTTTGAACTGGGAAGGGCGATCAGATATTACAAGGGCTATCCTAAGGGAGCCAACGTAAACTTCTATGAGATCATAGACAAGGATCATCTGATCGAAAAGACCTACGAAAGAGGAGTGGAAGATTTTACTTACGCCTGCGGGACAGGGACGGGTTCTGTAGTCTCGGTACTTACTCTTAAGGGGAAGGTATCCGGGAAAGACGTTAAGGTTGATGTCCGCGGCGGAAGGCTAAGCGTTGATATCGACAGGGATATGAAAGACCCTGGACATATAAATAATATTTTCCTTGAGGGACCTACCAATATAGTTGCAAAAGGTGAGGTCTTTGACGAGGAACTGGAATTATAACTGGGAGGTGTCAATAATGCAAAAGAGTGACATTATGAAAAACTATCGTTTCCTGGCTATCCTGATCGGAGCAATGATACTCGGCTGTATCGTAGGCTGGTTCGCTCCCGGATTTGCCGGAGCTATCAAACCTTTGGGTACAGTATTCATCAACATGATGTTCTGTATAGTAGTTCCACTGGTATTCGCATCAATATCCGGATCTATCGCGGGTATGAAATCAAAAAAGAGAGCAGGTAAGATCCTCGGGACCACAGTTGCTACTTTCGTGATCACGGGCGCTATCGCTGCCGTTATCATGTTCGTACTTATGAAGATCTTCCCGCCCGTACTTACGCCATGGGAAAACATCGAAGCTGAAGAGATGGGTGAGTATGCAAGCACAGGCGACATGATCGTAAACTTCTTCACAGCGAATGACTTCGTAGGACTGCTTTCAAGAAGAGCCATGCTTCCTCTTATCGTTTTCTCACTGCTGTTCGGATTCGCAACTAACCTGGCAGAGAACGGAGAAGGCGTCGTGACGAATTTCCTTCACGGACTGACCGAAGTAATGCTCAAATTCGTAAAGATCGTTACATACTATGCACCTATAGCATTCTTCGCTATTTTCGCAGGCCTGGTAGCTGACTACGGTTCAATGATCACCGAGTCCTATGGCCGTGCAATGCTCGTATACTATCCGCTTTGCTTCGTGTATATCTTCACAGCATTCCCTCTGTTTGCATATTTCGGCGGCGGCAAAGGCGCTGCAAAGGTAATGTTCTCACACATCGCAAGACCTGCCGTAGTATCCCTCGGTACATGTTCATCTGTTGCTACCATCCCTACCAATATGGAAGTAGCAGAAGAGACTGGTATCTCCAAGGACGTATCTGAGATGGTACTTCCTCTTGGTGCTACGATGCACATGGACGGATCCTGCTTCTCCTGTGTACTTAAGATCGCTTTCGTACTCGGAGTATTCGGTCAGCCTCTTACATGGGGACAGCTCATTCCCATCGTTCTCGTAGCTGTTCTTTCATCCGTAGGAATGTCCGGAGTTCCCGGAGGCGGATACATCGGAGAATACATCATCTGCTCCATCTTCTTCCCGACACAGATCGAACTTGCATTCCCTATCCTGGTGGCTATAGGAAATCTCGTTGATCCTCCGGCAACCATGATCAATTCCGCAGGAGACTACGTAGTATCCTACATCGTATCACGTTTCGTGGATGGTAAGGACTGGCTCCAAAAGAAGATTGCACAGAATGCTTAAAACGATTAAAATATATACAAATAATGTATAAAGATTATTTTGAAAGACAGGTGATCGCATGATCTGTGATAATTTAAAGATATCAAAAGACGGACATCTCCTGTTCGCAGGACAGGATACCGTTGAACTGGCAAAGAAATACGGCACACCTGTGTATCTGATGGACGAAGATAAGATAAGGGAGAAGTGCAGAGCGTATAAGAATGCCTTCATGAAATATTTCGATGAAAGAGCGATCCCTCTCTATGCGTCCAAGGCCAACAGCTTCAAGCGTATCTATGAGATAATGACTGAAGAGGGCATGGGTATAGATGTCGTATCTTCCGGAGAGATATACACGGCATACAAGGCAGGCTTCGATCTGAGCAGGGCATATTTCCACTCCAACAATAAAACAGATGAGGATATTGCCTTTGCGATGGATCACGGCGTAGGATATTTCGTTGCAGATAATATAGAGGAAGTCAAGGCCGTAGAAGCGGAAGCAGGCAGAAGGGGTATTACACAGAAAATGCTTTTAAGGCTTACTCCCGGTATCGATCCTCACACCTTTGAAGCGGATGCTACCGGTAAGGTTGACTCTAAATTCGGAACAGCCATAGAGACGGGTCAGGCGCTGGAGATAGTAGGGGAGACTCTGAAGAATCCTCACATCGAGCTTAAAGGTTTCCACTGCCACGTGGGATCCCAGGTGTTCACTGAGGATGTATTCGAAAGGGCAGCTGTGATCATGCTGGAGTTCGTGGCTGAGTGCCGCGACAAGCTGGGATACACGGCCGGTGAACTGGACCTTGGCGGCGGCTACGGAGTAAGATACGTAGACACGGATCCGTATCTGGATATAGACACCAAGGTAAAACAGGTGTCCGAGGCAGTTAAGTCGACTTGCGAAAGACTGGGTCTGGAGCTTCCTGAGATCCATATGGAACCCGGAAGATCCATCGTAGCTGATGCCGGTATGGTGCTCTACACTGCAGGAACCGTCAAGAAGATCCCGGGATACAAGAACTACGTATCCGTTAACGGCGGTATGCCTGACAGCCCGAGGTACGCTCTCTATAAGGCGGCATATACGCTTTACGCTGCCAATAAGATGAACGAGCCCTGCACTTTCAAGGCATCCGTAGTAGGACGCTGCTGTGAGTCAGGTGATATCCTGCAGGAGGGCGTGATGCTTCCCGAGTCTGTAGGAAGAGGAGATATCATAGCGTTATGCACAGCCGGTGCATATCACTACTCCATGGCTTCACGTTATAACAAACTTCCGATACCGGCGACCATCATGCTGAGAGGCGGAAATGAGAGTTATGTGGCCGTAAAGGGAGAGACTCTGGAAGACCTTGTAAGGAATGACGTATAATGATCTTACTCCTTTCATAAAGTAAATGCCCGCGGATTTGTGTCTGCGGGCATTATTTATCGCTTAAAATGTTCTGTAAGGCCTAAAAAACTATTGACATTCAAGGGTTTGGCGTGCTATCATAAATCGTTCGTAAATTTACCGGTAGCTTAGGGTATCGACACTCCAGCGTACAACTCAGCACCGGCGTATCAAGAAAAGGAGAAAAAACAATGATCACTAAAGAACAGAAACAGCAAATCATCAAGGAATATCAGCTGAAGGAAGGAGACACAGGTTCCCCTGAAGTTCAGGTTGCTATCCTTACCTACAGGATCAATGACCTCAACGAGCACCTTAAGGTCCACAAGAAGGATCACCACTCCAGAAGAGGACTGCTCAAGATGGTAGGTCAGAGAAGAAACATGCTTGCTTATCTTAAGGAGAACGACCTTGAGAGATACAGAACTCTCATCGCTCGCTTAGGACTGAGAAAGTAAAATTTGATAGTATGGGCGGGGCACGTACCCGCCTTTATTTTTTGTTTGTTACACGCATTACAGGAGGTAGTTGCAATGCCAAGATTTACAGATTACAGAACATTCAGATATCCGCTTGGAGGAAGACTTCTTCAGCTGGAGATCGGTAAGGTCTGCGAGCAGGCCAACGGACAGGTTTGGGTACAGTACGGAGACACAGTAGTAAGCGTTACCGTATGTGCTTCCAAGGAGCCCAGAGAGGGAATGGATTTCTTCCCCTTAAGCTGCGACTTCGAAGAGAAGATGTACTCCGTAGGTAAGATCCCCGGAGGATTCATTAAGCGTGAAGGACGTCCTTCAGAGCACGCTATCCTTACTTCCCGTCTTATCGACAGGCCCTTAAGACCGCTCTTCCCCAAGGGATTCTATAACGACGTTGTAGTAGTAGCTACATGCATGTCAGTCGATCAGGACTGCTCACCTGAGATCGCAGCCATGATCGGTTCATCCGTAGCCATCGCTACATCCGATATTCCCTGGGACGGCCCCACTGCTGCAGTGAAGGTAGGAAGAGTTGACGGACAGTTCGTCATCAACCCCACTCTCGAGCAGAGAGCTGTTTCCGACATCGACATGACCGTTGCCGGAACCAAGGAAGCCATCATGATGGTAGAAGCAGGAGCCAAGGAAGTTCCTGAAATGGATATGCTCGACGCTATTCTCTTTGCACATGAAGAGATCAAGAGACTGGTTGAATTCATCGATCAGATCGTAGCTGAAGTCGGCAGACCCAAGATGGAAGTCAACCTCTACAAGCCTTCCGAAGAGATCGACCAGGCTGTAAGAGAATACGCTACAGATAAGATGAAGGAAGCCATCCACACCTATGACAAACTCGAGAGGCTCGAGAACATGGATAAGGTCGAAGTGGAGACCAAGGAACACTTTGCGGAGATCTATCCTGAGGGGGCAAAGGACGTGGATGCAGTCCTTTACAATATCACCAAGGAATCCGTAAGAAACATGATCCTGGACGACGGAGTACGTCCCGACTCCAGAAAGTGCGATGAGATCAGACCTATCTTCTGCGAGACAGGCCTTCTTCCCAGAGTACACGGAACCGGTCTCTTCAAACGCGGACAGACTCAGGTGCTTTCATCCTGCACCCTTGCACCCGCATCTGAAGCACAGACCATAGACGGGATCACTGAACAGACAGAGAAGAGATATATCCACCACTACAACTTCCCCGGATACTGCACAGGTGAAGCCAAGTCACCCAGATCACCCGGAAGACGTGAGATCGGACACGGCGCTCTGGCAGAAAGAGCTCTTCTTCCCGTCATTCCTTCAGTAGAGGAATTCCCTTATGCCATCCGTGTGGTATCCGACGTCCTTTCTTCAAACGGATCCTCATCCATGGCATCCACCTGCGGATCCTGCCTCGCTCTCATGGACGCAGGCGTTCCCATCAAGAAGCCTGTAGCAGGTATCGCAATGGGACTTATCGAGAGAGTTAAGGAAGACGGTGAATCCGAATTCGCTATCCTTTCAGATATCCAGGGAATGGAAGACTTCCTGGGAGATATGGACTTCAAGGTAACCGGAACTGAAGACGGCGTGACCGCTATCCAGATGGATATCAAGGTACACGGACTTTCCAGGGATATCCTCGAGAAGGCTCTCCGCCAGGCTAAGGAAGGCAGAATGTTCATCATGGAAAAGATGCTTGAAGAGATCCCTGCACCTCGTGAAGAGATGTCCAAGTGGGCACCCAGAGCTCTCTCCTTAAGGATCAATCCTGACAAGATCAGAATAGTCATCGGCAAGGGCGGCGAGACCATCAACGGAATGGTCGACAAGTACGGCGTCAAGATCGACATCAACGATGACGGACTCGTTTCCATCTACGGAACAGATGCTGCCATGACAGAAGCCTGCAAGAAGGAGATCGAGATCCTCACCAAGGACGTTGAGGTAGGCGAGATCTACGAAGGAACGGTTACCAGGATCCTTTCAACAGCTAAGGGTTCAGTCGGTGCATTCATCGAGATCCTGCCCGGCAAGGAAGGACTCCTCCACATCTCCAAGATGGCCAAGCAGAGAGTTGAAAAGGTCGAAGACGTTATGAACGTAGGCGACAGAGTGACCGTTAAGGTAGTTGAGATCGATTCTCAGGACAGGATCAATCTTTCAAGAAAAGATCTGCTGGACATAGATGTTAAGAAAACACGCTAAAACTAAAAACGGCGGAACAGGCTTTTTCAAAAGGGCTAAAGGCAAGGGTATCAAACTTGCCTGGACTGAGATAGCAGCGCTGATAATCGTGGTATTCTGCCTGGGATTCATCCTGGGCAGGATGTCCGCATCGGACGGGGTCTCATATGGTGGCCTGGGGCAGCCTAGACAGGTGCCGATGAACGGATACGATATCGAGTCATTCTACTACGATGACGACGGAAGAGTGCACTACGACGATGACAGTCATACCTCTGTACAGGTGATCGACGTGTCCTACGTGCAGAAGGATATAGACTGGGAACAGGTAAAGGCTGACGGCATAGATTATGCCATGATAAGGCTCGGTTTCAGAGGCTATGAGACAGGGAGCCTCAGCCTTGATGCGTACTTTGAAGCCAATGCCAAGGCGTCAAGAAAAGCAGGAGTTGAAGCAGGGGTATACTTCTTCTCCCAGGCAGTCAGCGTGGAAGAGGCTGTCGAAGAAGCCAAATTCGTAGTTAAGAACCTTAAGGGCAAAAAATTAAAAGGCCCTGTTGCCTTTGATATGGAGCCTATAGAAGGTGCCGACCGCATATCTTATCTTACTTCAGAAGAGAAGACTGCCATAGCGGATGCCTTCATGAGCTACATAAAGAAGAAGGGCTACGAGCCTATGCTTTACGGCAATCCCACATGGCTCGGAGGAAGCGTTGACAGAACGCTCCTTACGGACTATGACGTGTGGCTGGCTCACTATACGAACTATACCAACTATCCTTACGAGTATGACATGTGGCAGTACACTTCCACCGGAACGGTGGCGGGCATCGAGGGATACGTGGATATGAACGTCCGTATTATAGAGAAATGATCTATGCTGAGTAATTTTTTAGTATCGTTACAAGCAGTAGCACCGATGTTTATCATAATGTTCATCGGTGCTTTTATAAAGAGAGCGGGACTCATCACAGATGCGGAAACGAAGAAGTTCAACAGGATCGTCTTCGTCGTCTGTTTTCCGCCGATGATGTTCTCAAACCTTTATGGTAAAGAACTGGAGCATGCCGTTGATCTGAGGCTAATTGTTTTTACAGTGATCACGGTGCTGGTGATGTATGCTCTTACGGTCATCTTCGTCCTGAAGATCGAGAAGAGCCAGAAGACCAGGGGAGCCATGATCCAGGCCATATACAGGTCCAACTTCGTCATCATGGGGATCCCCGTGGTGCAGAACATCTTCGGAAGGGGCGAGCTGGCGGTGACCGCCATGATGATCACCATAATAGTCCCTATGTATAACGTGCTGGCAGTGGTAACGCTGGAGGTGTTCAGAGGGAGCAGGCCTGATATCAGGGATATATTCAGGAATCTCGCTAAAAATCCCATCATAATAGGTGCTTTTTTCGGCGTGGTGGCGATCCTCACCGGACTTAAGCTGCCGTTGGCTCTGGAAAATCCCATCAATATGCTGGGAGAGGCTGCATCGCCTCTGGCTTTGCTCCTTTTGGGAGCGTCGTTCAACTTTGACACTGTATCCAGGGAGAGGAGAAACCTTATCATTTGTGTCGTGGGAAAACTACTGGTATTCCCCGCGGCAGGACTCATAGGAGGTGTGCTGATGGGTTTCACCGGGGTCAAGCTTCTGACATTGGTGGCGATATTCGCATCACCTTCGGCAGTGACGTCCTTCACCATGGCCCAGCAGATGGATTCGGACTACGAACTGGCGGGAAACTGTGTTATCTTCAGTTCGGCCATATCCTGCTTCACCATGTTCCTCTGGATATTCGCGCTGAAGAGCATGGGATTATTCTGAACAGAAATGACAGAGACCGGAGAGATCCGGTCTTTTTTATTGCTTACCTGCATTTGGAGGGAAAGTATTTTGTAAAATACATTGTAGTGTACAATGGTTTGCGATATAATTAACTTGTATAATTATGTAATGATTCAGGAAGGAGAGATCAGATGGCTAAAGAAAAGACACTGATAGAGATGATCGATATCTCCAAGTCATATGACGGGGAGGTTGTCCTTGACGAATTCAATCTCAACATAAAAGAGAACGAATTCATCACTCTTCTGGGACCCAGCGGCTGCGGCAAGACCACGACCTTAAGGATCCTCGGCGGCTTCACCAGACCGGATACGGGGAAGGTCCTGTTCCAGGGTGAGGATATCACGGATATGCCCGCGAACAAGAGACCTCTTAACACCGTATTCCAGAAGTACGCTCTCTTTCCTCATATGAATATAGCGGACAATATAGCCTTCGGGCTGAAGATCTCGGGCAAGTCACAGGAGTATATAAACGATAAGATCAAATATGCTCTTAAGCTTGTAAACTTAAGCGGGTACGAGAAGAGATCCGTGACCTCGCTTTCAGGCGGTCAGCAGCAGAGGATAGCCATCGCCCGCGCTATAGTGAACGAACCCAGAGTGCTCCTTCTGGATGAGCCGCTGGGTGCTCTGGACCTTAAACTCAGACAGGAGATGCAGTACGAGCTCAGACGACTCAAGAACGAACTCGGCATCACCTTCCTTTACGTTACCCACGATCAGGAGGAAGCCCTTACAATGAGCGACAAAGTGGTCGTAATGAACCAGGGCTATATCCAGCAGATGGGAACGCCGGAGCAGATATATAACGAGCCGGAGAACGCTTTCGTTGCTGACTTCATCGGAGACTCGAACATCGTGGACGGCACCATGGTGGAGGACTACGTGGTGAAGATCAACGGATACAAGTTCCCATGCATCGATTCAGGTTTCGGAAGAAACAAGCCGGTGGACGTGGTGATCCGCCCGGAGGATATCGAGATCGGGAAACCCGGACATGGCATTATGGACGGTGTTGTTACGTCCAACGTCTTTATAGGCGTGCACTACGAGATGTGTATCGAAGCGGGCGGCATCGAGTGGCTGGCTCAGAATACCAGGAGTTTCGCTGTGGGGCAGGAAGTGTCCATAAGCGTGGCTCCCGAAAACATACAGATAATGAATAAACCTCAGTCAGAGGATGAAGAGGCTATTTCCCTGGAGGATGTTCTGGGCGATGAGTCCGAAGGAACTCCTGAAGAACTGTAAGGAGGAGCTGATGAAAAAATTCCTGAGCGCTCCCTTCATAGTCTTCATACTGGCGGGCACACTTATACCAATGTGTGTCATAGCCTACTATGGACTGACTGACAGGACTGGGGCATTCACTATACAGAATATACTGGCTATAGGGACAGGAGACCACGCTAAGGCTCTTGGCCTCAGCCTTTTATTGTCCTTTGCGGCGACCATCATCTGCCTGATACTGGCTTTCCCTTTGGGCCTCATACTTAAGGATTCCAAACTGGGAAAGAAGGGCTTCATGGTATTTCTGTTCATCCTTCCCATGTGGATGAACTTCGTGCTCCGTACCATGGCCTGGCAGGTGCTTCTGGAGAAGAGCGGACCTCTGGGTTTCCTTGGGATCATAAATACGCCTACTGCAGTAGTGCTTGGCATGGTATATGACTATCTGCCTTTCATGGTGCTTCCGATATATAACGCCATGATAAAGATAGATGATTCGCTGATAGAAGCTGCCTATGATCTGGGCGCTTCCAGGTCCACGGTCCTTCGCAAGGTCATCGCGCCGCTCACCATTCCCGGTATCGTGTCCGGGGTCACCATGGTGTTCGTGCCGAGCCTTACCACCTTCGCCATCTCCAACATGCTGGGCGGAGGAAAGGTGAACCTTATCGGTAACATCATCGAGCAGGAGTTCACAACGGCTTCCAACTGGAACCTGGGATCGGGCCTGAGCCTCGTCATGATGATATTCATCGTGATATCCATGGCTTTCATAGAGAAATTCGATAAGAACGGGGAGGGCAACATGATATGAAAAACACCTCTTCCGGACTTAACAAGTTTATAAAAGTGCTTTATCTGGCACTGATAGTTTTCTTCCTGTACCTTCCCATCGGCACCCTTATGGTGCTGAGCTTCAACTCATCCAAGTCTGTAGGATCATGGCAGGGTTTCAGCTTAAGATGGTACAAAGAAATGTTCTCAAATGAGGAGCTCATGGAGGCGCTGGGCAACACTCTTACCATAGCTCTCTGGGCCAGCATAATCGCTACCGTGATCGGAGTCATGGCCTGCATAGCCATGAACGCCATGACGGACAGAAAGAGAAGCTTCTTCATGGGAGTGAACAACATCCCGCTTCTCAATGCTGATATCGTTACAGGTATCTCCATAATGATGAGCTTTCTTTTGTTCGGTATCTCCCTTAACTACGGGACGGTGCTCTTCGCTCACATAACCTTCTGCATACCTTACGTGATATTAAGCGTCATGCCGAAGTTCAGACAGCTGGAGAATCATACATACGAGGCTGCCCTTGATCTGGGTGCCAGCCCTTTGTATGCCTTTTTCAAGGTGGTGCTTCCGGATATCATGCCGGGCATCGTTTCAGGCTTCCTTCTGAGCTTCACCATGTCGGTAGACGATTTCGTCATCACTCACTTCACGAGAGGTGCTGGAATAAACACCCTGTCCACCCTGATATACAGCCAGCTTAAGATAGGCGTACGTCCTACCATGTTCGCCCTTTCGACCGTGATCTTCCTCATAGTGCTCCTGATACTCGTTGTATCCAACTTCGTGAGGGGGGATGAAGAGGAAGAAGCTAAAAAGGCAGCGGCATCCGGCAAGGAATACGTATACAAGGGCGGCATGTCCACCAAGAGGACTCTGGCTATCATACTTTGCGTAGTTGTGGCAATGGCTGTGGCCGTCCGATTCACTCCTTCCACACCGGGAGAGGTGGGGGATAAGGGCGTGGTCTACGTATATAACTTCGGAGACTACATCGATCCTGAACTGGTGGACGCTTTCCAGGAGGAGACCGGATACACCGTGGTCTGCGATTACTTCGATACCAACGAGGAAATGTACCCCGTCATAAAGAATAATACCGCGGACTATGACGTGATCTGTGCCTCTGACTACATGATAGACAAGCTCATCAAGGAAGATCTTCTGATGGAACTTGAATTCGGACAGATACCGAACATCCAGTATCTGTCACAGAACATCAGGGACTTCATGGAGGAGTTCGATCCGGGCATGTACTACTCGGCTCCTCATACATGGGGAACCTACGGCATCATCTATAACAGCGCGCTGGTGGATGAAGAGGACTTCGGGGACGAAGTATCCTGGGGCATCCTCTGGGATGAGAAATATGCCGGTAAGATCATCATGCCGAACTCCATAAGAGAGGGTGATATGGTAGCTGCTAAGCTTCTGGGTTATTCTATGAATACCACGGATGAAGGCGAGATGAGGGAGACCACCGATAAGCTCATCGAGCAGAAGCCTCTGGTATACTCCTATGCGAACGACAATGCGAGAGACCTGATGATCGGCGAGAACGCTTACATGGCTGTAATAACTTCAGGAGACGTTCTCTACGCTCAGGAGGATAACGAGGATCTGGCTTACGTGGTTCCTGTCGAAGGAACTGAGGTCTGGACCGACTGCTGGGCAGTACCCAAGTCCTGCCAGAACTATGACGGAGCCATGGCATGGATAAACTTCATGTACTCCTATGACGCGGCTGTTGCTAACTTCGAGTATCTGACATATGCTATACCCAACACTCAGCTGGACGACTACGTGTACGAGGACTACATCGAAGGCGAGATGGAACTTCAGGATATCGGTATCGTGAATCCGCCTGAGGAGATCCTCGCAAGGTGCGAGACCCTTAAGAATCTGGGACCCGAAGGCGACGACATGTACTCGAAGTACTGGAAGGAATTCAAGTCGAAGTAACCTGTGAAAAATATTAACAAATATTAAACCTTGTACTGCCAAAAAACTTTGGCAGTACAGTTTTTTTGTGTTATAATAAAATGTATTTTTGTGTGCTTCGGCACTGGTATTATTAGTTATACAAGAGGAATCATTAAAATGTCAGTCAAATCCAAGAAGAGATGGGGAGACAGGAGAGACGGCAGGCTCATGAGGGACATAGATCCCATGCACGCCATCGTTCCCTACATTTATCCCAACAGAGCGGACAACGAAGCTTTTATTCAGGAATCCATAGAGATGGATCCCATACTGAACTACGTTGATAAGAAAAACGCAGAACTCAAGGCTAAAGTCGAAAGAGGCGAGCTTCCTGAAAGCGCGCTTAATGACCCATATAAGCCTTTTTACGTTATGCTTATGGCGCTCGTGAAGGTCATGCATTTAAGACCCGGCCTCAACCGATTCGTTGCTAACATGAAGCTTTATCAGAAGGATGAAGTGAGCATTGGGTTCACCGTTAAAAAGAGATTCGCAGATAACGGCGCGGAGGGTCTGGCCTTCGAGAACTTCGGTCCCGAGACCACAATGGACATTCTTTACGAGAAGATCGTTAAAGAGATAAATGCAGTCAAGGACGAGAATACTTTGGACAACTCCGTAGACATTATGGATAAGTTCATGAAGCTTCCGCCCTTCATATTAAGACCGGTATTTAAATTCATCCGCTGTCTCGACAGACACGGAAGAGTTCCATATGACTTCGTGAAGAAGGACCCCAACTACGCTTCGGCCTTCATCACAAACTTAGGTTCCATACATCTTAAATCCGGCTATCATCACCTTTCGAACTGGGGAACCACTTCGCTTTTCGTGATCATAGGCGAGAGAAAGATGAAACCTTTCTACGATGATAAGGGAAACGTCACCATGAAGCTGGTGAACGACATAGGACTCACAATAGATGAGAGGATAGCCGACGGCTTCTATTATGCCAAGTCCGTCAGACTGTTCAAAAAACTTGCAGAAAATCCCGAACTTCTGGATATGAGAGCTGATGAGGAGGTAGATTACTAAAATGGCTTTATTCGGTAAGGAAGAAAAAACACAGCAGACACCCCAGGTGAAGACTCCCTGGATCAAGAATCTGGGAAACGTGCCTGCACATCTTGAATATTTCCAGGGATCAATGTACGACAAGGTAGCTGAAGTTGCCAGAAATTATCCAAACAACATCGCCTACGATTTCATGGGCGGCAAGGTCAGATACAGAGACTTCATAAATAAGGTAGACAACTGCGCAAGAGCCCTGGCGGCCATCGGAGTAAAAGAGGGGGAAGCGGTTACCATCTGCATGCCCAACGCTCCTCAGGCGGTCGTAATGTTCTACGCGGTAAACAAGATTGGTGCCATCGCTAACATGGTGCACCCCTTAAGTTCAGAAAAAGAGATCGAATTCTGCCTCAAACTCTCAAAGTCCGTGGTATGCCTTACCCTGGACCAGTTCTACGGCAAATTCGCCAACATAAAGCAGCACGTTCCTTTAAGGAGCCTGATCCTCACTTCCATCAAGGACGTTCTTTCGCCTGTTAAGAAGAGGGGATATTACCTTCTCGAAGGACGTAAGATAGCCAAGGTGCCTGCAACTGCAGAAGTAGTATGGTGGGAGAGGTTCCTCCTGGACGGTGCCAGATACAAGGGACCTTATCACGCAAACAAGAGAGCGAACGACACCGCTGTTATCCTTTATTCAGGCGGTACCACGGGTACTCAGAAGGGAATCGCCCTTACCAACCTGAACTTCAACGCTCTTTCACAGCAGATCATCGCCACGAACCCCATGTTCAAGCCCGGCGACAAGATGCTGGCAGTAATGCCCGTATTCCATGGATTCGGACTTGGCGTATGCATTCACTCCATGCTTTCTGAGGGCGGAAGATGCCTTCTTATCCCCAGATTCACAGCTGAGTCCTACGCTAAGCTTATCAAGAAGCATAAGCCCAACTTCATCGCAGGCGTGCCTACTCTCTACGAGGCGCTGCTTCGTATACATACCCTGGATAAGGCTGATCTTTCATGCCTTAAGGGCGTATTCTCCGGCGGAGATTCTTTGAGCATCGAGCTTAAGAAGAAGTTCGATAAGTTCCTTAAGGATCACAACGCACCTATTCCCGTACGTGAAGGATACGGAACCACAGAATGCGTAACAGCATCATGCCTCACACCTTCACACTGGTATAAGGAAGGATCCATCGGACTGCCTTTCCCCGACACCTACTATAAGATCTGCAAGCCCGGGACAGAAGAAGAGGTTCCCTATGGAACAGAGGGTGAGATCTGCCTGACAGGTCCTACCATGATGCAGGGATACGTGGACAATCCGGAGGAGACCGCACAGACCTTAAGAAAGCATCCCGACGGCATGACCTGGCTCCACACAGGAGACCTGGGCATGATGGATGAGGACGGATTCATCTACTTTAAGCAGAGACTGAAGAGGATGATCGTAACCTCAGGATATAACGTATATCCTTCACAGATCGAGAACGTCCTGGACGCTCACGAACTGGTTCACATGAGCTGCGTGATCGGCGTGCCCGATCCTCTGAAGATGCAGAGGGTCGTTGCCTTCGTAATGCTCAAGCCTGACGTGAAGGTATCTGAAGATGAAGCAAGAGAGATCCTTAAGAAGTACCTCGAGAAGCACGTTGCCAAGTTCGAGATGCCTAAGGAGATCGAATTCAGAAAGGAACTTCCCAAGACCCTTGTAGGAAAGGTAGCCTACAGAGTGCTTGAGGAAGAGGAAATGAAGAAATATCAGGCACAGGAAAATAACACAGGAGATCAGGAATAACATGGATCATAAGAAATTAGCGGAACTGCTTTTTCCGAATATCGACAAGACCCCGGAGTACTATGAGGAGATGTACCCGAAGAGAGACCTTCCCGAGGGAGCCAAAGTAACGAGGCTCGGGCCTTCTCCTACGGGATTCATCCATCTCGGTAACCTCTACGGAGCCTTCGTGGACGAGAGACTTGCGCATCAGTCAGGCGGAACCTTCTTCTTAAGGATAGAAGATACCGATGACAAGCGTGAGGTGGAAGGAGCGGTCGAGATCATAATCAACTCTCTTAGATTCTTCGGAATAAACTTCGACGAGGGAGCTACCATGGAAGGGGACAAGGGAGCCTACGGAGACTACACCCAGTCCCACAGAGGTCCCATCTACCAGTGCTTTGCAAAAAAACTGGTGGAGGAAGGCAAGGCTTATCCATGCTTCCTGACAGAGGAGGAGATCGCAGAGATCAGGGAACAGCAGCAGGCCATCAAGGCCAACCCCGGGATCTACGGCAAGTGGGCCAAGTCGAGAGATCTCACCTACGAAGAGATCGAGGCTAAGATCAACGCCGGCGAGAAGTTCGTAGTCCGTCTCAAATCAGACGGCAACCTCGACCTTCCCGAGGATCAGATAAGAAGGATAAAGGTACAGGACGCTATCAGAGGTACACTGGACATGCCTGAGAACGATCAGGACACGGTCATCCTCAAGCAGACAGGCATCCCCACATATCACTTTGCGCATGTTGTGGACGATCATCTCATGAGGACCACACACGTGGTAAGAGGCGCTGAGTGGCTGCCTTCGCTACCGATACACGTTGAGCTTTTCGAGAAGATGGGCTGGGAACCTCCGGTCTACTGCCACACCGCTCAGCTGATGAAGCTGGATGAAGAGGGAAACAAGAGAAAGCTCTCCAAGAGACTCGACCCTGAGCTCAGCCTTGACTACTACAGAAAAGAAGGATATCATCCCGCTGCAGTGAGAGAGTATCTTCTCACCATACTGAACTCCAACTTCGAGGAGTGGAGGATAGCCAACCCGGACGCTGATATCGAGGAGTTTGAGTTCACCACTGAGAAGATGTCCAATTCGGGTGCTTTGTTCGACCTGAACAAGCTGAACGACGTATCAAAGGAAGTCCTCCTTAAGATCAGCGCATCAGACCTCTACGATTTCCTGAAGGCCTGGGCGGAGGAGTTCAGAGCAGACGATGAGGCCGTGAAGATCATGCTGTCCGACAGGGCATATCTTGAAAGGATCCTGGACATCGGCCGCCATGCTGAAAGAAATCCCAGGAAAGACCATATCTTTGCAGATCAGATGGTAAAGAACCTGAGCTACTTCTTCGACGAGACCTTCGAGATAGAGGACGAGATGCCACAGGAAGTGGTGAATGCAGGAGATGTTTCCACTATTATAAATAAGTACCTTGAGACTTATGATCATTCCGATGACAGCGAGACCTGGTTCAACAAGATAAGAGCTATCACAGACGAACTGGGATATGCCGTAAAGCCTAAGGATTACAAGAAGCATCCCGAGGAATACAAGGGTCATGTGGGACACGTTTCCACCGTCATCCGCGTAGCTCTCATGGGAAGACAGCAGAGCCCCGACATCTGGGAGATCCAGCAGATACTGGGCGAGGAGAGGGTCAGAGCCAGACTTCAGAAATTCGCCTGATTCTTCACCATAATTACACAAAAAACTTTGAAAACCCTGTTGACAATCAGTGCCGGCAGGGTTATATTATTAATGTAAGTTAGCACTCCACATTGACGAGTGCTAACACGAAGAACCGAGGAGATGAGATAATGGAACTCAGCGAACGCAAACTGAAAATTTTACAAGCCATTATCAGTGACTATATAAAGACGGCTGAGCCCGTGGGTTCGAGGACCCTTTCCAAGAAGGAGGGCTTCGATTACAGCCCGGCCACCATCAGGAACGAGATGGCTGATCTGGAGGAGATGGGTTATCTTACTCATCCTCATACATCCGCAGGACGTGTTCCTTCGGACAAGGCTTACAGGCTCTACGTAAATGAGCTGATGGAGAAGCCGGAGCTCACTCAGAACGAGAAGGCCATCATCGCCAATCGTTTGAGAGATACCACGGTGGATTTCGAGAAGACCATCGAGCATGCTGCATCCATCCTTTCGGAGATAACGAACCTCACCAGTTTCGCCATGACGCCGAAGAAGAACGAGGACGTCATCAAATACATCAATCTCCTGTCTGTGGATGAGGAGACGGTTGTACTGATGATAGTATCGGAATCCGGCAAGGTCTCCAACAAGGCCGTGAAGATGTCGGTCCCTTACACAGAGGACAGTCTGGAGCTTCTTTCGAAGACCATGACCTACAACTATAAGGGAAAGACCGTATCCCAGGCATTGACCAACAACATCATAGCGAACTTCGAGACAGATGTGGTAGCCATGAGCGGCATGGCAGAGGACGTAATGCCCAACTTCATGAAGACCCTGGAGGATATGCTTAACGTAAACCTCTACATGGAAGGTCTTTCAAATATATTTGATATCCCCGAGTACAGCGATATCTCCAAGGCCAAGAACTTCATCGAGATGCTGACTCAGAAGGATGAGATAACGAAGAAGCTCATCGAGCGTGACGACGGTATCACCGTTACCATCGGAGATGAGAACGAGGACAGCAATCTTCAGGACTGCAGCCTCATCACCGCAAGCTACTCCGTGGACGGCAAGCTTGTGGGCAAGATCGGAGTTATAGGACCGACCAGAATGAAATACAGCAAGATCACTTCGATCATCGAATACTTAACAGAAAACCTGACCGATACATTCAAACTGGAGAGCGGCGAGACCGCTGAAGACAGCTCTGAGGATACTGTTGAGAACGGTCCGGAGAATCAAGGAGAAGAGATAAATGAGTGAAGAAAAGAACATTCCCATCGAGGATGAGGTAACCGAAGAGATCAAGGAAGAAACTGCTGAAGCGGCAGAGGAAAATGCTGAAACTGCTGAAGCGGCAGAGGAAAATGCTGAAGAAGCTGCAGCTGAAGAGCCGGCTGAGGAAGAAGCAGGATCTGAAGAAGAGAAAGAGGAAGCTGCGGGAGATAAGGAAGAGAGCGAAGCTGAAAAGAAACTGGCTGACTTGAACGCCAAGTACATGAGGCTCATGGCTGACTTCCAGAATCAGAAGAAGCGCTTCGAAAAGGAGAAAGCTGATATATATCAGTTTGCAAATGAAGACATCGTTAAGAGTCTGCTTGAAGTTATCGACAACTTCGAAAGAGCTTTGGAAGCTGCCAAGGACGCAGATCCCAAGTTCCTGGAAGGAATGGAGATGATCTTCAAACAGTTGATGGGAGCTCTTGAAAAGGCAGGAGTTTCCGAAATAAAGGCTTTAGGGGAAGAATTTGACCCGAACTTCCACAATGCCGTAATGATGGAAGAGACCGATGAGTATGAATCCAACAAGGTCTCCGAAGTCATGCAGAAGGGTTACACACTTAATTCAAGAGTTATCAGACCGAGCATGGTCAAGGTAGCACAGTAAAAAACGTAAAATAAGAAAGTTATATTTCAGGAGGAAATAA
>JAZQAY010000049.1:0-8960 GCA_045545455.1 Anaerovoracaceae bacterium | reverse complement strand
GTTAATATGTTGCTATTAAGACCATTTATATAACAAGTCATTATAACTAAACATAAAGCAGAGTAACATGGAGAAACTTATTATCAGCGCATGTATTTGCGGAGCTGAAGTAACAAAGGAAAACAACCCTGCAGTTCCTTACACTGTAGAAGAAATCGTAAGAGAAGCTAAGTCTGCTTATGATGCAGGTGCAGCTCTTATCCACCTTCACGTAAGATGGGACGATGGAACACCTACACAGGACAAGGGAAGATTCCAGGAATGCGTTGACGCTATCAGAAAGGTATGCCCTGACGTTATCATCCAGCCCTCAACCGGCGGAGCAGTTGGTATGACAGACCTCGAAAGATTACAGTCCACAGAGATCACTCCGACCCCTGAAATGGCTACACTTGACTGCGGAACATGCAACTTCGGCGGAGACGAGATCTTTATCAATACAGATAACACCATCAACAACTTCGGTGACATCATGAAGGAAAGAGGAATCAAGCCTGAGTGCGAAGTATTCGACAAGGGCATGATCGACTTAGCTCTCAAGGCAGCTAAGAAGGGTCACATCGACTATCCTATGCACTTCGACTTCGTACTCGGAGTTCAGATGACAGCTACAGTAAGAGACCTTGTTTACATGGCAACTTCCGTACCTGCAGGTTCAACATGGACTGCAACCGGTATCGGCAAGACCTGCTGGGATATCGTAGCTGCAACTATCGCACTCGGCGGACACGTTCGTGTTGGTTTCGAGGACAACGTATACATGTCCAAGGGCGTACTTGCTAAGTCCAACGGAGAAATGGTAGAGAGAGTTGTTCAGATGGCTAAGCTCATGAACAGAGAGATCGCTACACCTGATGAAGCAAGACAGATCCTTGGCCTCAAGCCCAGAGCATAATAACTGATCATCACAGAGCTTCTGCAGCAATGCAGGAGCTCTTTTTTATCCGATGAAAGGTATCATCAAAATCTTGTACAAATTTTAGTACAAAGCTATTGACTTTTGCGTGATAGAGGAGTAAAATACAATTACACGGAGGCGGGAATGTGTTACACATTCCCGCCTGTTCTATTTAGTCTAAATTTTAACGAATTCATTGGAGTCTCATGTCATTTGCATCTGAAACGAAAAATGAATTAGCCAGGATCGAACCCGAGAAGAAATGCTGTCAGCTCAGCGAGATCGCAGCATATATAAGGACCGCAGGATCCATCGGTATAGTGGGCTTCGGGAAATTCAGGATAACCATAACCACCGATAATGCGGCGGTAGCCAGACATTACAAGAAGCTTATAAAATCCTACTTCGATATTGAGACAAATCTGGATATAACCGAAGGCGGGGCTGTGGGAAAGAACCGCAGGGAAAAGAAATACAACTACAGCATAACCATAGACCCGGATAACAACTCTGAAGCTATTTTAAGGGAATGCGGTATCCTGATGATAAGAGAAGGTCACAACTATTTCTCAGACGGGATCTACAGCGGACTCATTAGAGCCAAATGCGACAGGAGGGCATACTTAAGAGGTATCTTCCTTGGAGCAGGTACCATGTCAAATCCCGAGAAGGCCTATCATCTCGAATTTGTGCTCAATTCCGAAACCATGGCCAACGACCTTAAAAAGCTGATCAATACTTTCACGGATCTTTCGGCCAAGGTGGTAGCCAGAGGAAAGAAATACATAGTATACATGAAAAAAGCCGACTACATTTCCGACACGCTGGCCATCATGGGTGCATCAGGGCAGGTCCTGAAACTTGAGGATATAAGGATCCGCAAATCCATGATGAACACCGCAAGGCGCGCCATGAACTGCGACAGTGCCAACGTTGACAGGGTGATAGATGCGTCCATGAAGCAGGTGGAGTCCATCAGGCTCATAGCTGAGACCAAAGGCCTGAACTGGCTGGAGCCCAAACTCCTGGAAGTAGCGATGATCAGGCTTGAGCATCCGGAAGTTTCCATACAGGCCCTGGGGGAGATGTGCGATCCGCCTCTTAAGAAGTCGGGAGTGAATAACCGCCTCAGGAAGATCGAGGATCTGGCTGAAAGGATAAGAACGGGCAACTAAACGGTTGAAAATGTTCGGATTATATTGTATACATTATTTTTGTTTAAAAACTATAAAAATATGCAATATAATTGTTCTTAATACATAAAATACGTGATATAATAGTCGGAGTTGTTGTCCGACTGTATATAGTTAAACAAAACTGAGAAAAGGAGAAGAAAGAGTGTTTACGGAAGAATTAACTGCTATCAGAGAAGCCGAAGAGCAGTCCGAAGCGATCAAGAAAAACGTGAAGACTGAAGCTAAGCGCATGATAGAAGCAGCCAAAGCGGAAGCCGAAAAAATACTCGATGATGAGGAGACCAAGGCTAAAGAGATCTATGACTCCCTCATCAGGGAGGGTCTGGATGAGGCTGACTCCGAATACGAAGCGGCCATCGAAAAGGCGCATATCGACGCCGAAAACCTGGTTAAAACGGCTGAAGCCAAAAAAGATAAAGTTATCGATCATATTGTAGAAAGGATAGTGAGATCCGGTGTCAATAGTTAAAATGCAAAAGGTGTCGGTCATCGGCCTTGATAAGATCAAGGGCAGGCTCATAGCCCGGATGATGGACCTGGAAGCAGTTGAACTTACGGATCAGACGGAAAAACTGACGGAAGAATTCTGGGCGGACAACACCGTTCAGGACGGAGCGCAGGATCAGGTCACGTATTTTGAGGGTAAGATCGCAAGAGCGGTCCAGGCACTGGACGTTATCGACCAGTACGGAGAACTTAAGAACCCTCTCCTCAAGACCAGAAGGATAGTGACCAAGGAAGAAGCCGCTTCGATACCTTCCCAGGAGATCGAGACTGAGGATCTTATTGCACGGCTCATTCACTTAAATGAAGAACTGAGAAACAAGCGCGATGAGATAAACAGACTGGACCTGGACAACACCATGTTTGAACCATGGCAGGCCTACGACGTACCTCTCGATCAGTCTTCTACGGGAACCATGACCACCATTATGGGAGTGCTTCCGGTGGTGTACGACTCATCAAAGGCCGAAGAAGCCGTGAGAGCCGTTACCGAAAGATACGTAATGAAACAGGTAAACGAGGACAAGACCATGAGGTATCTGGCCTTCCTCGTTCCGAAGGAATCTGAGGCAGACATACAGCAGGTTCTCAAGGATGAAGGCTTCCAGGCTCTGGAAATGCTGAGCTATAAGGGAACTGTGACCGAAAACATCAAAAGGAATTCCGAGAAAAAGCTCAGACTTCAGGAAGAGATAGATAAGATCCTTTCTGAGATCAAAGAACTGGCAGCAAAGAAAGAACACATCGAAGACTATCAGGACATCCTGACGGTGGAACTCGATAAGAAGAGGACAAGATCCAAACTCCTGAAGACCAAGAAGACCTTCTACATGGAAGGCTGGGTGCCTGTGGGAAAGGTGGACAAGGTAAAGGCCCTTCTGGACGAAAACGAGTGTTACTACGAGTTCAGGGATCCTGTAGAGGGCGAAGAAGTACCGGTGCTTCTCAATAACAGTAAACTGATCAGACCTGTGGAAGCCATAACCGACATGTATTCGCTCCCGGCCTACGGCACCTTCGATCCTACGGCGATATTCTCGCTGTGGTACATCTGCTTCTTCGGAATGATGTTCAGTGACGCATGCTACGGACTTCTGATGGTAGTGGTGCTGGGCATAGTCCTCAAGAAATACAATCTTGAAGGCACCATGTACAAGATGGTGAAGCTCCTGTTCTACTGCGGAATATCCACCACCTTCTGGGGCGTTATGTTCGGAGGCTACTTCGGAAACCTCTTCGAAGTAATAGCGGAAACATTCTTCGGAAAGACCATAGATATCAAACCGCTGTGGTTCGATCCGCTGGATGATCCTCTGAAGCTTCTGATAATCTCCATAGCCCTCGGCGTGGCCCACCTGTTCCTGGGACTTGCCATCCAGGGTTATATATACCTGAAGGACGGCAAGGTCGTGGATTTCATCTGCGATATAGTGCTGTGGTACACCACGATCATCGGCCTGTTCCTCTGGATAGGAGGAGGCATGATCGGAGGAGCTGCACCTGTCATCGGCAAGTGGATGTCCATCATCTCCATCGTGGGACTGGCTCTCACTGGAGGAAGGGACCGCAAAGGCTTCGGCAAGGCGGTCGGAGGATTCTCCAACGTATATAACATAACGAGCTGGCTTTCGGATATTTTGTCCTATGCCAGGATCCTGGCTCTGGGTCTTGCAACCGGCGCCATCGCGCAGGTGGTAAACACCATGGGAGCCCTTGCAGGCGGAGGCATCAAGGGAGCTATAGTCTTCCTTCTGGTATTCCTCTTCGGACACCTGCTGAACTTCGCAATAAACGTTCTCGGCGCATTTATCCATTCGGCCCGTCTCCAGTTTGTAGAGTTCTTCGGTAAATTCTACGTGGACGGCGGCGAGGCCTTCGACCCGCTGAGAAAGAACACAAAATACATCAAGATTGAAAACAAATAACTCTTAAGGAGGAGAAAGACAATGTTAACAGACGGCAATGGATTAGCTCTTATAGGAGCAGCGATCGCGGCTTGCGCAGGCTGCGGATCCGGTATGGGTGTTGGTATCGCAGGTCAGGCTGCGGCCGGAGTAGTAGCAAGCGACCCCAAGAAATTCGGAAGGACCCTCATTCTTCAGGCTCTTCCCGGAACACAGGGAATCTACGGCGTAGTAATCGCATTCCTTATCATGGTAAAGACCGGTTTCCTTTCAGGAACCATGCTCGACCTTTCAGTAGCTGAAGGTTTATACTACCTGGCAGCCGGAATTCCTATCGGAGTTGTAGGTTTTCTTTCAGGTATAGGTCAGGGCCGCGCAGCAGCTTCTGCTCTTCAGCTCACAGCTAAGCGTCCGGACCAGATGGCCAAGGGTATCATCTACACAGTAATGGTTGAGACGTACGCCATCCTGGCATTCGTAGTTTCCATCCTTATCTGGCTGAGAGTGTAATTCTTAAAAACAAGTTATTTCACCCTGTTAAGATATGAGGAAGAAGCTATGAGTATAGAAAAAATCACATCAACGATACTGGACGAAGCCAAAGAGGCTGAAAGCGCAGCCTTAAAGGAAGCCCAGGAACAATGTGATCAGATCATAGAAGAAGCTCAGAAAAAAGCTCAGGCTCACATGGAAGCCATGGTCAAAAAAGGACACGAAGAGAAGGAAAAGATCATTCTGAGACGTCAGTCCGTAGCGGCCATCGATTCCAAGAAGGTGCTCCTCGAAAAGAAGCAGGAGATCATCAAGGAGTGCTTTGATGAATCCATCACGAGGATAACGAACCTTCCGAGAGAAGAGTATATCAACTATCTCGTACAGGTCGGCATCAATTCCGAAATGTACGGAGGTCTGCTCACATTCAATGAAAAAGAAAAGACCACCATCGCTCCCGAAGTCATAAAGAGACTGAACGAAGCCACGGAGGATATGCGTAAGGACAAATACGGAGATTTCCCCTACAGTGAGAGGTTTGAACTCAACGAAGTATCCGAGCCCATCACTGGAGGTTTCTGGATCAGATACCGTCTCACCTATGCGGACAACACCGTGGGGACTCAGGTGGACTTTGCAAGAGTAAACATGGCGGCAGAAGTATCAAGGATGCTGTTTGAGGAGGAGTAAAATGAGCGACTATATTTTCCCCTGTGTCGTCGTACGTTCCAGGGAAGTCGACCTTCTAAGCCGCGAAGATACGCTGAAACTTCTGGAGATGGATTCCGTTCAGGATATCATGAACGTTCTTGCAGAGCACGGTTACGGCGACGGTAAGGAACTTGAGAATCCCAGGGATTTCGAAGCCATCCTTTCGAAGAACATGGAGGAGATGTATGCTGATATCTACAGCACCATCCCCGACGAAAAGGAACTGAACTTCTTCAAATATCCCAACGATTACCACAACCTTAAGGTCCTCCTTAAGGCTGAGTTCCTGAAGACTGACGCAAGCGATCTTCTCATCGATTCCGGGACCATCCCGGCTGAGCAGATGGAAGAGATGCTGAGACGCCGTGACTTCACCCAGATGACTGTCGAGATGAGGACAGCGGTGGACGAAGCGATCGAACTTTTCGCCAAGTCACGCGACCCTCAGGAGATCGACATCAGGCTGGATAAGGCGTGCTACAAGGACATGCTCACAGATGCCGAAGAATCCGGGAACGATTTCTTAAAGGAATACGTCATGCAGAGGATCGACATGCTGAACATGGATTCCTTTGTACGACTGAAGGAAGTCGGAAAACCCAGAACGTTCTACAAGAGAGTTTTCCTGGAGGGAGGCAATCTGGATGAGAACGCCATCGAACAGAGATCTCAGGCGCTTGTGAACGAAGTCGGTATTTCAGGCGTTGAGAAGGCGCTGGACAATATGAAGATGGACTACGTGAAGGACGCTCTCTACGTGCCGTTTGGCATAGAGCCCATCGTGGGCTATCTTCAGGCCAAGGAGACCGAGGTAATGAATCTCAGGATGATACTTACCGGCAAGATCTCCGGCATGGACGACGCATTGATAAGAGAAAGGCTGAGGGACACGTATGTATAAGATCGGAGTAATAGGAGACAGAGAATCCATATTAGGCTTCAAAGCCGTGGGTCTGGATGTTTTCCCCGTCGATGATCCCGAAGAAGCCAAAAAGATCCTTAAGAGGATCGCAAAGGAAGATTTTGCAATAATCTACATAACGGAACAGGTCTATCAGTACATGATGGACGAAGTAGACGAATATACAGACTCCAGGCTCCCGGCGATAATACCTATCCCGGGCAAGGACGGAACCTTGGGAATAGGCATGACTTCAGTAAAGAAGTCGGTAGAAAGAGCCGTTGGAGCAGACATACTCTTTGGAGGTGACAATTAATGAGTCAAGGAAAAGTATTTAAGATATCCGGACCCCTTGTAGTCGCATCGGGAATGGAAGAGGCTAACATGTACGACGTAGTCCACGTAGGCAAGCAGGGACTCATCGGCGAGATCATCGAAATGAGAGGCGACCGTGCGTCTGTTCAGGTATATGAAGAGACCGCAGGTATCGGCCCCGGAGTGCCTGTAGAATCCACAGGAGCTCCTCTTTCCGTAGAGCTTGGGCCCGGACTCATCGAGACCATGTACGACGGTATCCAGAGACCCCTTGAGGAGATGGTGAAGGCGGTAGGCCCCAACATCACAAGAGGTATCAAGGTGCCCGCGCTCAACCGCGACAAAGTATGGGAGTTCGAACCCTGCGTCAAAGCCGGCGACTATGTGGAATCCGGTGACTTTATCGGATCCGTCCCCGAGACAGTTCTGGTAGATCATAAGATCATGGTACCCAACGGAGTAAAGGGTACGGTAGAGTGGATCGAAGGAGGAGAGTACAAGGTAGACCAGACGGTCTGCAAGGTAAAGCTTTCCGAACCTTATCCCCTGGAGCATCTTGAGGCAGGCGACATCAAGGAGCTGAGCCTCATGCAGAAGTGGCCTGTAAGACGCGGCAGACCGTATAAGGAGAAACTTACTCCCGAGATGCCCCTTATCACAGGACAGCGTGTAATCGACACCATGTTCCCTATAGCCAAGGGCGGCGTTGCTGCAGTACCCGGACCCTTCGGTTCCGGAAAGACCGTAGTACAGCACCAGCTGGCTAAGTGGGCAGACGCTGATATCGTAGTATACATCGGCTGCGGAGAGCGTGGAAACGAGATGACCGACGTACTTATGGAATTCCCCGAACTGACTGACCCTCGTTCAGGAGAACCCCTCATGAAGCGTACAGTGCTCATCGCCAACACCTCCGATATGCCTGTAGCTGCCCGTGAAGCGTCAGTATATACAGGAATCACCATCGCCGAGTACTTCAGAGACATGGGCTACTCCGTAGCTCTCATGGCTGACTCCACATCCCGTTGGGCTGAGGCTCTCCGTGAGATGTCAGGCCGTCTCGAAGAGATGCCCGGTGAAGAAGGTTACCCCGCATACCTTGCATCCCGTCTCGCTCAGTTCTATGAGAGAGCAGGACGTACCATTTCTCTCGGACAGAAGGGAAGGATGGGAGCGCTCAGCGTTATCGGAGCCGTATCTCCTCCGGGAGGCGACATCTCCGAGCCTGTATCCCAGGCGACCCTGAGGATCGTAAAGGTATTCTGGTGTCTGGATTCAGCTCTCGCATATGCGAGACACTTCCCCGCCATCAACTGGCTCCAGTCATACTCCCTCTACGTGGATAAGCTGGAGAGATGGTATGAGAACAACGTATCCAAAGACTTCCCGAAGATGAGAGCAAGAACTCTGGCCCTCCTTCAGGAAGAGGCAGAACTTAACGAGATCGTACAGCTGGTCGGAGTCGATTCCCTTTCATTCGAAGACAGAATGAAGCTGGAAGTATGTAAGTCCATCCGTGAGGACTATCTCCACCAGAACGCTTTCCACGAAGTGGATACCTACACTTCCATGAACAAGCAGTACAAGATGCTCAAGCTCATCCTGGCATACTACGATCTGGGACTTGACGGTATCAAGAGGGGAGCACCCTTCACCAAGATCATGAACCTTCCCGAAAGAGAAGACATAGGAAGATTCAAATACATCGAAGAGAAGGGCATAGACGCTGCATTTGACGATCTCATGCAGCAGATGAGAAACGAGATCAATGAACTGGTAGCAAAGGAGGCAGAACAGGATGATTAAGGAATACAGAACCATCAGTGAAGTTGTAGGACCTCTGATGCTCGTAAAGGACGTAGAAGACGTAACCTACGACGAACTGGGAGAGATCCTGATGCCTTCAGGAGAGACCAGACTCTGCAAGGTACTTGAAGTAAACGGACACAACGCTCTGGTACAGCTGTTCGAGGCATCCACAGGTATCAACCTCAAGGAATCCACAGTAAGATTCCTTGGACACGGCACTGAACTCGCCG
>JAZQAY010000048.1:0-8636 GCA_045545455.1 Anaerovoracaceae bacterium | reverse complement strand
CCGCTTGGCCTCCGACTTAAGAGCGGAAAAATATTCTATGGCTGCTCCAACTATCCGAAGTGCAGCGTATCCTTCTGGGATAAGCCCGTAAACAAGAAGTGTCCTGTTTGCGGTAAGCTTTTAGTCGAAAAACATAAAAAGAACACAAAATACGCATGTTCCGATGTAAAATGTAATTATACAGAGTAAATAATGGGAGGAAATGTCATTTATGGATAATAAGATACAATTTCATGCTACGACTATCTGTGCTGTAAGGCGCGGACCGGATGACATAGCTATAGGCGGTGACGGTCAGGTCACGATGGGTGAGCATGCCATCATGAAGAACGGAGCTAAAAAGGTGAGGAAGATCTACAAGGGTCAGGTCCTTTCCGGATTTGCAGGCTCTGTGGCTGATGCATTTGCGCTCACTGAGAAGTTTGAGAGCAAACTTGAGGAGCATTCAGGAAATCTTAAGAAGGCAGCTGTTGAGCTTGCACAGATGTGGAGATCTGACAGAGGAATGAGAAACCTCGAGGCCCTCATGATAGTGATGGACAGGGAAAACCTTCTCGTGATATCAGGAAACGGTGAAGTAATAGAGCCTGATCAGCCATTCGTCGCCATAGGATCCGGCGGTAACTTCGCATATTCCGCAGCAAATGCTTTGTATAATCACACGGATATGAAGGCTGAAGATATAGTGAGAGAATCTCTCAGGATCGCAAGCTCTATCTGCGTATATACAAATGATAATATAACAGTGCTGAAGCTTGATGAGGAAGGAGGCGAGATCGATGGCTAACAAACTTTACAACATGACACCCAAGGAGATCGTTTCTGAACTTGACAAGTATATCATAGGGCAGAATGAAGCTAAGAAATCAGTTGCTATTGCTCTCAGAAACAGATACAGAAGATCACTTCTTTCTGAAGAACTGAGAGAGGAGATCACACCTAAGAATATTCTGATGATGGGTCCCACAGGCTGCGGTAAGACTGAGATCGCAAGACGACTCGCCAAGCTCATGGATGCACCTTTCGTGAAGGTGGAGGCCACCAAGTTCACAGAAGTGGGATACGTGGGAAGAGACGTGGATTCCATGGTAAGGGATCTCGTGGAAGCTTCCTTAAGAGTCACCAAGCAGTCAAAGCTTGAAGAAAAATACGAGGTAGCTGATCAGATCGCTGAAGAGAAGATCGTTGAGGCCATCATCCCCGGCAAGAAGAAAAACATCAATGAAAAGAAGAGTCCTTTCGACTTTATCATGAATTCCGGCGGATATCAGAGCCAGAAGCAGCAGTACCTCGATCAGCAGGAAAAAGAGAGCGCCAAGGAAGACAGGGACGTGGAATATGCCAGAGAGCAGGTAAGGGAACAGCTAAGACAGGGACTTCTCGAAGATCAGTACATCGAGATAGAAGTCGTAGCCGCTCCAAAGGGAAACCAGCTCGACATGTCAAATGAAGGCATGACCATCGCCATCGGGAACATCTTCGGAGGGGATATGCCTCAGAAGACGAGAAAGAAGAACTGCAAGGTGTCAGAGGCCAGAAAGATCTTAAGAGAGCAGGAAGCGAACAAGCTCATCGACATGGATCAGGTTACGGATGAAGCTGTGGCAAACGCTGAGCAGAACGGTATCATCTTCATAGATGAGATAGATAAGATCGCATCCGGCAACCGTATGACATCCGGAGCTGACGTTTCCAGAGAGGGCGTTCAGAGAGATATCCTTCCCATCGTTGAAGGATCTGTTATCAATACCAAGTACGGACCTGTCAAGACGGATCATATCCTCTTTATCGGAGCCGGTGCGTTCTCCGTGGCCAAGCCCACTGATCTGATACCTGAATTACAGGGACGTTTCCCCATCAGGGTAACTCTCGACAGCCTCACCAAGGAGGATTTTGTCAAGATACTTACACAGCCTCAGAACGCTCTTACCAAACAGCATATCGCACTTCTTGAGACAGAGGGTGTGGAGCTGGAGTTTACAGAGGATGGTATAGAAGAGATCGCTACCATCTCTTATCTCATGAATGAGCAGACTGAAAACATCGGTGCCAGACGACTCCATACCGTTATGGAGAGACTTCTTGAGGACGTTTCATTCAACGTTCCGGATCCTGAAACGACACACATCGTTATCGATGAAGGATACGTAAAGGACAGATTCCAGGATACGATCTCAAGAGAGGATCTGGACAGATTTATTCTTTGATAATATCATTTGATCACAGACGGAGGTGCGTCTATGGATGATTTTTTACTGAAGATAAAAAGACTGAACTGGGTGCTTGCTGAAAGCACCACGGGGAACCTGTCATATGAAGATCTGAGCAAGCTCCTTTCGGAACTGACAGAAGCCAACTTCTATATTCTGGACAACAAGGGAAAGGTGCTGGGAGTATCATATGACAAGGCCAATGATACTTCCACGATCCCGGATGAGTCCGGAGAGGAGAAGGTTCCTTTCGAACATAACAGGATGTTTCTTGAAGTACTGGAGACACAGGCAAACTTAAGAGGTGAGGATATCACATGCATGCTGGGTGAAGACTATGATCTTAAGGATAAGTATCATACCGTCATACCCTGCGTCTCCGGAGGATCCAGGCAGGGCACCATCCTGGTGACCAGATACGACAGACCTTTCACAGATGAAGAGATAGTTCTCTGTGAATACGGTGCTACTGTAGTCGCTCTGGAGATACAGAGGAAGCTGCAGCTCGAAAAGGCGCAGGAAAGGAGTCTCAGGATGTCCTGTGAGATGGCTCTTGATACCCTGTCCTTCTCTGAGAAGGATGCCCTCATAAAGATAATGAAGTCATTTGACGAGGATGAGACCATTCTGGTGGCATCCAAGGTCGCCGTTCAGTATAAGCTCACTAATTCCGTCATAGTGAATGCCTTGAAGAAACTGGAGAGTGCAGGCATACTGGAGACGAAATCGCTTGGCATGAAGGGCACGTATATCAGGATACTTAACCCGTTTTTAAGGGAGACAGTAGATAATGCTGAAGTTTAACGATCAGAATGAAGTAATAAGAGAAGAGGAATACAAGGCTATCCTCGTCGGAGTGCAGCTCGGCGAGGATATTTCCTATTCTATGGAAGAACTGAAGGGACTTTGTGAAGCTGCCTCTGTGGAATCCGCCGGCATGGTCATCCAGAACATGGAGAGACCCAATTCCGCGACTCTTGTCGGCAGCGGCAAGGTGGAGGAGATCAGGGAACTTGCTGAGAACATGGAAGCGGATCTCATAGTATTCAACGATGAACTCAGCGGCATGCAGCTGAGAAATCTGGAGGATGCTATCGGCGTAAGGGTCATAGACAGGGTTATCCTGATACTGGATATCTTTGCCAAGAGAGCGACCACCAGAGAAGGAAAGCTTCAGGTCGAACTGGCCCAATTGAAATACAGGATACCCAGGCTCACGGGTTTCGGCAAGTCCTTGTCCAGACTCGGAGGAGGAATAGGAACCAGAGGGCCGGGTGAAAAGAAGCTTGAGACAGACAGGCGGCATATCGAAAGAAGAATATATGACATCAAAGATGAACTGGACTCGCTCAAGAGGAACCGCGGAGTACAGAAGAAGCTGAGAGAAAAAAATGAGACTCCTGTAGTCGCTCTGGTAGGGTATACCAATTCCGGCAAATCAGCTCTGATGAACAGGATCCTTACGGGCACATTCAACGAAGAAAAAAAGGTCTTCGAAGAGAATATGCTCTTTGCTACACTTGACACATACCAGAGGAGGGTGGACCTGGATAAGAATCACAGTTTCATACTTGTAGATACCATCGGGTTCGTATCCAGGCTCCCGCATCTTTTGATAGACGCGTTCAAATCCACACTTGAAATAGTTACTGAAGCGGATCTTCTGATCCACGTTATCGACGCATCTTACGAAAACAGCGATTTTCAGGCTGAAGTCACGGATCAGGTCCTTGGGGAGATCGGAGCGGGCTCTAAACCGAAAATAAAGGCCTTTAACAAGGTGGATCTCGTTGAAGACAGGGCCGGGCTTGAGATACAGGGAACGGGCAAGGACAGTTTCTTCATCTCAGCGAAGTACGGCATCGGTACAGAGGAACTGATGGAATCTGTGAAGAGCAGGATATTCAGTGATACAGTCAGGGCAAAACTGCTTGTGCCATACACAAGGGGCGATGTATCATCATATATACAGGACAAGGCGACCGTTATCAGCATAGAATATACAGATGGCGGAACGCTGATCGATTGTGAACTTAAAGAAAAAGATCACGGCAGATTTAAAGAGTTTGAGGTCAGATGAGATTATACGGAACAGTACTGGGGCCGGGAACTGCTGAGCAGACAATTGAAAGATCCAGATTCATCTGCTACGTTTCACCTGCTGAAAGCAGGGATGAGGCGGAGGAGTTTTTTGCTGTGATCAGAAAGAAGCACAAGGATGCCACACATAACGTTCCTGCCATGGTTATCGGTGATAAGATGCAGATACAGTGGGCCTCGGATGACGGTGAGCCGCAGGGTACCTCAGGTGCTCCCATGGTCCAGATGCTCGTTTCATCCGGAGTAACCAATGTGGCTGTCGTAGTGACCCGCTATTTCGGAGGCATAAAACTCGGAACTGGCGGTTTGGTGAGAGCATACACGTCCAGCCTTAAGCTTGGCCTGGAGGCTGCCGGGACAGGCGGAGTATATGAAAAAACAGTCATGCTTTATGAACTTGATTACGGTTCATATTCAAAGCTCGAGACCAGAGCAGGGGATGTTTTCAGCATTGAAAATACCCGGTTCGGGGAGAGGGTAACAGCCGAGCTGAGCTATGATCCGGAAGAGGAAGACAACGTTGTAGGAATTTTAACGAATCTGACTAACGGGAAAGGAAAAGTTAAAGAAATCTCAAAAAAGTTGTTGACAAAACGGGATTTATAATGTATATTTAATTACTGTGTCGAGCAGATAAACGGCATGTTTGGGAGTTTAGCTCAGCTGGGAGAGCATCTGCCTTACAAGCAGGGGGTCACAGGTTCGAGCCCTGTAACTCCCACCAGTAGTGGCCAAGTAGTTCAGTTGGTTAGAATGCCAGCCTGTCACGCTGGAGGTCGTCGGTTCGAGCCCGATCTTGGTCGCCATTCTTAAAACATGCTGGTGTGGCTCAACGGTAGAGCAGCTGATTTGTAATCAGCAGGTTGGGGGTTCGATTCCCTCCACCAGCTCCAACTAAATAATTATTGTAGTACTCAATGTGCGGATGTAGTTCAATGGTAGAACCTCAGCCTTCCAAGCTGATGGCGTGAGTTCGATTCTCATCATCCGCTCCATATGTCGAGGGATTCCCGAGTGGCCAAAGGGGGCGGACTGTAAATCCGTTAGCTGAGCTTTCGATGGTTCGAATCCATCTCCCTCGACCATCTACTACAATTAAACATGCGGAAGTGGCTCAGGGGTAGAGCATCGCCTTGCCAAGGCGAGGGTCGCGAGTTCGAATCTCGTCTTCCGCTCCATTTTTTCTTAAGCGTGGGCTCGTAGCTCAGCTGGATAGAGCAACGGCCTTCTAAGCCGTGTGTCTAGGGTTCGAATCCCTACGGGCTCACCAAAGAAACAGCACCTTATGGGTGCTGTTTCGTTTTTATGAATAATAGAAAAATGACTTGACAATAATGACTCAAGCCATTAAAATAAAATAGTCGCTTGGGTGTAGTAAGGCTTTTTTATTGCACTGAAGCGGGTTTGGGGATTGTCGCTGGGGTATCGCCAAGCGGTAAGGCACGGGGTTTTGATCCCCGCATTCGTAAGTTCGAATCTTGCTACCCCAGCCAAGTTTTATGACCCATTAGCTCAGTCGGCAGAGCACTTGACTTTTAATCAAGGTGTCCCGAGTTCGAATCTCGGATGGGTCACCATGTTAATAAGGCTTGCGGAGCAATTCCGCAAGACGCCTTATCCGGAGAGGTGTCCGAGCGGTTTATGGAGCTGGTCTTGAAAACCAGTGATCCCGAAAGGGACCGTGGGTTCGAATCCCACCCTCTCCGCCATAATTAAAAACGGAATGGCAGGCAATTGATTATTGCGCAGGTAATTTTTCGCAGTGCAAGGCGCGCGGATGCCGAGTCGAAACGAGCGTACAAGGGTACGTGAGTGAGCGAGGGCGGACGCTGCAACGCAGAAATGCGGGAAATTAACAAGCAAGGAGAAGTACTCAAGTGGCTGAAGAGGACGGTTTGCTAAACCGTTAGTGTTCGTTAAGGGCAGCATGGGTTCGAATCCCATCTTCTCCGCCATATTTATAGGGGTATAGCTCAGTTGGTAGAGCAGCGGTCTCCAAAACCGCGTGTCGAGGGTTCGAATCCTTCTGCCCCTGCCATACAGAAATGCAGCATCCGGATGGGTGCTGCATTTTTTACTTGTATGAGGTGATCATCATGAAGCATTATATCATTGTAAAATTCTTTAAGGATACAGACTATCGCGCTTTTGAAAACCCGGTCCGCGTCATCTTCGAGGAAACACTGTCTATACCCGGGGTCCATAAGGTAGATATAAAACTTTCAAATTCCGACAGAGATAACCGATACGATATGATGATCATCATGGATATGGATAAGGAAGCATTGCCTCTGTATGATGTGTCCGGACCTCATATCAGGTGGAAATCTGAATACGGCGGCCTGATAGAAAAAAAGGCGATATTTGATTGTGATGACTGAAGATATGCTGATGGAAGCGCAAATGCGCTTCCATTTTTTATTTTTTTGGATTATTATATTTACAGTTCAATGCATCAAATGGAGGATATCATGGCAGACTACGAACTGATCAGAAAACAGATGCTTGCTTTGGCAGAGGATTCAAAACATCATATCCCGCTTATGTCAAACGTTTCGGCCCTTCTTTTTTCGCAGATGGAAGACGTGAACTGGGCAGGGTTTTATCTGGTAATGGATGGCGCTCTCATTCTGGGACCGTTCCAGGGGAAGGTCGCCTGCGTCAGGATAGAAAAGGGAAAAGGCGTTTGCGGAACTGCATGGGAAGAGGACAAGGTACAGCTTGTTCCTGATGTTCATGCATTCCCCGGCCATATCGCATGCGACAGCGCATCAATGTCAGAGATAGTTATCCCTATCCATCGTCAGGGAGAGGTCTGCGCCGTTCTGGATATCGACAGTCCTGTCAAAGGACGTTTTTCTAAAAATGACAGGACTGGCCTTACGGAACTTGCAGTATCTTTGGAAAATATAATGACCTGGTAAAAAAGTTTTTTGCAACAATTTCAGTTTTCGGGCTGTATATATTACAGAAGGGGAATTAAACAGATAAAAAGCAAAAAACGGAGGATAGTCAAATGAAGAGGATACTTGCTGTACTGATGATAGCGGTTATGATAATTTGCTGCTGTGCCTGCGGGACCGAAAAAACCTGGGTGTCTGAAGATAAAGGCGGAAGCGCTGTAGGCGGATGGGAAATGGCTGATTCCCACGACGTAACCGAGGAACAGGCAGCTACTTTTGAAAAGGCACTTGAAGGACTGACGGGAGCTGAATACGAAGCTGTAGCATACATTGCAAGCCAGCTTGTTTCCGGAACCAACTATCTTTTCCTGGTGAGAGTCGCACCGGTCGTACCGGATCCCGTTGAGAAATATGCTCTTGTAAGGATATATAAAGATCTAAGCGGAAACGTAAGGCTTGAAGAGGTAATAGAATCCGATATAGAGACTAACGTAAACGGCTCATTGGGCGGATGGCAGCAGGCTGAAAGCACTGAAGTCGCGGATGATATCGCAGCCGTCATAAGCGATCAGGGCCTTGTTCCTGTGGCTGTTTCGGCAACTCAGGTGGTATCGGGAAAGAATTACTGCATTCTCTGTCAGTCTGATCCTGCGGCACCGGATCTTAAGGATATGTTCTGTATGGCGTACGTATACCAGGATCTTCAGGGCAAAACTGAGGTAACTGAGACTGCTCATTTCGGAATGGCAGAATAATAAAGAATGATCAAATGATGGAATACGCTCTTGATATTTGCAGGCGGGGGCTGACGTATAAAGGCAGACTCCTTGGAAAACTAAAAAGCGCAATAAAGCTTCTCGTTGACACGATCCAGGCAGATACACCTGATGATCAGGTATTCAGCGTCGCTGAAGGCGGGCTTTCAAAGGAGAAGATCGCAGAGAACGCGGGCCGCATGCTGGACAGGTATGGGGATAGTATTTTGCGCCTTTCTTACTCCTACCTGCACAATATGAGCGATGCTGAAGACGTGGTTCAGGAGACTCTGATCAGATATATGAAGACCGCGCCTTCATTTGAGAATGAAGTTCATGAAAAGGCGTGGCTTCTGAGGGTCGCCGCAAATTTGAGCAAAAACAGGATAGATTACAATAATGTGCGTCAGGCAGATGAACTGGATGAGAGACTGGCGGCTGAAGAAAGGGAGGATCTCTCCTTCGTATGGGATGCTGTAAAGAGCCTTCCCGACAATTACAGAGACGTACTGCATCTCTTTTATCACGAGGGGTATTCAACTAGAGAGATCTCGGGGATCCTGAAGAGGAACGAATCTACGGTAAGATCGGATCTCAAGAGGGGAAGAGAAAAACTGAGACTTGTGCTTAAGGAGGTGTATGATTTTGACTAAATATGACGAGATCAT